>JAGASU010000115.1 GCA_017621635.1 Alphaproteobacteria bacterium | reverse complement strand
TGACGATACATCGATTTTTGTTTGTGAGGCTATTTATCGAGATGTTTTTATGCAATTTGCTGATAATTTATATTATGTAGATATTTGGCGCAAAAACAGCGAAGACCAAGCTTCCAGTGCATACACGCGCTATGGCAACCTTTATTGCAATAAAACAATAAGAAAATGTGTCAGAGATATGACCTTAACAGATATTCGCAAAGCGTGCAGCGTTTGCGCTCAGGATGATAAAATTTGTGTCATGTTAATAAACTTTTAGCCTAGAGCCACTTGATAACCGCGAAGCCGCCGATGAGGAGCAGGAGAAAAAGGATGGAGAGGAGGTTTAAGTTTTTCTCAATAAAGCTTTTCATCGGTTCGCCGAAACGTTTTAAGAGGTAGGCGATGAGGTAAAAGCGGATGCCGCGGGCGAGGATTGAGGCAATTGTGAAAACAATCAGGTTTAAGTGAACCGCGCCGCTGGCGATAGTGATAATTTTATAGGGGAACGGGGTGATTCCGGCGCCAAAAACTATCCACGCGCCGTATTCGTGGTAGTAGTTTTCAAACTTTGTGAAGTTTGCCATATAACCATAAAACTCTAAAAGCGGGCGGGCAATCAGCTCAAAGCCGTAAACACCGATGAAATAACCAAAGTAGCCACCGAGGACACTGGCAAGCGTGGCGACGCCGGCGATTTTGTAAGCTTGTTTCGGGGTGGCCAAAACCATTGGGATAATCATAATATCCGGCGGAATCGGGAAAAACGAGCTTTCAATAAACGATATGGCAAAGAGCCAAGTTAAAGCGTTTGGTTTGGAGGCCAAATTTAAGGTGGTGTCATAAATTTTTTTGGTTAAATTTTTCAGTGCCATAACTTTATTTCCGTCCGATTTGGGTTACGGCTTTGTAAGTTAATGCAAAAACTGTTCTATTTCCTTAATATTTTGTGAGTTTTGCACATAAAATGTTTTGGGGTGGGCAAAGGCTTTTTGCGATTTGCTTAAGGCAGGGTGAAAATTGACACATATCACCGAGGGGGTGTTTTTGGCAAGATAGGCTGCTGCGGCCTGAGTGTTGTGTACCTCAAAGAGGGAGTAGCCGGCGTCGGTGACAGATTGGGCGAAGCCGGGGCGTTCGTAAGGTTTGAGGTTGATATAAAGGACATGGTGTTTTTTATTGCCCGTGCAGTAGCTTTCAAGAATATTTAAGAGCTGTTTCTTGGCGGCGTCATGAGTGAGATAATGAGCAATTGAGGGGTGATATATCAGGGCTTTGGGCGCTTCGGAGACGACAACAAGCGGAACGGTGGAGCGCTCAAATTTGTTTTCAAGCGAGGTGATGAAATCAAACGGGGTTTGACGGTCAAAGTCAAACAAGATGACGTTGGGGGTGATTTCTTTATGATAAAGGGTGAATTTGTGCAGATTGTCGGTATCAAACAGGAAGTAGCCCATTTTTTCGAGATTTTGGTGATAGAGTTCTTTGTTTATGGAGTTGTTGTTGTATAAAAAGATGTTGCCGGTGTACTGCATTTTTCCTCTCTTGCGGTGGTTATTGTTTGAGTGATAATATAATGCAGGCAAAAACGGATTTTAAGGGCGGTTTTGTTTTAAAAATGCTTCGAAGGTGTTTTCTAAGAGCATAGCGATTGTCATCGGGCCGACTCCGCCGGGGACGGGGGTGACGTATGCGGCTGTGTCTAAGGCGTCTTTAAGCCTGACATCGCCTTTCAGGCTGTTTGGGGTTCGGTTAATGCCGACATCAATGATAATGGCGCTGGGCTTGATGTATTCTTTGGTGATAAATTCGGGTTTGCCGAGGGCTGCAATTAAAATGTCAGCGGAGCGGCAAAGGGCGGAGAGGTTTTGGGTTTTGGAATGTGTGACGGTGACGGTACAATTTTCCTGCAACAGAAGGTTAGATACCGGGAGACCGACAATCTGCGAACGGCCGATGACGACAGCGTTTAAGCCGGTGAGGTCTAGGCTTAGGCTATGAAGCAGGCGGATAATGCCTTTCGGTGTGCAGGGAATAAAAGTGTCGGGGGATTTTTGTTGTAATAAACCGGTATTTAACGGGTGAAAACCGTCAACATCTTTGGCGGGCGATACGGCTTGCAAAATTTTTTCGGAATTGATATGTGCAGGCAAGGGGAGCTGAACCAGAATACCGTTTATGTCAGGAGTGCGGTTCAAGTCGTTTATCAGGTCTAGCAGCTCTTTTTCGGAGACGGTTGCGGGGAATTTATGGGTGCGGGCGGTTATGCCGACTTCATGACAGGCTTTTTCTTTGTTTTTGACATAAATTTCACTTGCGGGGTCTGACCCTGCTAAAATGACGGCAAGCGCGGGCGGTGTTTTTAACAAAGAAATTTTTTCTTTTAATGATTGCCTTATGTTTTTGGCGATTTCTTTGCCATTAATGATTTTCGCTGTCATTTTTATTCTCCAGACGGTTTAAGGTATTGGCAAGTTCGGGGGTGAGGGGGGTATTTAAGAGGATTTTTTTATAGCGGTCCGTCTCTCCGCTGATGAAAGAAAAGGCGGTTTTGGGCTGTTTTAAGGTTTTGCTTAAAAACTTTATCAGTACGGCGTTGGCTTTGCCTTTTTCGGGGACGGCGGTTATGCTGATTTTAAGAAAGACTGCGCCGGAGGCGTCGACAAATGTTCCTAAAACGGCGCATTTGGAGGCGTTTGGCGTCAGTCTTATTCTTAAAATGCAACTGCTTTCGTTTGTTTCGTAAAACATTATTCTCAGTCGGTTAAGACCTGTCTTGTTTTTTCAATAATGTGCAAGACAAGCATAATGGCCATAATCAGCGCATAGGGTGAAATGTCAAAACCGGAAACAGGTTTAATACGTTCACGAAGTTTGGCGTATACCGGCTCGGTGACTTGGTGCAGAAAAGCCAAGAACTTTTTGAATGCGGCACCGCCCTGACCGATGAGCTGAAAGTGCATACACCAATAAAGCACAACGCTGGTGACGGTTAAAATTAAATATACTTCCAAAACGCATTCAATGCACCAAAGCAGGGTTTCGAGTATAACTTCCATAAGTTTTCTCCTTATATAATTGTTTTATTCCCGTTCTTTTGAGGGGTGGAGCCGAACGACCGTTTTCTTAAGGGAAAGGGTGTTTTGCTCGGTTTGCACCAAGGTTTCGGAACGGGTGTTCGGGAGGTCTGCGGTTTCTTTAAAGTGCATCAAATGAAGTATTTTTTGACGCAGGCTGTCAAGAAAAGACAGAGACTCATCCAAATTTTCGTCAGTATCATCATTTATATTTAATTTTAATTTCAAGTTAAAATTTGGCGAAAAAATGTTATTTTGTGTTAATAAATCATGACAATATTGATAATACTCGGCAAGTTTTTCTTTTTCAAGCGGTTTGCGGCTTGTTCTTGCGGGAGTGTTGCGCACGAGGCTTCGCATTTCGCGCAATCTTGCAAGCTTAAACTTTAAGAGGTCGATTTTTTCTTTGTTTTTGGGGTTGTTTGTGCCTTCATAGAGCGCCAAGCAGAGGAGAATCTCTGCCTCACGATCATAACTCATGGCTATAAAATCCTGCCGCTCATCTACATCGCTTTTAGTGACTTCGCCGTCTGCGGTGTGACGGATAATGTCCATTGTGGCGGTTATCCAACGATAATATTCGTTCATTGAGGAGGTTTCACAATTGGCCTGTTCAATCAGGTCGGCGATTTCAGCATCAAGCGAATAGGGGATAAACTCAGCGGCGGAGCGCGTGTTTTCTATCGTGTCAGCGAGGGCTTCGCGGACATCGGAAATCGGAAGCGGTTTGCCGTTTATTTCAGTTGTATAAGAGTTTGGGGCAAAAATGACTTCACGCGTTAGGGCTGACAGCTCTTTATCATCGGTTTGTTTGAATTTTTTCTTTAAGTTTTTTTTGATAAGAATGGTGTCATCGGGAGCGGTGTAGTGCAGCGCCTGAGGCTTTTTTTCATAGATTGTCATGGGAGTTCTCCTTTCCTTCTAATGATATTGTGGCAAAAAAATGTTAATCTTGCAACAAGAAAACGCAGGGTTTAAAGAAAATCGAACGGGAGCGGAAAATTTTGTTTGAAAAAATAAAGTTTGGTGCTATAATGTGGGGTATTAATAAATTTGTATAGGTTTTTATGTTAAGAGGTATGGTTAAGAAATATTTTATTAAAACGTTCGGTTGCCAGATGAATGTTTATGATTCCAACCGAATGGCCAATATGCTTGAAGATATGGGGTTAGCGCCGGCGCAGAACCAGAAAGACGCCGATGTTGTGGTGTTTAACACCTGCCATATTCGGGAAAAAGCAGCAGAAAAAGTTTTTTCTGACTTGGGACGGGAATATGAAATTAAACTGGAGCGCGCCGAAGAGGGGAAAGACACGATTATCGGTGTGACCGGTTGTGTGGTTCAGGCAGAAGACGCGGAGATTTTAAAAAGAGCGCCTTATGTTGATTTTGCCTTGGGGCCGCTTCGTTATTACCGGCTTAAAGAGGTGGTTGAGGAAATCTTTAATAAGAGGGACGCCAAGCTTTTGGATACGGAATTTTCCGCGGTATCTAAATTTGATAATCTGCCGGAAAACAAGTCTTTGGGCGGGTGTTCGTTTTTGGCGATTCAGGAAGGGTGCAATAATTTTTGCACGTATTGCGTGGTGCCTTATACCCGCGGGGTGGAAACCTCAAGACCGGTTAGTGATATTTTAAAAGAAGCAAGACGACTTGCCGAAACGGGCAGTGTCGAGCTTAACCTTTTGGGACAGAATGTTAATTCTTATCATGGTGAAGATGAAAACGGTAAAGAACGCAATTTGGCTTATCTGTTAAATAAAGTTGCGGAGATTGACGGAATTAAGCGGTTGCGCTACACGACGTCATATCCGGCAGATGTGGACGATGATTTGATTTTATGCCATAAGAATCTTAAAAAATTAATGCCGTATTTGCATTTGCCGATACAGTCCGGTTCAGATGTTATCTTAAAGAAGATGAACAGACGGCACACGCGCGATGATTATTTGCGGGTGGTTGAGAAGTTAAAAGAAGCGAATCCGGATATCGGAATGTCGTCTGACTTTATTGTCGGCTTTCCGGGGGAAACAGATGAAAATTTTGCGAAAACGCTTGAGGTGGTGAACCGGGTTAAATATATTCAGGCTTTTTCATTTAAATACAGCAAGCGGCCGGGGACACCGGCAGCGGTGATGGATAATCAGGTTGAAGAAGCGGTTAAAAAAGAGCGGTTAGCTGTTTTGCAGGAGCTTTTATTTGATTATCAGTTGAAGTTTAATCAGGGAAGTGTTGGCAAGGTTATGCCGGTTTTGTTTGAAGGCAACGGGCGGCATAAAGGCCAACTGACCGGACGGACGCCTTATATGCAGAATTTGTATGCCAAGGCGGATATTTCTTTAATCAACAAAATTGTTGAAGTGCGGGTTAATGGTGCTTCAATGAACTCTTTAAGCGGGGAGGTGCTTTAAAATGGCTGAACTTAATTTTGAACTTTTTAACAACCAGCTTTTGAAAGTTTTGGTGGGGGTTAATGACGAAAATATCCGACTGATTGAGCGGATGCTTAATGTTGAGATTTTGAGCTTTGGCAACCAGATTACGATTAAAGGAGCGTCGGGAGATATTGAAAACGCCAAGACGGCGATGGATATTTTATATGAAAAAGCGAGCAAAGGGCATATTATCGGCGAGCAGGAAGTTAAAGCCGCAGTGCGTATTTGCGGCGGTTCGGGTTCGGCTGACGAGAAGCAGTCTTTAAGCGAGATTGTGCTTAAAACGAAAAAACGTTATATTTATCCGCGTTCGGCAACGCAGGCGCAATATATTACCGAGATGATGAACAATGAATTGGTGTTCGGTTTGGGGCCTGCCGGTACGGGTAAAACGTATTTGGCAGTGGCACTTGCGGTTTCGATGATGCTTGAGGGGGCGGTTGATAAGATTATTTTATCACGTCCGGCGGTAGAAGCCGGAGA
Source organism: Alphaproteobacteria bacterium (assembly GCA_017621635.1). GTDB lineage: Bacteria > Pseudomonadota > Alphaproteobacteria > RF32 > CAG-239 > CAG-267. The sequence goes on along the minus strand of JAGASU010000115.1, from coordinate 22,405 downwards.
AAACTTAGGCTTTTTGCCGGGGGATTTGAAAGATAAAGTCGACCCGTATTTAAGACCTTTGTATGACGCTTTGTATGAAATGCTGCCGGCTGAGCAGGTGGATAAAAAACTTGCTCTCGGCGAGATTGAAATTGCGCCGCTGGCGTTTATGCGCGGGCGTACACTTTCAAACGCTTTTGTGATTTTGGATGAAGCGCAGAATACAACGCCGATGCAGATGAAAATGTTTTTAACCCGTTTGGGTGAAAATTCGCGCATGGTGGTTAACGGCGATTTGAGTCAGGTTGACTTGCCGCGCGGCGTGATTTCCGGACTTCGCGACGCTTTGGATACGTTGAAAGGGATTAAAAATATCGGTTCGGTGACTTTCTCGGCCAATGATGTGGTTCGTCATGGTCTGGTTGCCAAGATTGTTAAAGCATATGAGGAAAAGAGCAAAAAGGCACAAGATGAAAAGTAAAGTTGTTTTAGATGTCATTGTTGAGGACGAACAATGGACGGAGAATGTCGACTTTGACGCGGTTAAAGTGGCGGAAGAGTTGAAGGAGCTGGCTTTCGGATATGTCGCTGAAGCGGTGAATAATCATGAGCTTTTGGCGCTTGACAAGACGTATAGCGTTAATGTTTGTTTGAGCAATGATGAGGAAGTTCACCGGCTTAATCGGGAATTTCGCGGAATGGACAAGCCGACGAACGTGCTTTCGTTTGCCAATATTGATGATGACGAATTTTGGGACGAATTGGGTGATGTCGATGAGGCGGAGTTAGGCGAGATTATTCTTGCTTATGAAACGCTTGAGAGAGAAGCTGCGCTTAAGGGTATCAGCATTTATGCCCATTATTGCCATTTGCTGGTACACGGCTTTTTACACCTTTTGGGGTTTGATCATCAGGAAGACGAAGAAGCAGAGGAAATGGAAGGGCTGGAAACGGAGATTTTGGCGGCATTTTCGATAGAGAATCCGTATAAAGAAGCGGAAGAAGCTTAAGAGATGACGAACGCTGTAAAGTCTTTTAAGCAAAAAGTTGTTTTGTTTTTGGGCTTGATGTGCGCAGGAGCAGTCGGTTCGCTCGTGTTTCCGCCGTTTGTAAACAGCCTTGCGGGATATGCGGCGCTTATCTTGTTTCTCTTTTATTTATTGGGAACAGAAAGAAGCCCAAAAGAGCTGTTTTGGAGTGCGTATGCGTTCGGTTTTGGCTTTTATGCGGTTGGTTTTTCGTGGATTAGTAATGCCCTTTTGATAGATGATCAGCGGTTTGCGGCTTTGGTGCCGGTGGTGTTTTTGGCAACGGGCGGTTTCTTCGGATTGTTTTGGGCGATACCGGCGGCTCTTTCGGGAAAAATTAAGGAAAGATACGGGCGAGTGCTGTTGTTTTGCGCGGCGTTTGTTTTTTTTGAATGGGTGAGGAGTTTTATTTTTACGGGATTTCCGTGGAATTTACTGGGGACGGCGCTTAGTTTTGATATCAGGCTGATTCAGGGGGCGGCTGAGATTGGGACGTACGGTTTGTCTTTAATGCTGATGATGTTTTTGTGCGGAGCGGCGTTGCTTGGCGAGAGTGTGAAAGAAAGAAGATTTTTGAAGGGGTGTTTATTTTTTCTTTTTATTCCGCTGTTTTTTGTTTTGGGGACAGGGTATGGTGCTAAGAAACTTGAAAAAGGCGAGAGTTTGACCGTTCGTCTGGTGCAACCCAGCATTCCGCAGACGTTAAAATGGCATAAAGCGGTGGCGTATAAAAATTTTCGGGAATATATTGATTTAAGTAAAGAAAAAAACGAGGAGAGCGGGCTTAACCTCAACGATGTTGATTTGGTGTTTTGGGGAGAGACGGCCTGCCCTTATTTTTTGGATTATGACAGGGAGCATTTGCTGGAGCTGACGGAAGCCGTGCCGCAAAACGGCTTTTTGGTGACGGGATTGTTGCGGGTTGGTATGGAAAACGGGAAGACCGTTTCGTATAATTCGATGTTTGTCATTAATGGCAGGGGGGAGATTAAAGACTATTATGACAAGGCGCATTTGGTGCCGTTTGGTGAGTATTTGCCGTTTCGGACGTATTTGCCTGACTTTATGAGGCCGATTGCGGGTGTTATCGGCGATTTGGGCAGAGGGGAGAAATACAAGCTTATAAAAGTTGCGGGGGTGCCGGTTATGGGCGGGGCTATTTGTTATGAAAGTATTTTTCCGCATGAAGTGCTTAATAAGAGCGAAAAACCGGAGATTTTGGCAGTGCTGGCCAATGACGGCTGGTACGGCGTGAGTGCGGGACCGTATCAACATTTGGCGGCGGCACAAATGAGAGCCGTTGAAGAAGGGGTTACGGTTATTCGCAGCGCAAATACGGGAATTAGCGCGGTGATTGCGCCGAACGGTGAGATTTTGGGACGAATCGAGCTGAACGAAATCGGTGCAAGAGATGTTAAAATTGATTTTAAATTAAGCAAAAACACGATTTACGGACAATGGGGCAATCTTGTTTTAGCGGGGTTGCTGGTGTTGTTTTTGCTGGGGGCAGGAGTGTCGGTTTCAATCAATAATTGTTATAATCGGAAGTAGATACAACCAGAATTAAAGTTTATATAATGTCAGAGTTGTATGGAGATTAAAAAAATAGTTGCATTTTTTTTTAATTAATTATATAAAACAATTGTATTCGGATATCGAATAGAGTTTTACTAATTTTTCGGGAGAAATATTATGCCACGCGGTCGTAAGAGAAAATCAGAAATTTTAAGCAATGATGCAGTGGTAGAAAGCGGCATCGGACCTATTGACGTACATGTCGGCGCAAGAATCGGCGCCAGAAGAAAGCTTTTGCAGCTTAGCCAAAAAGAATTAGCCGAACGGTTGGGGATTACATTTCAACAAGTTCAAAAATATGAAAAAGGTGTTAACAGAATTGGTGCAGGGCGGTTATACAGCATTGCAACGATTTTGGGTGTTGATATTGACTATTTTTATGACGATGTGACAACAGAGTCATATACGAAGCTTCCCGAATATAACACGATTTACGGGGCGGGTTTTCTGGAAGAAGACCATATTGACCAACAGTTTGATCCGATGAAAGGAACAGAGGCGACAATGCTTTTGAAGGCTTTTTATGCTCTGCCGACAAAGGCACGGACTGCGCTTTTAACGATGTTAAACAGCCTGCGCGATAGGGACGAGGTTTCTTCTGATGTATAATGCTGCGGGAAACGCTTGTGAAACGCCGAAGTTTTTCGGCCGCCGGAAAGGGCGGGTTATCCGTAAAGCCAAGGCGTTTTTATTAGAGCAGATGTTGCCGCAACTTAAGGTTTCGTCACAGAGTGATTTTAAGTTACCTGATTTATTTGGTGGCGAGAAAAAAGAGATTTGTCTGGAAATCGGTTTTGGCGACGGGCAGCATTTGTTCGGGCAGGCTAAAAATAATCCTCAGAACGGGTATGTCGGCGTGGAGGTTTTTCAAAACGGTGTTGCCAATCTTTTGGGGCTTATCAGCGGAATTAAGGAAGGGGATCATCTGCCGGATAGTTTGCAGGCGTCAGACTATCCTGTTCATAATATCCGTGTATTTGATGTCGATGTGAGATTGTTATTTCAAAATATTCCGGACGGATTTTTTGATAAAGTGTTTTTGTTGTTTCCGGATCCATGGCCGAAAAAGAAGCATGCGGGCAGGCGTTTTGTTAACCCTGATAATCTTAAAGAAGTGGCAAGAGTTTTAAAAAAAGGCGGATTGTTTCGGATTGCGACAGATCATCCGGTATACAAAAGACACGTTTTGAGGACTATGCATCATTGCGAGGCTTTTGTTTGGACGGCACACTGCGGCGATGACTGGAAACGGGAGCCTTCGGACTGGGTTAGAACCAAGTATCAGATGAAAGCGCTGCGCGAGGGACGCCGGCCGGTTTGGTTTGATTATCAGAAGGTTTAATAAGATATTTTATCCGAGGATAAAAAAACGCAATTTTTTAATTGCGTTTTTTGTTGTGTCAGGTAAAGAAATTATCTTGTTTTAAAATCTATGGTTCTTAACATCAAAGTTTCAGAAGGAGCTTCTTTGGCTTTGGCAAGCATTTTTTTTCTTTCCAGATTTTGTTCGGCTTTGATAACTTCTTTTTGATAATTAAAAGCTAACTCTTCGGCACCGGGGAGTTCTATTTTTTGGTATTGACGGATAATGTCAGGCGTGATGATGTTTAATTTAGCCAGTTCGTCGACACCATAAGTTTTGCTTTTGCCGCAGACCCAAGCCTTAACGATACTGCGAAGTCTTTGTTGAATTTTATCCTGACTTGTTATAAACCGTCCCTTGCGTTTGACATCTAAAAGCGCTTTCAGACCGTTTCCCTGCCAGTTGATGTGGCTTAAGGAGGCGGCAATGGCAAAAGTCGGAAGTCTGGTTGCATCAAGATTGCCTTCTTTATTTTTGAGGTTCAGGCCTTGGGCAAGGGTTTGCATAACAACTTTGGGTTTACCGGGACGCGCTAACGGAAAAAATGCCAGATTATATTCTTCAAGACTGTTTTGAAATTCTTGTTCGCTTGGAAACAGCTCGGTTAAAAGGAGATAATTTTTGGTTGTGTTGGTTAGCGTTTTGTGTCTTTTAGCTTCTTCTTTGGCAATGAAACGCTTGAGATTTTTTGAAGCCAAGAGCTGCCAAGCGTTATCTTTTAACCTCAGGTTTTGATAGACGGGGGAGGCGATGACGGCTTCGCGTTCATCCATATTACGAATTTTGCTTTCGGGGGTGAAAAATTTTTGTTCAAGCCTTTTGGCAACATCTTCTGTTTTTGTGCCGTCTTTTGTTTTTAAAAGAGGGAGGACATATTGTCTGGTTTTGGGATTGGCTGCCAAATATTTAATAAAAAAGAGGACGCCGATATCGTTCATCTGCGACGGGCCTTTGAATTTTCCGGTTGGGTTGATTAATTTTAAATCAATTTCATATTTGACTAATTGATCTTCCTCGGCTTTAGGTGTATATGTGGCGCATTCGCTACGATAAATAAGGCTTAAGGTGTTTGCTTTGGTCAGCTCCTTTTTTAAGACGCGCTTTAGTTCTATTGTGCCATTTTTTTGGTATTTATCGGCGTTTATGATATAAGTGTATTCATTTTTGTTGTATAAAATTGCTTCTTTATCCGAAATTGCGGGAATTTCCTCGAAACGATGGTAGACTTTAAGCGCTTTTCTTTTAGAAAGAGTTTCAATTGTATCTAAAGCCTGCGGGAAAATTTTTGTTGTGTCTGTCGGGGTGATAGTTGTGCCGGTTTTGGCAAAAGATGGAAAAACAAGACCGAAATCCGGTGTCTTGATACCAGAAAATAAACTTCCGGCGGCGATAATCCCTGCGCCGGTTAATATTTTAACTTTTGACATTTTTTTATAACTACCTCTTTTATTATAAAATCTTACTTCTTATCGTTTAATCGAGGAGCAATATAGGATAAGAAAATTAATTTGTCCAGTCCGACAGAGTATTTTTTTATACATCTTAGTATGTATATTTGATATTTTTAAAGGCGTCCGTGTTCGGCTTTAATCCGTGATAAAATGTCATTATTGGTAACTGTTGAGGTCGGTTGCTCTTTTTTCACGGTGGTTTTTGAGGGCGTTTCTTCTTTTTCTTTTAATTTCTTTTTGGTCTCTTTGGCCTGCAGTTTGGCCAGCAGCTTTTTTTGACGATTATCTGGTTCTATTTTAAGCTTCAGTTCTTCCGGAATTGCGAGAGAAACGTTTAAGTTGTCTTTTGGAGCAATACTTGCGGGACCCAGTGTGTTTATATTTTGTATTATCTTGTTTTCTTGTTTACGAACAAGCTCGGCGTATTTTTGCTGCAGCTTTTCGGCGCCGGAGAGATTCATCGTCTGGTATTGTTCAATAATTTCGGGAGTCAGATAATCCACCTGTTTGAGTTGATTATAGGCATTACGGCCGAGATTGCTACTAATCCAGCTTATACAGTGTTTATCTATGTTGTTTTCAGTCATTTTGGAAATATTTTTATCAAAGGCGCGACCATTGCCGCGTGCAATTACGCCAGTTGGTAGGGAAGCGATAACATGCAGGGGCAGGCGTGTTGCATCAGGGGTACCGTTTTCATCGGTTTTGTTTAATTGTTTGGCGAGATTTTTTGCCAGAGTGTCCGGTTTGCCGATACGGCCGTCAAAGTAGCCATCGAGAGCGTAGTTTTCAATTGTCTGAATTAATTTTTCTTTATCAGGATATTTTTTTACAAAATTCATATAGCCTGACGTTCCTTTTGCTGTGATGTAAGGGGCTGTTTCGGGGTGGTTTTCTTTCATATGTTTGAGGAAGGCGTTGCAGGCGGCGCTGTTCATCTGAAATGGGCCGACGTAGCCCAGACTGCTTTTTATCGTAAGGTCTTGTTCGTTTAAGGGATAACCGTGGCAGCCCTCACGCTTAAAGAACACATAAGAAGTGCTGGCTTCGGGCAATAAGTCCTCTTTTAAAACACGTTTGACATCAAGTTCGCCGGTTTGCTGGTATTTTTCGGCGTTGATAATGTATGTATATTCGCTTTTATCGTGAAACAGCGCAGCCGTATCACTTAATTCGGGAATATCCGCATATGTCGTCAGCTTAGCCATTGTTTTTTTCCTTTAGCACATATTTTGGGTATTATAGCACAAAAGAATGCTGTTGTCCAGCCATAAAATTTTAGGAAAGGCGGTTTTTTTTAAAAGGTGGTGGAAAAAATTAAGTTTTTAAAGGCAAAATTAAATTTTATGTATTAGATTATGCAAGACTTGGGAGAAGACTCTCCTGTTTGTTAAATAATAATTTTAAGGAAATAAAAATGGTATCATTAGCAGAAAAGATGGCCGCGAATATGGATGCTTCCGTGTTTTCCAAGGCAACGGACTTAAAAAAGCGTTTGTTATTTACGGTTTTGGCTCTGATTGTTTTCCGTTTGGGAACGTTTATTCCGCTTCCGGGGATTGATTCGCGGGTTTTGGCCGAAATTTTTGCCAGACATTCAAACGGTATTTTAGGTATGTTTAATATGTTTTCCGGCGGTGCGTTGGAACGTATGACAATTTTTGCATTAAACATTATGCCTTATATTTCGGCATCTATTATCTTACAGCTCGGGCAATCCATTTTGCCGTCTTTGGCCGCACTTAAAAAAGAGGGTGAGGCCGGACATCGCAAAATGATGCATTATACCAAGCTTCTGACGGTTTTGATTACAATTGTTCAGGGGTATGGTATCGCTGTCGGGTTGATGAGCCTTGCTAACAATGACGGGTCAAGTGCTGTTGTTATTGCGCCGTATACGTTTATCTTCTCCACGATTATTTCTTTAACCGGCGGAACGATGTTTATTGTCTGGCTCGGTGAACAGATTACCTCCCGCGGGGTTGGCAACGGGTCGTCTTTGATTATTACGGTCGGCATTATCGCCAATATTCCGTCGGCCATTGCGCAAACCTGGGAGTTGGGACGTATCGGTTCTATGTCTCCTTTGGTTATTTTGAGCTTGTTTGTTATGAGCATTGCTTTGGTTTATATCATCTTAAAAGTTGAAATGGCACAAAGAAAAATTTTGGTTCAATATCCCAAGCGTCAGGTTGGTTTGCGTATGAGCGCGGCTGAAAGCTCTCATTTGCCGCTTAAAGTTAACCCGACGGGTGTTATTCCGCCGATTTTTGCCAGCGCTTTATTGTTGTTGCCGATTACCGTGGCTAATATCTGGTCAAATAACGGGCCGGAATGGGTGCAGACGCTGAGCCGTTATTTAGGACACGGACAGCCATTGTATTTGGCTTTGTATGCGTTTTTGATTATCTTCTTTGCCTTTTTCTATACGGCGGTTGTGGTTAACCCTGAAGAAACAGCGGATAATTTGAAGAAACACGGCGGTTTTATTGCCGGTATCAGACCGGGAAAAAACACGGCAGAGTATTTGGATTATGTTGTTACCCGTTTGACGGTACTCGGCGCGTTTTATTTAGCAGCGCTGTGTATTTTGCCGGAAATCCTGATTGCAAAACTTTCGGTTCCGTTTGTTTTGGGCGGAACGACTCTGCTCATCGTGGTTCAGGTAACAATGGATTTTATAACCCAAGTTCAGTCGCATTTAATTGCCTATCAGTATGAAGGACTGTTAAAGAAGGCTGCTTTGGTTAATAAAAAGAAAAAGTAAAGTGTTTTGAAAAAGCGCCTTGAATGTTAGGTTTCGGGGCGTTTTTTTGATTAAAATGAAAAGGCGCTTTGATTTCGATTATTAAAAAAATGTGAAAAAATGTATTTTTTTTAAAAGAATTGTTGACTCTAAGAAATTATGCCCTATAATCCGCATTAATTTTGAAGAGTGGTGATCAACTTTTTGAATGGTTTAATTTATTTTATAGTATAATGGAGAGTTAATTTGGCTCGTATAGCTGGTGTAAATATTCCTACTGCCAAGAAACTTGAGATCGCACTGACCTCTATCTATGGCATTGGGAGAGAAACCGCACAGAATATCTGTGCAAAAGCGGGCGTTGCCGGTGAACGTCGTGTACATGAATTGTCTGACGAAGACATCGCAAAAGTTCGTGAAGTAATTGACAAAGACTACCTCGTAGAAGGCGAATTGCGCCGTGAGGTAGGCGTAAACATTAAGCGCCTGATGGATTTGGGCTGCTATCGTGGTTTGCGTCATCGTAAAGGGCTCCCCGTTCGCGGTCAGAGCACAAAACAGAATGCGCGTACTCGTAAGGGTAAACGTAAGACTGTTGCGAACAAGAAGAAATAAGTGAGGTAGCGATGGCAAAAACAGTTATTAAGAAAAAAGAAAAGAAGAACATCACCTCCGGTGTTGCTCATGTTAATTCAACATTTAACAATACAAGAGTTACGATTACCGACGCACAAGGTAATACTGTTTCTTGGTCTACGGCTGGTGCGCAGGGCTTTAAGGGTTCCAGAAAATCTACGCCTTATGCTGCTCAAGTTGCTGCTGAAGAAGCCGGCAAGAAAGCTCAAGAAAATGGTATGAAGACTTTGGAAGTTGAAGTTAAAGGACCGGGGTCAGGCCGCGAATCGGCAATCAGAGCTTTGCAAGTTATCGGATTTACCATTACTTCCATTCGTGACGTAACTCCTATTCCGCATAACGGCTGCCGTTTAAGAAAACGCCGCAGAGTTTAATTTTAGAGTTTTAAGTAGAGGAAAGACTCCTTTCCTCTGCTTGTTTTGTTGTAGCGTATAAACTAGTAAAGAGGGTATTCCGGTGATTCAGAAGAATTGGCAAGAACTTATAAAACCAACTAATCTAGAGGTTGTTCCAGGCGAAGGCAGGAATGTTGCTAAGATAGTTGTTGAACCTTTAGAGAGAGGATTTGGTTTAACTCTCGGGAACGCGTTGAGAAGAGTGTTATTATCTTCTTTGCAAGGCGGCGCGGTTACTTCCGTTAAAATTGACGGTGTACTGCACGAATTTTCGGTTATTGAGGGCGTTCGCGAAGATGTGACCGATGTTATCTTAAACATTAAAGGCTTGGCGGTTGCTGTCCACTCCGAAGGACAGAAGACAATGCGTTTGAAGGCTGAAGGGCCGATGGTTGTAACGGCTGGCATGATTGAAACCGGACATGATGTTGAAATTATGAATCCTGATCATGTTATCTGCACGTTAGATGCCGGTGCCAAAATTAATATGGAAATGACGGTTGGTACGGGCAAAGGCTATGTGCCGGCAGTACAAAACAAAGTTGCGGATGCGCCGATCGGCGTGATTGCTATTGACGCGATTTATTCGCCGGTCAGAAAAGTTTCTTACAAAGTTGATAAGACTCGTGTCGGACAAAATACCGATTATGATAAATTGACGATGGTTATTGAAACGAACGGTGTTTTGACGCCTGAAGATGCAATTGCTTTGTCAGCAAGAATTTTGCAAGACCAATTGAAGCCGTTTATTAACTTTGATGAACCGGAAAGCGAAGCTCAGGATATTAAAGAAGAATTGCCGTTTGACAGAAATCTTTTGCGCAAGGTGGATGAACTGGAATTGTCTGTTCGTTCTGCAAACTGCCTGAAGAATGATAATATTGTTTATATCGGCGATTTGGTTCAAAAGACTGAGGCTGAAATGCTCAGAACTCCGAACTTTGGTAGAAAGTCTTTGAATGAAATCAAAGAAGTTCTTTCTAAGATGGGAATTCACTTGGGTATGGAAACTCCGGGTTGGCCGCCTGAGAATATTGAAGAGTTGATTAAGAAGTGTGACGAACACTTTTAGAGATTTCTAAAATATTGTGAAAGAGAGCCGCTCCTTTGGGGCGGTTTTCTTTGTCAAAAAAATAAATTTTTTGGGTGTTTGTTTTTTTGGTGGTGAGAATGCGGAGATTTTTGGGGCATTATTTGTTATAAATTTTACTTGTTTTTAAAAGATATTGTTTTAATATTATGTCAGCAAAAGAGATTTTGTCAGTGCCAGAGGTGGTGCGGGACTTTGAACGGTCTTAACAGTATTGATGATGATAAACATCACTAGTTGTTTATTACCAAAACAACATTTATCCCCGACTATTTGGTCGGGGAGCTTTTGGTGTATGTCCAGAAGTTTACTTTAAAGACCAAAAGAGTCATTTATACTGTTATGATTGTTCAACTCCCTGACCGCCTTTGTAGGTGGTTTTTTTATGATGGGAGTTGGTTATGGTTTTAATCAAACGAATTGAAGAACAGGGGCGGTCGATGATTGAAATGTTAGGGGTTTTGGCAATTGTCGGGGTTTTGTCTGTGGGAGGAATTGCCGGATTTAACAGAGCAATGTTTACTTATCGACAGATGAGTCTGATGACGGAATTGGCAGAGTTTATTCGTGATGTGATGGCGTATCGTGAAGAGTGGCGTAAGCTTGCTGTATCTTCAGGAGCTTCGGATGCGGGTGTTCGAATTGAAGAACAAATAGGAATGATGGGGATTTTGCCTAAAAATTGGTCTTATGAGAAGTTTTCTATTTATGATAGCAGTAATCGTTGTATCACCGCCAGAGTAGAACAAACGGGCTTAGTTATTAATTATCCTCTTAGTAATGGAAATAAACGCAGTAAAAGCGATGTTCGGTATACTTGTCGGTTGTTGTTTGAACGTGTGGCTTTGCCGTATAGGGATATGATAACACTATTGTGGATTCATAAATATGGAGAAAGCGGTTCCGGTTCCGGAGGTCGATTTATGGGAGAAGGTTATTGTTCGTCGGATAAAAATTGTTTGAGTGCGGTGACGCTGAGTGATATTATAGAGTTTTGCGAAACCAGTATTGTTGATGAACATTCAACTTTTGTTTTTAGAATGAGATAGGTGTAAATCTGGCTTTGTTTATTTTTTATGGGCTATGTAATTATGTCAGCGGTGGCGAGGGGAATAACGGACATCAGGTCGTTTAGGGACAGCTCTACCTGATAACCGATGTGTCCGGCAGAGAAGATGATGGTCGGGAAGTTTTGTGCGGTGGTATGGATAACGGTTTTGAATTGTTTTTTCATTCCTATTGGCGAACAGCCGCCGTGGACGTAGCCGGTGAGCGGCAGGAGGTCTTTTTGCTTTAGCATTTCGATGGATTTTTCATTAACGGCGAGGGCTGCTTTTTTTAAATCCAGCTCTTCGGCAACAGGGAGCATAAAGACATAATGTGTGCCTGATTTGGCGGTGGTGACAAGCGTTTTGAAAACCTGCGCGGGGTTTTGGTTTAGTATGGCTGCGACCTCAACGCCGGAGATGGCGCCCGTGTTTGTGTAACAATAGGTTTTGTAGGTGATTTTGTGTTTATCTAAAATGCGCATGGCGTTGGTTTTTAAATTCGGCATTTGTGTTCTCCTTTTATGGATGTGTGATAGCGCATTAAAGTAAAGATGTAAAGTCATATTTTGCTTGTTTTTTGGGGAAAAGTTTGGTATACTTTGGTTTAGGAGAACGGATATGGATTATAATGAGTTTTGCGCTGAATATGAAGGGTTTGCCCGTGGTTTATGTTTGCTTGGCAAAGAGGTCGGGGCGGAATTAAAAATGCCTGAGGAAGACCCGTTATATAATGCGGGTGTGATGTCGCGCGGCGGAGCGGTTGCTCCGGATATTTCGCTTGTTAACGGGCGGCAGGTTAAAGAGGGTTTTGAAAATGCCAAAAAAGCACATCCCGAGATGAGCGACGAGGAACTGAAAGCGCAAATGGTGTTTTTTGTGCTGCAGGCCAGAGGGTCTGATTTGTCGTATGAAAAAAACGGAAATGATGTTTTGTTTGGCGATGTGACGCGAAATCGTTTTTATGCGGCGCAGGTTTTTGGGGACATTGTCGGTAATACAAATTATTGTGCAAAACATATCGGCAATATGCAGCTTATCACCTTAGAGGATAAAGGTGAGGCAATGCCCAGAAAAACGGAAGATTGCAAGAGTTTTGTGGCGCATATTCCGATGGCAGAGCGCCAAGAAATGTTTTTAAAACGGGGATTATATCATGAGAGTGTGCATGCGGCGCTGGGGACGGATGATGAACGCAAGTGTGACGTGTTTGCGCTTTTAAAAGTGATGAAAGAACATCCGAAGTATGCTAAGAAGGTCTTTGAAGTTTTTAATTATCAACGTTCGCAGATTAATCATACGGTTAATGAAATCCATAATGCCAAAGATATTGACAGGGCGGTTAAAAGCGGCGTTATGACATACGTTATGCCGAAGACATACGCGGCGTTGAGGGCGTATGCGGAAAATCCCGAGCGTATTCCGGCGACAGACAAAGATATTTTGAAATTGACTTATGAAATGACGGCAAAACCGGAATTCAGCCATGGGGAGCTTAAAGAATTTGTGGGTGCTGTCAGAAAGGAACCGATGGATAAAAAAGCGCTGGCGGCAACGGCTGTTATGCGGGCGTGTCAAGAGCAGGGTGCGGGAATGTCCGGATATATAGCCGCAGAAAAGATGAGAACGGCGCAGCGTCAGGCCGGCGGAAGATAGTTTTGGTTTTTAAACGTTTTATTAAGGTGATGAGAATATGCTCCTTTTATGATGTTATGAGAGGAGTTTTTTATGTTTAAGGCAAAGCAATTAGACAAGCTCGTGAAGGCGGGGATTATTACGGCGGAACAGCAGAAGCAGATTTTGAGTTTTGATAATTCGTCAGGCGGTTTTGTGATGAGGGCGCTGAATTTGCTGGGGATTTTTACCATCGGGGTCGGGGTGATTTCGCTGGTGGCATCTAATTGGGAGTATCTTGGCGATAACTTAAAACTGATTGTGATGTTTGCGCTGTTGTTCGGGGCGGCAGGGATGGCTGTTTCCAACAAACTTAAAGGACAAGACAATAGGGCGGAAAAATGGCTCGTGGCGCTGTTTTTGTTTGTGGGTGCGGTAATCGGGCTGGTGATACAGATTTATCAATTAAGCGGCAATATTATGCACCTTCCGTTTGCGCTTTGGTGGGCGGCGACACTGCCTTTGTTATTTGCGGCAAAGAAAAAGTATGTGGCGTGGTTTTGGATGCCGCTGTTTTTAGTGTGGTGTGCAATGTATGCCGGCGGAGGGTTTTGGCTTGAGATATGCTTGGGTGTTTATGCGGCGTTATATGCCGGCGGTTCTTTTTTAAGCAAATATAAGCCTGATTTTGTTGCGGGAGAAGTGCTTAGGCGTGATGCGTGTTTTGCGTTTTATCTGGTGTTGGCCGGTTATATTTTATTTTACGATTTATGGCATTTGACTATCAGCGCGTTGATTTTGCTTTTGACTTCCGGGGTTTATCATTATTTTAAGGATTACGGCAAGGTGCGGCTTAATATTAAATTTGCGGGGCTGTGGGTGTTTAGTTTGTATATTTATCTTGGCGATAAAATCGGGCTGTTTTCTACCGGTATCGGGCTGATTATCAGCGGCGTGGTGTTGATTGCGTTGGTTAAAGGTGTTGTCAAGTGGGCCAAACTTATTAAAAAAGAGGAGAAGAAAAATGCTTAAGAAATACGGCTATGCGGGGTTAGTGTTTTTGCCGGTGATGATTATGCTGGTTTGGGTGACAGAAATTGCACATCAACGCAATCAGGGACGAGAGGTTGTGGTGCGGGTGCAAGGATTTGACCCGCGGGATTTGCTCTCGGGGCATTATATTTGGTATCGGATAGACTGGGATAAAACCGATTGTACGCAATTTGAAAGCAGAATTTGCCCTAAACTGGCGTTTGAGTGGGGGGGACGTTTTTATGTGCCGGAGAACAAAGCGCAGGCATTAGATAAAGCTGTCCGTGATGAGAACAACACGGCAGAGATGGTGTTTTCCTATAAAGAGGGATTTAAGCCGTATGCGCTCAGACTTCTCGTGAACGGGGAGGCATGGGAGCGGGCGGTAGATAAATAGTGGTTTATACCGCTGAAAAGTTTTGGGGCAATAAGAGTTTATCTGCCGCCGGTTTGTGATTTTAAGCTGTTGCCGGTGGCTTGCGCCAAGACGTTTAGAAGCGCGTTATTATCCATCAATTGTTTTTCTTTTTGGATAGAGCGGACGACGTCTTGATATTTGATGGCCATATTGGTTATGCGGTCAAAGTCTTTAATATCGGCATGACCTAAGTTTTCCCAAGCTTTGTTGATATGAATTTTGGCGTGTTTGCCGAGTTCGTCAAAGCTTTCAGGGAGAATGCCTATCATTTTTAGGTAATAAGATTTATTCAGGTATTCATCTTCTGAGGTGGTGAATGCGGTGGTGCCGTCAAAGGGTTCGTAACTTTCAACAATATAGTTCTTTTTTAAGGTTTCGACCGAGTGTTTGTAGCGGCCTTGCGGAAGTTCGGGTTTGCGCCCTAAACCGCGGGCGTTGTCATCCAGCCAGAGGAGTTTATGCATGAGATAAAGGTTGCTTTGGTGGACAGCGTTACGGTGTATGCGCAGGCAGAGGTCACGTTTTTCTTCGCATTGTTTTTTTAAGAGAGCGAGCTTGGCTTTAACCTCGGGCGAAGATGTTGTTTTTTTCTTTAATGCGGCTTCTTTGGTGGCGTTGTATTTTGTTTCCAGCAGGCGAAATTCCTCATAGGCGCTGTGTGAACGGATGTGAGCAAAAAACATATTTGTCTGCTTGAATTGAAATTCAATATAAAAATGGCGCTCACTGTCAGGAATGGTGATACGGGCGGTTTTTTTGATGTCAAAATAGTTGCGTTTGTTTTGACTTAAATTTTCTTTATAAAGATTTCTTTCATTGTTTTCAAACTTGATATAAGGGGGGAAGTTGTTTTCAAGTTCTTTTATTAATTCTTCCAAATCTCCGGGGTATTTTGAGGTGATGGACAGGCGGTAGATGTCTTTGGGCAGGAGTTCTTTTTTGGCAATTTCTAACAAAGCGCCGTTTGTCTGCTGTTCTGTTTTCAGATTTTCAAGCAGAGTTGCTGTCGGGCAATCGGGGGATTGCGAAGCGGCATAAAAAGGAAGTTCTGGTTCGTCTTCAAATTTTTCGAGAGCGCTTTGGCGGGCTTGGCGGTATTCTACCTGACATTCGGTGATTAGTTTTTCCGTGGTGCGCTCAACGCTTTTGATGGGCGGAATGATGACGTAAACGTCATTGCATTCGCCGTTGATGTAGTGCAGGAGGGCGCTGGTGCAGGGGGCCAGAATTTCAGTTGAATAGTTAATGCGGCGGCCGTTTTTGTTGGTTTCTATACTACCGTCTTTTAAGTTAATATTATGGATAGCTTCGGGGAAGCCGGTTTTATTCGGGGTGGAAAAACCGGAAACGATTGCCTCATACAGCAGACGATATTTTTCCATCGTGTCAGTGTAATACTCACGCAGGTGTTCTTTGTCTTCGGCATTTAAAAAAGGCATAGCGTCATTTTTTTCTTCAAGATAGTCAAGTGCGTCTTTGTCACAATTTTGCTGGATGATGTTGATTTGTTCGGAATCGAGTTTGCCTAATAAATCTGCCGGGTAGGTTTTCATTTTTGTCTCCGTGTTTTTTATGTCTTAGTTAGGGGATAGTGTAGCATATTTTTTATAGGTTGCAAATATTTTTTTCAAAACTTTTACTTGACAAAGGAAGGGGATTTGTCTATGTTCGGGTGAGTTAATTTTTTAGGAGAAACGTTGTGCATCCTTGGCATCAGGTAAAGCATTATTCACAATTTCCGGACATTGTACCGGCGATTATCGAGGTTCCGAAAGGCTCGCAGGTTAAATATGAACTGGATAAAGAAAGCGGGCTTGTGAAAGTTGACAGGATTTTATATTCCGCAGTGCATTATCCGGCAAACTACGGGTTTATTCCGCAGACGTATTGCGAAGATAATGATCCTTTGGATATTTTGGTTTTGGGTCAGGAATCTATTTTTCCGCTGTCTATTATGCGGGCGCGTCCGATTGGTGTGATGAAGATGATTGACTGCGGAGAAGCAGATGATAAAATTATCGCTATTCATGAAGATGATCCGGAGTATAATGTGTATCATAATATTTCAGAGATTCCGCCGCATATCTTAAAAATGCTTAAACGTTTTTTTGAAGACTATAAGGTTTTGGAAAAAAAGCAGGTGACGATTGAGAGCTTTTTGGGACCTGAGGAAGCCAAAAAGCTGATTGAAGAAGCGCGCGACGCTTATGAATTGAAATTCGGGACTGAGCATTAAAATTTAAATTCTAATTTTCAGGGTATAAAAAACATCTTTTCAGAACCCATTTTCCGGAGAGTTCTTGAAAAGATGTTTTTTTGTTTTAATCAGCAGGTTTGGTTATTACTTTGCCGTTAAAGATGTAGAGCGTGTCTGTCTTTTTGTCTTGAGCGTTGTTTTCAATGGACTTAACGACATAAACCTTTTTGTGTTCCCATTTATAATTATTGATTGACTCGCAGAGATAATTGGTTAAATACAAGCCGATTATCAGGCTGAGATGCACAAAAATCAGGAGCCATTTATCAACTGTGTTAACGTAAGCATTATGTTTTGACCAAAACCAAATGAAATATGGCAGCATAATGATCAGAAACGTACCGAAAAGCAGGGTTAAATTCCAGTACTCCAGTCCTATGCAGAGATAGAAAAGTACCTCTGTTACGATAAAAAGTGCAAAGAAAAGCACTCGTAACGCAAAAAAATGTGATTTTCTGTTAAACATCCGGCAGTCTTGGGCTATTTGCACAATTCCGCCAAATACGATTAACGCGGCAAACACTGTGGGCACAAGGGCCACAACAATTAAGAACATAAGAAATACGTACATAATTGAAAAGTTTAAGAAGTTAATAATTTAAAAATAATTTAAGATTGTCTGCGTGTGTATCATTTTTGGGGGCAAAAGTCAATTATTTTTTGTTGAGTGTTTATCTGCTTGGGGCGGTGGGATTATTTCTCTTTATTTATCAAGTTAAACACATCGGCGATACGGGATATAAAAGTGTTTGTGTCTTGGAAATATCTTGACTTAAGGTCGTTTTGCTGATGGATTTCTTTAATGTCCGGAGCGCCGTTATACATTGCGGCATAGAGGAAGCCCGAGACAAGGCAGATGATGAGCCAAAAGAGCTTTTTGCCCAAGACAAAAAAGAACAGGGCGACAAAAGTGCAGATGGCTAAAAAGCAATAGGCAGTGTATGGGAGATTACCGATTGATTTGACTAGCTCCAAATCTTCCATAAAGAACAGGCCGACGACAGCGACGGCTAAGAATTTTAATAAAAAGAGCGTGAGCGTTATCAATATAAACATTTTTTTCTTTCAAAAGAAGACCCTGCCGCAAAAGGCAGGGTCTGTTTTACCTTAAGCGCTTTTTTTAGCGGTGAGCAGTTCTTTAATCCCGTCGACCGAGCTTAAAACAGCGCTGGCCTCGTATGGCATATAGACAATTTTGTTGTCTTTGCCGGAGGTGATGTCTTTCATCGTGTCAAGGTACTTCATGGCGATAAGGTATTTATCGGCCTGACCTTTAGATGAAAGAGCTTCGATAATGCGGTTGATGGCTTCTTTTTCAGCTTCGGCTTCAACCATTCTGGCCTGAGCGATACCTTCTGCTTTTAAGATAGCGGCTTCTTTCTCGCCTTCGGCCTGACGGATGGCAGCTTCTTTTTCACCTTCGGCAATACGAATCGCTGATTCTTTTGTTCCTTCGGCTTCATAAATCATCGCGCGTTTTTCACGTTCGGCTTTCATCTGTTTATCCATGGCGGATTGAATGTCTGCCGGCGGGGTGATGTCTTGAAGTTCGATACGATTGACTTTGACGCCCCATTTGTCAGAAGCGCTGTCAATGGTTTCACGCAGTTCAGTGTTGATTTTATCACGCGAGGTTAAGGTTTCCTGCAGCTCCAGTTTACCGATGAGCTGGCGTAGGGTAGTTTGGGTTAGTTTTTCAATTGCCTCATAAAGGTTTTCAACACCATAAACCGACTTTTCAGGATTGAAAATCTGAAAATACAATACGGCGTTTATGGAGATGGAAACGTTATCTTTGGTAATCACGCTTTGGCGCGGAAAATCGCAGACACTTTCACGCAGGTCTATGCGGTTGGTCTTTTGCATATAAGAAGACGAACCGCCGTCGCGATAATTGACGGTGACTTTTTTATAGATTGTTTTCGGGGCGTCGATGAACGGAACAATAAAGTTCAAACCGGCGGTTAAGGTTTCTTTGTATTTACCTAGACGCTGGATGATGACAACTTCCTGCTGTTCAACAATAATGCAGCCTTTGATTGCAAAATAAAGAGCGGCAACAACTAAGATGATAAATAAGGTTGACATTATTTTTTCTCCTTTTTTTCTACGTACATGGTTAGGTCATTATGACGGATAATATTGACTTTGGCGCCTTGTTTGATTTCCTCGGCATCTTCGCTTGCAAGGCGGGCTTCCCAGTCTTCGTCATAGATTTTTATGCGACCGGTAAAAGCGGTGATGTTGGTTAAAGCGGTTGCTTGTTTGCCGATGTAGGGGGATTCAAAAGAATGTTCTTTGTTCTTTTTGGGATTGATGTTGAAAAAAGGACGCAAAAAGAGCAAGAACAGAATCGAGAGAATAGCAAACAGCGGGATTAAAATGTTATAGTTATCGGTAAAAATTCCCAAGAAACCGCAGAAGCTTGCGGCGATGGCAAAGTTTAGGAAAAACATGGTCGGCGTATAAATTTCAATTATAAAAAAGATAAGCGCCAAAATAAGAAAAAAAATCCACGCGGACATAGGGTGTTCCTTATAAAGTTATTCAAATTGTGATTTTATTTTAAAGCGGATAGCTTTATATTTAGTTAAGAGGAAGCGGTTATTTTAACCGAGGCGGCTGTTTTTTTGTGATAAATTTTATATAAGAGGATTGCAAAGAGTGCCATATAAAAAGCCCCGAAAACAAAGAACGCCTGAGCAAAGCTTAAGCCCTGTATACCGCTTGACGGGGCGATGACAAACTTAAAACAGATCAGCGAAAGGCCGGAGATTGTTTGCTGGAGCATATTGTTAACCGAGGAGATTGTGGCGCGGGTTTCTTCAAGGGCGAAGGTGTGAATGTGATTAATGTTGGCAATCGCGAAAGCAAGTTGAAAACCGATACCGATGCAGACAAAGATTAAACTTAAGCAGGCGATGTTCGGGAGCTTGAAGTAAAAACTTAAGATCATACAAGCAAAAGAATACAGGCATAAAAACGTGGTGACGACAAGCAGGCGGTTTAGCCCGAAAAAGTTTTTTAAGCGGTTGACATAATATGAGAATCCGGCGCGCAGAGCATGGTTTATGACATATACAAAGCTAAACATAAACACGGGGGCCGAAGACATTTTTAACAAAGGCTGAAAACACCAGCAGAAAAGTGAGGTGGTGGAGAACAAGAGAGCCGAGTATAAAATGTAGATGTTGATGTTTTTATTTTTCAGCGTGGCTATGGCGGTGTCTTTTATTTCGGTGAATTTTTGTTTTAAGGTGACGGCGTGCGGTTTGGCCGAAGGCGGGTTCGGGAGAGTGGTTAAAAGAATGATACTGATTAAGGTTAAGATAAACTCAAGGCCGAGCAGAACGGCTGTGCCGTAGCGGGCAAAAAGCATGGCGCTGAAGATGGCGGCGAACATGGCTCCGCCTGACATGGCAAAATTTGTGCGGCCACATTCTTTGAGCATACGGCGGGTTTGGTTTTTGCTTTTTAAGTAGTCATAAATATAACTGTCATAAACACCGGAGAGGAAGGCACGCGATAAGGCGTTAAAAAGTTCGCCTAAAAGGATGATGTAAACCCCTTTAAAACTGAGCCATAAGGCAGCTCTTAAAAAGAAACAGAGGAACGCTAAAATGAGGATTTTTTTCTTAGAGAGAACATCGGCGATATAGCCGCAGGGAATCTCAAAAATGATACCGGTGAGTTGGAAAATTCCCTGTATCATAACGTAGTCGGCGATGCTTAAACCGTTTTGCTGATAAAAGAGCAAAAGGACGGGGGCAAGGTAGAGCTGGGAGCGCAGAAAACAGGCCAGATCAAGTTTTTTTAAGGGGGTTAGTTGTTTCATAGGTCTCTCTTTTTATGTATTTGTTTTTAGTTTAGAACAGAGAGTTTAACATAAAGTTAAATGAAAATTTCCGAGTATAAAAAAACCGCCTTAAAGAAGGCGGCTTTTTTTGATTTCATCAATCTTATTTCTTAGCTTTTGACTTAGAAGAAGATGTTGATTTCTTAGCAGCTGTTTTAGTAGCTGTTTTCTTGGCAGAGCAAGAAGAGCTGCAGCAAGATTTAGTAGCTTTTGAACCATAAATCTGTTCGATAGCCATATTCCAAAACTTTTCGTCCTGGCCAAACGGGCAGCCGGCATTCTGCCAGTTGTAATATGCAGCTTCTCTGATTAAATTTTCATTGAATGTCATTTCAATTCTCCAAATAATTTCGTTATAAAACAAGGTTAAGTATAAATAATATTTTTATTTTGTAAACACGAATTTCTTGCGTTTACGTTATTTGAGTATGGTATAGAGTTAAATAGTTTAAAAAAACATTAAAAAAAGAGGGGGAATGAAAAAAAATTTTTATATTTTTTATATGGTTATGTGAAAATGCGATGAAAAAAACAGTGTGTTTTTTGGCAGGTTAAAAGCCTGAATATAATATATAAAATAGTATATGTTCAAAAGATAAAAAAAGACCGCGGTTTTATACAATCCGAATTGTGAAAAAAAATTTAAAAAAATCAGTTTTAAATGTGCAAAAAAAATTTTTTTTATCTTTTTTGAGGGAAATTTGATGGTGAAATCCGGAGGTGTTTCGGAGCGGAATCCGAAAAAAGAATCCGAAGATTGAGGGGTGTCAAAAATGCTTTTTTGAAAAAGTCGTTTTAAAAGGGCGAGTTATTGTTTTTAAAAGAAAAAACAAACTTAAAAAAACAAAATTTTTTGATAATTTTCTTGCTTTTTTTTTGATTTGTTTTTATAGATAATCCGTAACCTAGTTTTTGTTTTTATTTTGGAGTTATATATTATGGCCAACACAGTTAAAAATAACCAGACTGTAACACAACAAGAGAAGGGACAAACGCAGAATTTTGCGATTTTGAGCCCGATGGGAGAGAAGATGAATAATTTGCTTTCAAAAAAAGAGATGGACTGCATTATTAACGGCGATTACGAAAATGTTATGGCTGTGCTTGGCATTCACAGGGATAAAGGCAGCAAGGAAGTTTTTATCCGCGCTTATAAACCGCAAACGAAATCAATTGAACTTTTGGATAGAAACGGCAATTCGCTCGGGCTGATGACCCAGCTTGACAAGCGCGGTTTTTATCAGATTAATTTAGGCGTGATGAACACCGACGGTTTTGGGCATAAATTTAAGATTACCAATGATAAAAACGACGTTTACGAAGAGGAAGACGTTTATTCTTATCCGTCGATTTTGGGTGATATTGACGAATATTTGTTTGCCGAAGGAAATCACTTGGATTTGTATAAAAAACTCGGCGCACATTTAATGGAAATTAACGGTGTTAAAGGTGTCGGTTTTTCGGTGTGGGCGCCGAATGCAAAACGTGTTTCGGTTGTCGGTGCGTTTAATAACTGGGACGGGCGCGTTAATGTGATGCGCAAACACTATAATTGCGGTGTGTGGGATATTTTTATTCCGAATCTTGTTGAAGGCGAATATTATAAATTTGAGGTTAAAACGCATGAAGGGTATATTTTAACCAAGAGTGATCCGATGGCGTTTTATGCGGAAGTTCGTCCGAATACGGCATCAATTGTTTATGATTTGAACCACTATAACTGGAATGATAGCGAGTGGATGAAATACCGCGCCGCGTATAACAGTTTTGACAGGGCAACGAGCATTTATGAAGTTCACTTGGGTTCTTGGCGCAGAAAAGGTGAAAACGGGACTGAGTTTTTGAACTATCGCGAACTTGCGGATACGTTAGTGCCGTATGTGATGAATATGGGCTTTACGCATGTTGAATTTTTGCCG
>JAGASU010000114.1 GCA_017621635.1 Alphaproteobacteria bacterium | reverse complement strand
GGCGCTTTATGGCTATGCGGTCTGTTGGGTTTTTATCGGAGCGGTAGTTGCCATAAACAACGGGTATCTGGTTTGGTTAAATGTGAAATGTAGATTGGAAAAGGGATTGTATATTCTTGCCGAGCTGTTTGTTTTTGGCTTATGTGCAGTACCGGCGTTTTTGTTTTTGTTAGTTAATTTTGGAGTTATTGATGAAATCAAAACGGCTTTTTTTTCGGTTCCGAAAATGGTTTACTGGCGTAGTGGCGAGGTTGGTTGTGCCGATTTGGCGGTTAAGCTTGGGGCGTTATGGCGCGTGGTGGTTTACGGAGATGACTTTCTTGTTACAAACGCTATTAAGCCATTTGGTGTATTTTATCCTATCTCGCTTATTTTTGTTGCGATAGGAGCTGGTTTATTGGTAAAAAAAGCGAAAGAAGATGTGTGTGCGGGGGTGTTTTCTTATAATTTTTTGATTTTAATACATCTTTTTTCAGGTCTTGTTTATGCAGCGATGCTTTATCCGTGTATTAATCGGCTCAATTTTTTATGGTTTTACTTCCTGATTATTATTGTTTTGGGAATAAGCTTTTTCAGAGGGTGGATGAGTTGGGGAATTTTGACAGTATATGCGGTGTGTTTTTTTATTTTTATGCATACATATTTTACGAAATATAACAGGCTTGCTGGAGAGTGGTTTTCGCCGGGGTTTAAAGAAGCGCTAGATGAGGCTAGACGACATCAGGCTAAATGGGGAAATCGTATTTATATTGAAGAAATGCCGTTTTCATATCCCAAAGTGCTGTTTTATGGCAAAACCGATGCTTTAGAATTTCAAAAGACGGTTGTTTGGGATACTTTTCCGAATGCTTATTTGGATGTGGTAGCGTTTTCTTTTTACAGGTTTGAAAACAAAACTGATTATCAAAATGTTTCTTTAGAAAATATTTATATTGTGCCTAAAGAGAGGGCTTATTATTTTTGGAATTTTGACGTTTATCGGTTCGGGCGGTTTGCCGTGGCTGTTCCCAAAGAGGGGAAATAAAGCAAATTTGGCTTTACTTTTTTTTTGAGTTGGTTTAATTCTAAAGCAATATGGTTTTAATTTTGGAGTTTTGAGTAAGATGAAAGCAAGAACACGTTTTGCACCGAGTCCTACCGGATATATGCACATCGGCAATTTGAGGACGGCTTTGTATGAATATTTGATTGCCAAGGCAAGCGGCGGCGATTTTGTTTTACGAATTGAAGATACGGATCAAAAACGTTATGTTGAGGGCGCAGTTGATATTATTTATAATACACTCAAAACAGTTGGAATGAACTGGGACGAGGGACCGGACAAAGGCGGTGAATACGGGCCGTATGTGCAGTCGGAAAGGCTCAAAATTTATCAGGAATATGCACACAAACTGGTTGAGCTTGGCGGGGCGCATTATTGTTTTTGCTCCAAAGATGAGGCTGATGAACAAAAAGACGAAGAAGCCAATATTAAATTTAAAGACCCTTGTTTGAAATTATCGCTTGAGGAAGCCAAGAAAAGAGTTGCTGATGGCGAATCGTATGTTATTCGGCAGACGATTAACAAAAAAGGCAAAGCGACGTTTCATGATGTGGTGTACGGGGATATTGAAATTGACTATGACGAACTTGACGAAGGAGTTTTGTTGAAGTCTGATGGTTTTCCGACCTATAACTTTGCCAACGTTGTTGATGACCATTTGATGGAAATTACACATGTTGTCAGAGGAAATGAATATATTTCTTCAACGCCTAAGTATAATCTGATTTATGAAGCGTTTGGCTGGGAGCCGCCGGTGTATGTTCACGTGGCGCAGGTGATGAAAGACGCTCAGCATAAACTTTCCAAGCGCAACGGCGACGCGTCGTTTCAGGATTTGGTGGCAAAGGGGTATTTGCCGGAAGCAATTTTGAACTATATTGCGCTTTTGGGGTGGAACCCGGGGACTGAGCAGGAGATTTTTTCGCTAAGAGAGCTGGAGCAGGTGTTTGATGAGAAAAGGCTTAACAAATCGCCGGCGATTTTTGATATCGAGAAGCTTAAATGGATGAACGGGTGTTATATTCGGGCGCTTGATTTTGAGAAATTTCATGAGTTGGCCTGCAAGGAATATGACACGTTTTTAACACGCGAGGTTAACCGGAAAGCGCTTTCAAAGGTTTTGCAACCGCGAATCGAGACTTTGAAAGATATTGCGGCGCAGGCGGCGTTTATTGAGGTGTTGCCGGCGTATGATGACGCGCTTTTTGTTAATAAAAAGATGAAAACCGATGTTGAAATTGCCAAACAGGCGCTGAAACTCGCATATCCGGCACTGGAAGCGTTGAGCGAATGGAGCAATGAGAGTATCTTTGAGTGTTTGAAAACGGTTGCCGTTCAAAACGGGTTAAAGAACGGACAAGTTCTCTTTCCGGTGCGCATTGCGCTGACCGGACTTGAAACCACGCCGGGCGGTGCCAGCGAAGTGGCAGAAGTGCTGGGTAAAGAAGAAACGTTACGGCGCTTGAAACTTAAAGTTATGTAAACTGTTTTAAAGCCTCTTTAGGGTTTAGGGAGGCTTTTAGTTTTATTATGTGAGATTTGAGAAATTTATGGCAAAAAAGAAGTTAAAATTTAAGGATATTATCAAAGCTGTCGGCAAGCAGCCGTTTGTGACAAGTGCAATCGGGTGGGCGGCGTTTGCTTATACCTGGTTTGTCGGTAAAACCGGACGGTTTGACGTGCAGGGGCAAAAAGAGTTTGAAGAGTTGATTGCCAAGCATAATGGCGGTATTTTTGTTGCCTGGCACGGGCGGGCGTTGATGTTGCCTTATTTTTGGCGCAATACGCGAGTGATGAAAGCTTTAGTGTCGCCCCATCAAGACGGACGGATTATTGCGACGTTGCTCAGGGGATATAAAATCCTTTCAATTGACGGCTCCAGCGACAGGCACGCTTTAGGTGCGGCGTTGGAGATTGTTAAAGAACTGGAAAACGGGACGGTAGTGTCTTTAATTTCCGACGGGCCGCGGGGACCGAGAATGCGGCTTAATAAAAGCGTGATTTATTTTGCGCAGAAAACCGGCAAGCCGGTTATGGGATTTACATATAGCAGCCAAGGTGCAAAAGTGGCGCAAAAGAGCTGGGACGCTATGCTTATTCCGAAGCTGTTTAAGAAAGGCGTGGTTTTGGGAACAAAACCGTTGTTTGTGCCGAAAGATGCCAGTGAGGAAGAAATGGAAGTTTTGCGTAAAAAGTTTGAAGACGAGCTTAATGCCATAACGTTTGCGGCTGATGAGCAATGCGGCCTTGAGAAGATTTTGCCGGGTGAGGAAAAGAAGTCTAAACGGTTTTGATTGAGCGTTTTTTTAGGAGAGTTTGTGTGATTATCGGGATATATAAGGCAGTTATCAGTGCGGCGTTTCCTTTATTAAAGGCGACGTATATTAAAAAAAGACAGAAAAACGGCAAAGAACATCCGACCCGCTTTAATGAACGGCTGGGGCTTTATACGCATGAAAGACCTCAGGGCAAACTCTATTGGCTGCACGGGGCGTCGGTTGGTGAGGCGATTTCGATGTTGCCGTTGATTGACAAGTTGTTAAAAGAAGATGAGAATTTATCTGTTATGGTGACGACGGGAACGCTGACCTCGGCTGAGATTATGCAAAAAAGGCTGCCTAAACGGGCGTTTCATCAATTTATCCCGTTTGACGTGCCGAAGTTTGCGAAAAGGCTTTTGGCACATTTTAAGCCGGATGCGGTGTTGTGGTTTGAGTCGGAATTATGGCCTTCTTTACTCTCTGAGGTGAAAAAGAGCGGCGTGCCGTTTATTTTGGTTAACGGCAGAGTGTCAGACAAGTCATTTCGGACATGGCGGCGGTTTGATAAAATAGCCAAAGAGCTTTTGGGGTGTTTTTCGCTTTGTCTCGGACAGTCGGAACAGGACAAAGAAAGGCTTGCCGCGTTGGGGGCAAAAAAGGCGGATTGCGTCGGCAATTTGAAATTTGCGGGAATGCCTTTGCCGGTTGATGACGGGAAATTGAGAGAACTTAAGGAAAAAATCGGGACACGGCCGGTGTTTTTGCTCAGCTCCACGCATTTTAACGAAGAAGAACAGTTTGCGGCTTGCTTAAAAGAGTTGCAGCGAGTGGTGAAAGATGTTTTGGTATTGGCGGTGCCGAGGCACCCGAACCGCGGGGCGGAAGTTGCTGAAATGTTTACAAACAAAGGGTTTGCGACGGCTTGGTTTAATTTGACCGGGTCGACGCCGGCTTTTTTTAAAAGCTCTGAGGCAATATTG
>JAGASU010000015.1 GCA_017621635.1 Alphaproteobacteria bacterium | reverse complement strand
TAATATTTGAACTATTTCTAAACGTTTACCGCCATAAAATACTTTGCGGCGATATTTCGGCGCAAACACAATATGATATTTACAATTCCAACTCGTGTGTGCTATACTTTTTACGTCATTTACCATAATGACCTCCTTTGATGTTTAATAAAGCCTCTCACCAGACACTTTATTATAACTTCAAGGAGTTTTGATGTCAAAACCATAGCTATAAGCTCTTTTGAACCACCGGCCTAGCCGGTGGTTTTCGAGATACAAAAAATACCCTCAAAAACTGAGGGTATCGCATCTGGTGATCCCAACGGATGGCCGCACAAAAAACTGCCTTAACGGCAGATTTTTGCAGGAGACACAATGAGACTTTGTTTTCAGAGGAAGGCTCCGCCGCCCCGAATGAAAACATTAGTCGGAATTGAAGAACCCTAGGGTTCAAATCCCGAGCAACACAAAAAAAGCCCTCGTTTTACCGAGAGCTTCAAAACTGGTGATCCCAACGGGATTTGAACCCATATTACCGCCGTGAAAGGGCGATGTCCTAACCATTAGACGATGGGACCATGTATCAGAACAAAAGCGTTTATAAAGTCAAAAAAATAATAAGTCAACAACTCTTTTGCAAATTTATCACTTTTTTTTCATTTTTCTACCCAAAACACAAAAAAAGCTATAAAAAACAAACCGTTATCCTAAAAAAAATTTTTCTTATTCTGCTTTTTCCTCTTGCGCAATAATCTCTTTCATCATATCAATCGCGCCGTCGCTATCCACAGCAACATTATTTTTATCAGTATTTTCAACAGGTTCAACACTTTCAACCGATTCTTTCTCGTTTTTGCTTTCCAAAGCCTTTCCTTCCACCGCTAAAGCCTCTTTCTCTGTCGACACACTCTCCTCTACGTTCAAAACATCAATCGCTTCTTTGGCTTCTTCAACCGCCGTTTCGGTCTCGGGTGTTTGCGCAACATCAGCCGTATCTGACACAACTTCTTCAGCCGCCTCCGCTTCTTGCCCTAAAACCTCGGATAAAACCGCGGCTTCTTCCGCCGCCTCATCAGCCTTATCTTCAATAACCTGCGCCACTTCGCCCGCGTTATCATACACTTCAATCACATTATCATCGCGCTTCTTATCCGTGGCACGCTCCGCCGCCTGCGGTTTTAACGTCGCAATCTTGTCCAAAACCGCCTCGCGCCGTTCAAGGTCATTAAGCTTGCTGTCAACTTCTTTAAGATACTCAAAAAAAGCATTCGCTTCTTTAGCCTCAGCTTTTACCACATCAGGCTCTGCCGCCGCCACTTGCTGAGTTTCTGCCGCCGCAACCGGCAACGCTGCCTCATCACGCTTAACCGCTTCCGCCACCTCACCATTTTCATAAACCACCACCGTTGCCTCTGCTCGGGGCCTGAACGCGCGCTCAAGCTCAAACGCCGCGCCCACGCCCGCAAGCATCAGCACTAAAACCGCAAGAAGTTTTACTTTCTCTTTTTCGACCAACTTTGTCTCATCTTCATTTTTCATGTCAAACTCCTCAAAATCAAACTAAAAGACACTATAAAACTTCTCTTCTGTATTTGCAATTAAATTTTCACATCATCCCTGATTTTATCCAAATCACCGTGAATCTTATGACGTAAAAATTCAATCAGCCAACGGCTTCCTCCTTCGGTGTTATGAACATTTATACCCAAATGTCTGGTAAATTCAAGCATCCACAACCGATAAAAGTTAACCGCGCCTTCCATCGCACCGCCGGGTTCAAATGTGCCGTCAATAATTTTCATAAAATATTGAACAAACAATTCGCGTGCGCCGGCAGTCGTTAATTCCGACACGCTGTCAAACCCTCGGTTCAGATCTTTCATCACCTCGTTTTGATATTTGTCATAAGCATAATATTTGCCGTCAATTTCCTTAATCTGAGTCTTCAGAAGAAATTCTTGCTTTAATTCGCCCATTGCTTCGTTAAAGTCATACGCCGCCGTATTATTTTGCAACTCGGGCCTGCTCATGATATCGCAAAAATAGTGAAAGCTTTCATGAATAACCGGCTCAATCTCCGTCCCGTTCAAAAGCGTGATAAGCCTGTCGCCGAACTGATAACTTGCTTTAAGCTCGCTCCGCATATATTCATAACGGTTATTACGATCAATACGGTGCCTGTCGGCAAATTCTTCGTCGGTTTCCATTAATTCGGGAACAAACTCAAATCCGTCCTCTTGGCTGTCGAATTCTTTATACGGTTGCGCACTTTTAAGCTCGCTGTCCGAATATTCCGAACGCTCCAATAACGACAATTTGTCAAGCTGTCCCTGTGAAGCCATTCCGCCCCAGTCAAAAGCCGCCCCGCGATATCCTGTCAAAACTCTGGCCTCGGTAGTAATATTATCATAATACTGCGCCATCAGTCCGTCAAGTTTGGCAAACGCCAAATTCGCCAGATACCGTTCATCGGCATTCGCCGGAAAACCGTAATGCATACTGACCGCCCGTCTTAATTTGCCAAAATCAATTTCCCGATACTGATAAACCTTGCGGCTTCCTTTTTCATCCAAACCGCCGCTCTTGTCAATATCAGCCAAAGACACCGGCAGTTTCTTTCTGATAATAAAATCTTCGGCATTCCCCCACACCGGAAAATTCCTCAGATAATCCGCCACCATATTCTCAACCTCTTCGCTGTATTTCACTTTTCCTCTGATAATTGCACGGTTCATAAAGTTTTTGCGTTGCTTGTCGGAAAGCGAATAATCATAGCCTTCAATATCCTGCACCGCAAAATTAATCCCCAGCAACAGCACTTCTTTCAAATCGGCATATTTCAGTTGGTCTCCGTTAACCTCTAAAACATACCCCTTCTCATTATCAAAATAAAAGTGATACGGTTCTTCCCCTTTAAGCATCTTAAACTCGACCCGTGCTTCACCGATTTCAGGGTAATTTTTATAAAGCTCATCATATTGAAGCACGTCAGAAAGCTTCATCTCCGCACCGCCCTCGGCTAAAAGATGCTGTTGCAAGCGTTTTTGCGCCAGAGCGCTGGTTTTCGGGTCCAAAAGTCCGGCCGCCTCATTCATGCGGTCCAGTCTTGCCGTCTCACGTTCTTCCAAAGCTTCCAAAAGCTGATGCACACGATACATCTGTTCAACCTTGGCCAAATCTTCCGCAAGTTTAAGTTTATCATTTTTCCGCATATAATCAAACCGCTGTCCGCTCAAAAATTTTTCACCCAGACTTTGCGGCGCAAACGCTTTTTTAAACCGTTCGGAACGATAGTCTTTGTCAACCACGCCATCGGGCAGATTATCCGCTGCCGCCGCATACACGTTATACGCGTTGTCTAAATCAACATCTGCATAAAATCCCTTGCGGTTGTCCATCTTAAGATACTCAAGCGCCTCGTTGCGTGTCCGTTGCTTGCTGAGATGCTGTTGTTGCAACTCAAAAAGCTTCTGCACAAAAGCGCCCTTTTCCTCTTGGTTTAACACCAGCTCTTGCAAATGCTTGTTGCTGCCGGTAACCGGATTCCAATAACTGCGCAAAAAATGTTTATAGCGTTTGTTCTCGGCAATCGCCCGCACCATCTTAAACTCATCATCGGAGATTTCCCCGCCTTTTTCATACTTCTCATACAAATTCTGAACATAAACAGTCTCAAGCGCCCGTTTAGCCAAAACCTCATCAGTATACACATCAAGCCATTTGGAATTTTCAAGTAAATTCTTATCAAAAATCCCTTCTTTATTCCAGCTCTCATCTGTCGCGCTATCACGCAAATACTGCTCAAATTCACGATAAAGCGCGCCAAAGCGCTTTTCATTTTTCCCCGAAAGCAACACCGCTAAATTGCTCTCAAGTTCTTTCAGCTCACCGCGCCGCTGTTTATAAACTTTTCTCGCTTCATCTTCGATTTTATCATCGTCCCAAAGCAAAATCTTCGCATCTTTAGAGCTGATTTCAAAACGCATTCTGCCGTCATGTCCGCGGAAAAATCCGGTCTTGCGCCAAATCCTGTCAGCGCTTTTGCCCTTGGCTTCCAAATCCAAAGCCTGCGCCAATTGAAGCTGATCAATATTTTTCGCCTTAGGCCCGATCATCATATAAGACACGGCATTTTTTTGATTCATCTGCGCCTGAAGCGTCGCATAATCCGCAATTTGAAACTGCGGCAAAAACTTATCAATCACCACCTGCGGCGTCACTTTCGGATCAATCCGGTGAATAGCCACCGCCATCGCCCCGAAAACATTAGCCGCGGTCTTAGCTGTTTTCTCATTTTTTAAAACATCGTTAGCCCGTTCAAAAACCGTATCATAAACCTTCGGAAATCCCTTAACGCTCTCCAGTTCCAAAAGACGCGCCTGCCGGTCTTTGATTTTCTTGGCATCACGTTTTAAAGCCCGCAGCGAACGTTTAAAGCTCTTATCCAAAACCCGCTGATAGCTCGCCGCATGCTGTTCCTGATATAACAGCATTCCTCTTTCCGTCTGTGCCAGCTCCTCAGCACTGACACCCTTGCGCCGAATTCTGTCACGAACATCCATCAATCCTTTTGTCGGTAGATAAACCGCGCCGCCGGCACCAACCACGGCACCCGTTCCCGCAAACGCGCCGATAGCACTCTCGGTCAAGCCCTCAAACAAATCCTGCGTATCATCAAGCCCCACTTTGCGCACCAGATTTTCCGCCAGCATCTGCTGTAAAACCTCAGCCCCGGCTTCTTTAAAAGGCGAGCCGATCATATCTGCCGCAACCATTTTGGCCGTTGCTTTGGCATTTCGCTCAATTGTTTTCGGCAACGGATCTAAAATCCGGTCAATAGCAAAGCTGACGCCGGCATTAGCCAGAGCCAGAGTGTCCGCTTGTGCCACATCGCCGGTTTCTTCCAAGGTTTCATTAAACATCTCACCCGCACTCTGAGCCGTAAACAATCCGTAAGCCGCTTTTGCTCCCAAAACCTTGGCCACCGGACCGATAGTCAAAACCTGTGAAGCACTGCCGCCGACAATATTTGCCAGTTTCATAAAACTCGGCTCGTCTTTATAAACAGACTCATCGGCCGCCCAGCCTTGCCACCCCTCAGCCGCGTCCGCATAATCACGCAAGACTTTTCCCAGTTCTTTAATCTGTTTACCGGCATCGCTGACAGCAAGTCCGGCTCCCGCCGTCAACACTGTCGTAAAGGCTGATTTTTCCGCCAAATTTGCCCCGTACATTGAAAGCAGATTGCCCGCCAGCCGAAGCGTATTTCCCGTAAAACTTCTCGCGCCGGCTTTTCCCGCTTCTTTCAAAAATTCCTTGGCCTTAAATTCGCCCATCTGGCCTTCCTGATAAGCAAAAACATATTTAGCCGTATCTTCGCCCATCCGCTGCACGCCGTCCCAATAATTTTCCAGATTAAGCGCGTTTTTCAAATAATCGCCCGCCGCCTTAAAGCTGTTAAACGGCGCTTTTTCATCAACAGTCTGTACTTTGGACAATCCCGTCTCAAGGTTG
The DNA here is from genome assembly GCA_017621635.1 of Alphaproteobacteria bacterium. Taxonomy (GTDB): domain Bacteria; phylum Pseudomonadota; class Alphaproteobacteria; order RF32; family CAG-239; genus CAG-267. The sequence continues at coordinate 4,086 of JAGASU010000015.1, read as the reverse complement.
ATCCCGTCTTCTAAAAAGTTAATCCGGCACATTTTCCCCTCAGAAGAAAGAACGTTTCTGTCGTCATCATCTTCATCATCATCGTCATCATCAAACAAAGTTTGACCGCCCGCCTCCCCTTGGGAAAAAGCCGTTTCATCATGCAAAACAGACACTTGCGGCCCCATATCCTGAGTATCGCTCAAAACCGGTGTCTGCCCCGCCACCTCTTGTGACGCAACCGGTGTCATCAGACTTTGTTCCTGATGCGACGCAACCGGCGTCATCATCTCATTTTGGTTTGTCAAAGAAAAAGGCGGGAATTCGTCCCCGCCTTCAAAACTCTCGGCGTTAACCGCGCCGCCGTTTAATAAATCATCCATCACTTAATCCTTAAAAAAAATCACCCGATTTCTGCCAGCCGTCCCTGAAAATAAAACCTATCGCCCGCCTTAAGTCCGGCGCGTTGTACCTCATCAAGCGAATAAAAACGGGGCAACGCCGCCTCTGCCCTTTCTTCCGAAGCGCAAATCTCGGCAAACAATCCCTCTTTATCTTCGGCATACGGCGCCTGTCTGCAAAACTTCTGCCAAATACCTGCCGTGTTGTCACCGCTGTAATAAAGGGGAATCTGCCGTTCAAGCGCCGCAAAAGACACACTGCCTTTCCCCTTTTTCAGTCCCATATCATTTGACACTTCTTCTGCCGCCTCACGCCCCAAACGACGCAAAACCCCTTCGGTCAGTGTGCCGCCCGCCGCTTCAAAATCATCAGCCAAAGCCGTCTTTTTCTCATAAAAAGCGTCATACACGTCAAACGCAAACTTAGCCTTTTCTTCCATAAACATTTCTTCGTTCAAACTATACCCCGAAGCGTCCCCGCCGACAGCCGCGTCAATCAACGCGTCAACACTCGCATCAAACAAACGAACTGCCTCAGGTTGTGCTAAACCTGCCATCACCATCTGGTTCTGCACGCCGCCGGCCTCATCAAGCCCGATTTCCCCTGCTTTGTAAGCATTAATCAAAAAATTTCCCGCCTCTTTAATCTCCTGAGCGCTCAACTCCTCTTTTTGATTCAAGCGCCGCATAGCCCGATAAGCCTTGCTTAAAGGCGCTCTGACACCAAAATCACTATCAAAAGAAACTCTTGTTTCCTCTCTGTTTTTAGAGCGCAAAACAAAATACGTCGCTTCGTCAATCTGACCTTTCTCAAACGCCTGCCAATAAGAAAACGCATCGCCGAGTTCGGAAATATCCGTCGCTCTTTGCTGCTTTTCTTTGGCTTTCTGCACGGCTGCCTCTCTCAGGCGCTTGGTCTCTGAAATTTGTGACATCATATCACTGTCGTCCGGCAAATATTTTTCAGCGGCCCTCATCGCCCCGTCGGTATCATTAAGCGCCAAATTCAAAATGCCGCCCTTCAAATATTCCTGACGATACGTCTCTTTTTCATCTTTCTCCAAAAACGGTGTCGCCGCAATATTTTCCACACCTTGGGCTAAAAGCCTCTCTCCCTTAAACGCCGCCGACTGCGCCAGCATATTCTGGTTTAATGAAAGCATCTCATCAAGGCTGTTTCTGCCAAATTCATTTTCTTTCATTGCATAAAGATTTTTAATATCCGCCCTGTTGGCCGCCAACAATTTATCCGAATGAGTGTTGAAAAAGTCATCCAGCCCCTCAACTTTTGCCACCTCGGTCTTTAGCGTCGTATCAGCGTTTTTAGCCTGTTCGATAAATTCCTTTGAACTTGAAGTGTTAGCAAGCGCCAAACGTTGCTCATTCAGGATCCGGTCAGCCTCCATGGCTTTTTTTTTATCTTCGTTTTCTTTCTGTATTTTAAAATAATTTTTGCCGGTTTCAACCAAATTCGCGGCAAAATCATCTTCACTGTCATCATACATATCACTCAAATCCCTGACGTTTAAAGGCACCGTCTGAATTTGATTTTTTAATAACGCCCCGCCCATCTGAGCCGACGGGATTCTCTGTCTGTTTGCCATTTTTCATCCTTTCGTTATTTCAACATATCATAAGTGTTAGCTGTCGACAGAGCCGAATTAATTCCGCCGATAAGCCCGTTTCTAAATGAATTTTCCGAGCGTTTACGCAAAAGTTTCGCCTTTTCTTCCGTCAAACGCGCGTCATAAAGATAATTTTCCGCCTGACTCTCCGTCTGATAGCGTGCATTTAAAACATTTTGTTCCAAAGCCGCCGCCGTTGTCGCAAGCCCGCTGGCAAAAGTCGCACTCTCTCCCATACCGGCCTCACCGCCCGCCGCCGCTGCGCGGGAAAGTTGCGCGCGGTTACCTGAACGCATAATATCCTCGTTTCTTGCCCCGTTTCTTCTTAACAACGCGGCATTTTTCCGATAAACAGCCGCCTGCTGTTCCATTAACTTCGCCTGAGCTTTATAACTTTTGCTCTGCTGCGCTCCTTTAATAAGCCCCGAAGCAAAATTAAGCGCCACCGCTCCTACTGCAACCCAAGACATTATATTCTACTCCTTTCAAAAATCTGATAATCAATACCTTTATAAAACGCCGGACAGACACCCTTAGCCTTAAACCCTAAAGCCAACGCCAGCCTTACCCCCGGCTCAAACCCTTTTTTAACCGTCATCATCACACAATCAACTCCAAGTTCTTTCATTTTCACTCCGATTTCTTTTTGCAAAAAGCGCACCGCTTCCAACATCTTCCGCCCGCTGTTTTTAGAAAACAACGCATAGCACAATGCTTTCTTCTCACCCCCGTTAACCTCCGCTTGATAAGAAAACACACCCAAAACTTCCCCCGTCTTGTCATCTACCAGACTATACCCCGCCATCTCATCAAAACACCAGGCAAACTCCGCCGCTTCCGCAGCTTGCGCCTCTTGCACCAAAACTCTTTTTGCATCACCCGCACAATATGCTCTAATCATCACACCCTCTTTGCCTCTCCCACAAATCATAGCCAATCATAACAACAAACCTTTCCCTTAAGTCATTACAAACACTGCAACGTCACTCATCTAACAAACTTCTCTTAAGTCCTTGCAAGGAAGGCCACCTCTCTCTCGAGTCATTGCGAGCGCCGCCGTAAGGCACAAACGCGTGACAAACTTCTCTTAAGCCCTTGTTAGGCAAAACAACCTCTCTCTCGAGTCATTGCGAGCGCCGCCGTAAGGCACAAACGCGTGACAATCCACAACTTGTGACTTTAGTCACTCATCTAAACCTCCTTCTCTCGAGTCATTGCGAGCGGGCGTAAGCCCATATGTGCGAAGCAATCCATAACTTATGCGAAGCATTCCTTATCTAATCATAGCCTCAGCAACACCTAGTTGTTCGCTTAAAGTAGGAAGATGAAATCTTCCGTAGCGGCGCAAACTTCTCTTAGTGTTGCAAGGAAGGAACGACCGCGGCAACACTTAGTTGTTCGTACAAGTAGAAAAGCTTCAGCTTTTCGTAGCGGTACAATCCATAACTCGTGCAAAGCACACCTTATCGAATTCACAATTTAGCACGCTCCGCCCCGCAACACACTCCAACCAAGGAGCGGGATTAATTGCGAAGTAGCCGGAAATGTCCTCAAACAAACCGGAGCGTACTTAGGCGTACGTGAGGATTTGTTTGAGGCTTCCATTTACGAGCTAATTCACAATTTAGCCCGCTCCGCTAAGTCAAAAGTTCACAAAATTTTCCCCTTTATCTCCTTTTTACCAAAACCCAGCTATTATCCCCTAACACTTCCACATCCTTGCTAATCTCATTGTTAAGCTCCGCCTGACGGATAAAATTATAAAACTCGTTGTCAAACGCCTGCTTAAAATTAATCGAATGTTTCAAACGCATGGATAATTCCGCCGCAATCTTGGCCGAAAGCGCCTCGCGAAAGAGTGCCGGAAAAAGCCGGTCGTCTTCAATCTCACGCACATACTCAACACAAACACCATCTTTAATCTCAGTCACGACACAATCGTTAACCACTTCATAACCTGTCAAAACCGCAAAATGCGTCCCGCAGATCTGAGGCGCCCGCGCTTCAAAAACCTTTAATAACAAAAGGCAATCAGAAGGCAGACGATACATTGTCTTCTTGCCATACATCTCCTCACACTT
>JAGASU010000113.1 GCA_017621635.1 Alphaproteobacteria bacterium | reverse complement strand
GGATAACCAACGATTAGAAAAAGCATGATGAAAAAAGTCTGTTAATCCGCCCGAACTCGGATATCTGGAAGATAGTTTGGCATAAGAATAACCGGAAAACATCGCAGCTCCCCCAGCAATCAAAAAAGAAGCATAGGTAAACCGCTGGGAAATCATAATAACCTGTCCCAAAAGCGCAAAAATCCCCGCCCCGATAATCGACCCGATACCGATAGACACTACATTAAAAAAACTTAAATTCTTTGCCATAATCCATCTCCTTTAAGGCATATAATCAAAAAAATGCCTTTTTCCACCATAAAAGGGAAGAAAACAAAAATATATTCTATAAACAAAAACCTCGGATAAACCGAGGCTTTTTGTTATGGTAGTGCAATCAACATATTTTGCAGAAAAATATAATATAATTAGGATATTGATATTAAATATTTTTTATCTTTCTTTTTTTGCTATATATCTATTTACAAAGGTAGTTTGTATGCTGCACAACTGTTTAACAGACTTTAAGTCAACCCACTCGTCCTCTGCATGATATCCGCCTCCGGTATAGCTGTGTAATATCACAGAAGCACCTTTTTTATCCTTTAACATTCCAGAATTAGACATACGTCCGTCTCTGATAAAATCAACTTTTTGAGAAATTGTGTCTTCAACGATTTGCTTATATTCTTCTATTACGGGATTATGTCTGTCTTCATTGACGAATCCTGTTTCATAACGAATTTCATAACGAGTTTTTCCGACTAAGCAATGATTTAAAATTTCTGAAAGTTTCTTCCCGTCCATACCATTAACAAGCCTGAAATCAAGCTGTGCCGTTGCGATATCGCTAACTCTGTTAATCTGTGAGCCGCCGTTAATAGTGCCGATATTCAATGAATCTACCCAATAATGTCGCCCAAATGGTTGCTCATCAGGCTTTTTATCCATCTCAAAATAAGGAAAATGTTCTCGTATTTTTTGTATCGTTGCCAATAACTGGTCTATGGCACTTTTCCCCTCCCACGGCAACATACCGGAAGCTCTTTGTCCCTCAGATATTAAATTAACGAATACAACATCTTTATTTTTTTCAACAATCGTAGAAATTCCGGAAAGCGCATCAATATCTAAAATCACATCAGATTTTATTCCCAAATCTTGCACAAAATCCATACTTTTGGCTTCTTGAATTTCTTCATCAGACGTTAAGACCACGCCCATATTTATATCTTTATTCTCTCTTTTTACCCAACTCAACAACTCCAACCCGACAGCAACACCCGTTTTCATATCAAAAGAGCCGCGACCTGTTAAAACTTCATTCGTAAGTGTAGGAGTAAAAATTTCATCTGAACCGGGAACAACATCAATATGTCCTAAGGATATAATATCAAAATTTCTTTTCTCCCCGTTACTGAATATCAAAACCGGATTATTTCCATTATCATGATACTCATAATATAAATTGTTACGCTGAGCATAAATATCTAAAAATCGGGCGCACTTCTTTATTTCATGATAATGTCTTGAAATTGTTTTAAGTCTGATTAGCTTGTCAGCCAGTGTTACAACGTCTTTTATCATGTTACTGTTACTCAAAAATATAAATTTCTTCTTCAATACTATATTCGCCAACAGAGAGTTTTCTGTTGTAATGCGTGTTTTCTTTTCCGCCCATTTTTTGATAAAAAGCGGAAGCAGAAACGTTTCCTTTTAACATATATAAATAAAAAGGTTTATTGTTTATCATCTTTTTATATTCAGCCATAAGAGCCTGCCCGATACCGGACCTTTGATATTCAGGACTGACATATATAGCATATATTTCATAAGGAACATCGATTTTATCCCTCTTTTTTCCTCCCCATAAATAACCGCATACTTTTTTATCTTCATAAACTAAAACAGTATAGTCGGAATTTGCTATATTCTCTTTCCAACTGTTTATTCTTTTTTCATCAACATTTCTGTTGGCGAGCAACTTCGGCGGCAAAAGTCCCTCATAAGCTTTCTTCCAAGTGTTAACACTTATCTCCGAGATTACTAAAGCATCGTCCGCATTGGCTTTTCTGATATTATTCATCAATTTCTCCTCCGTGTTTTTAGATGAATAGCCAAATTATCCATAAAGGTCAAGGAAAAACTCTTCAGTACGTTTCAACCTCAAATAAATCAGTTGACAAGAGTGCAAATTTTCTCTATATAAAAAAAGTGTCCTAGGCTACCGGGAGCGAAAGTGTTAATCGCTCGGTCAGTATCTGTTATCCGGGCTACCACTCGGTAATAGGACCCGAGGACACCTTTTGTTATTTCAATAATTCACGAAAGCGGTTTAACTTTTAACATAGCTTGTGAAAAGTTAAATTTTAATAAAAAAATAAGAAACAATATTTAGAATGCTATTGTGATATATTTCAGGAGAATAAAACAGTGAAAAGAAATTTTTATTTTTTTCGGCATGGGCAACGAAATGGTGTTGATGAGATTTCTACATTAAATAAAATAGGTCTTGCTCAAGCTGAAAAATTGAAAGAATTTTTGTCTGATAAAAACATTGAAATTATTTACTCTAGTCCTCTTAAACGAGCAATAGATAGTGCAAAAATTGCTGTTAATAATCCTGATATTAAAATTATTGCTGATGATAGATTGATTGAATCTGCTTTTGGTTTTTGGTATTCTAATAACGATGAAAGACAAAAAAGAATTACAGAAAATTTCAATCGCATTAAGTCATGTTTTGATGATATTTTAATAAATGATACACACTCAAATATTGCTATAGCCTCACATGGTGGTGTAACAAGAGCATTATGTTGGGCCTGCGGACAAGAAATTGGTGAAATCAAACATTGTGAATGTTTCCATTTTACATTAGATAATGGAAATTGGAAACTGATTGAACGATTTGATACAAAAATTGAAGGTCCAAACGAAAATCAGGAAGCATGCAAAACATCTCAAATTTACGACTAAGAGTTTTTTGTAATTGTTACTTGAGGATTGCAAGCCTTACGAAGCAAGACCGAACCCGTGGGGTGAGAATGCCTGCCGCTATAACAAAAAAACCTCGGATAAACCGAGGTCTTTTATTATGGTAGGCGCGCAGGGATTCGAACCCTGGACCCACTGATTAAGAGTCAGTTGCTCTAGCCAACTGAGCTACGCACCCATAACCAAAATCTTCGCTTACTATAATCGAAAGATTTTTTTTTGCAATAGTTTTTTTTAAACTTTTTAATACTTTTTTTTGCTTAAAAGAAAAGCCTTGCCAAATAAGGAGTTAGACATTATATTTTTTAAAGAAAAAGGAGTAAAAATGCAAATATACAAAGTTGGCGGCGCCGTGCGTGATAAACTTTTACAAAAAAAGTCAAATGATAACGACTATGTTGTCATAAACTCAAGTGAAGAGGAAATGCTGGCTCTGGGCTATAAAAAAGTGGGTAAAACCTTCCCTGTTTTTCTTCATCCCCAAACCGGAGAGGAATATGCGCTTGCCAGAAAAGAAATAAAAACCGGTCCGAGACATTGTGATTTTAAGTTTATCTTTACTCCCGATATAACCTTAAAAGAAGATTCGTTTCGTCGTGATTTTACCTGTAATGCTCTTTATCAGGATTTAAAAACCGGTGAAATTATCGACTATCATAATGGAACAGCAGACATAAAAAATCATCTTCTGCGTCACGTTTCGCCTCATTTTGCCGAAGATCCTCTGCGGGTTTTAAGAATGTGCCGTTTTGCGGCAGCGCTTAATTTTACGGTAGCGCCTGAAACCATGGCATTATGTCAAACCATGGTAAACGAGGGGGCTTTAAGCCACTTAAGTCCGAACCGGATTTGGCAAGAGTTTGAAAAAGCGCTTTCATCGCCCAATTTCTTTCGTTTTATAGAAACCGCGCGCGAATGCGGTGCGCTCAAAGTCTGGCTTCCCGAGGTCGAAGCGTTGTTTGACATTCCCGAACGGCTCGATTATCATCCCGAAGCTAACAGCGGCGCTCATACCCTCTTAGCCCTGAAAGCCGCGCAAAGTACCGATTCTCTCATAAATTTTACCGTTCTGTTCCATGACATCGGTAAAACCAAAACCGACCCTGCCTTTTGGCCGTCGCACCATGGCCACGACAGGTTAGGGGCAGAGCTGATGAAACAAATCGGCCAAAGGGTGAAATTTCCCAAAGAATATATTGCTTTTGCTTCATTTACCATAGCAAGGCATATGCTCTATCATCAACCGCTGAATAACATTAAAGATAAGCTGGCAGAAATTGCCGTCAGTTTGACACATCATCAAAAAAAGGAATATTTTGCCAAATTTCTCTCTGTTCTTAATGCGGATATGCTGGGAAGAAAGCGTGTCATACCTCAAAAAGACATAAAAGAGTTTGAAAAATTTTCTTCTTACCTGCAAAAACTCGTTGCAACCGCAAAAGAATATAAAATTTCCGAGCTTCCGGAATTTCCTCGGTTAATGGAAGAGGTGAAACAAGAAAAACTTTCACCGGCAGAATTAAGCGAAGCTTTTCAAAACTTTCTCTTACAAAAAGTCCCGCTGTAAAATAAAATCAAAATCCCTCTGTGCAAATCCGATTTAATGCTTTAAAAAAAAGATAAATACGCTTAAATTAAAGCAAACAATTCTATTTTTAACTTATTAAATTATGGTGCCGTAATGAAAAAATTGCTCGTTTTAACTTTGATGTTAATGTTAAGTCTGCCGGTTTTAACCTTGAAAGCTGAGGATGGGGCGCAAAGCAAACATTATGAGCTTGATGAAGATAAAGCCTCTCGTTTTAAGTTAAAAGAAACGGAGGCGGAAATTGCAACGGCAACTGAAACCGCTTCACAAAATCAAAAAATGATAAATGAGAATATTCCTCATATCATAACAGAGGAATTTGCCGGCGGAAGAGTGGAAAAACTGGTTGATGAAACCGGAAAAGTCATCGCTGAAAAGACCATCGAAAATGATAAAATAGTAAAAAAAGTTCTGAACTATTATTACCCGACCGGCGAATTATCCCGTAAAGTCATTGCCAATGAAGATGATAAAGGTTTTTATGCCGAAGATTATTACACTAATTCAAAGCTTGCCGCGCAAGCCACATATATCAATGAACAAAGCAAAATCGGCAAAGAGAAAAAATATGACGCGAACGGAACACTGCGTCAGGAAATTCCGTGGATTTTACCCAAAGAAGAACTGAATAAGCCGATAGAGGAACGTCAAACCGTACGTCGTGGCAACATCATCACTTATTATCCTGACGGCAGAATCGCCGCGTCGTTTCCTGTCGGGCAAAAGGGGAAAACTATTTTCTTTAACCGCTATGGCAGACCTCTAAAAGAAATCGCTGATGCCAAGATTCTTAATTTTACCAAAGAGCTGACCGAGGCCGATTGTCAAAGTGCCGCGATTAAGCTTGAGCTTGATGAGTTGGTTGAGCTTTATGAAGACGAGGGGGATATTTCATATAACAAGTGCGGCCTGCCGTATCGGGAAAATTTTGTTTATGACGTCTATGAAGTAAAAGGGCAGGACGAAACCAAATTCAGCTATGACGAAACCGGAATGTTACGCCGGATTACGCCTTATAAAGAAGGGCAAAAAAACGGTCTGGAACAAAAGTTTGACGCGCAGGGAAACGTGATAGCCGAAATAAATTACAAAAACGGCCTTAAAGATGGTTATGCCAACGGCTATTTCCCGACCAGACAAAACGCTTTCCGTAAACGCTATGTTAATGGTAAGGTAGAGGGAAAGTTGACCTGTTATTTTCCAAACGGAGACGTTGCCGCGGAGTTTTCTTATGATAACGGCATAAAAAACGGTCCGGCCGTTATAAACAGCCCCATTAAGCGCAAGCTTGAATTTAAAGCCGGAAAAATGCTCAATGCGCCTGAGAAATCCAAGCGCCGTGAAATGATATCCAATCTTTCTGCTCTTGAAAAGCCGGAAGAAAAATGTTTGGATATTGATAACAAATTAGCCGAAATGCTGCTTGATATCAGTATGAACGAGCAAATGCTTTTCACCCGTTTTGCCATAGAATATCCTGAAGGATGTGAGGATATAGCTTCATATAAGCCCGAAAAGAGCAGTCTTGCCTGCTATGATAAAGCACAAAAGCTTCGCGCCGTTTCACCGGTATCATACAAGCGCGGGGATTATGCCGTACAAAAAATCTATGCCAAAGACGGCAGCCTGCGCTATGAAATTCCCTATAAACAAAAGCAGCGCCAAGGTTTGGCAAAAGAATATGACAACCAAAAACGCCTGATAGCCGAAATGGTTTTTGATAAAAATAATTTGGCGCAAACTTCAAGAACCTATTATCCGAACGGAAATGTCAAAAGTGTTATCTCTTTTGCCGAAGGAATGCCGCGCAAGCTTTTGGCACGTTATGATGAAAACGGGGCTTTGGCTTTCAGTCTGACCTATAAAGAGGATCAAAAGCAGGAGGCGTATCTTGACCGCACAAAGGATAATCAGGATGTTTATATTCGTTTTTATAACAACGCCCCCGAAAGTATTCGTATCGCGAGCAGGACAAATCCTTATGATTTCAGCGAATATAACTTGGCGCTCGGCGAATATACCGTCTATAAAAATAATGAGCTTGTCAGCGGTGGAAAGTTATGCAATTATACCATCGCTTCTGATATTGATGTCATAACCCATCAGGACCTCGCCAAAGCAGCGCAGTCAGCTGTTTCGCAAGCTCTGAAATCCGAAAAAGCAAAAGAAGATGTTGCACCGCTCAAAGAGCCGGCACAAAAAACGGATGATTTGGAACCGTTAACCGAAGAAGAAATAGCCGAATTTGATAAAAGTATGGCTGATTATAAGCTCGAAAATGCGATTATTCCGACCGCTGAGGAGAAACACCGGCAGGAACTGGCTGCGCAAAACATCGGTCCGGTGGCAAAACCTGATTTAAACGAATTGTCGGATGTTGTGCAAAAAGAAAAGCTTGAAGCCAAAAGTTCTGCCGATATATCACAAACTCCGGCTAAAACCGAGAAATTTTACTATCCGAATAAAAACTTGCGCAAAACCATTAAAACCCGTGGAACACGCACCGAGGAAGTAAAAGAATATTCTAAAACAGGGCTTCTGCTGACAGATATAATGTATAATCAGGACAATATCATCACCGAAAAATATAACGGGTCTGGCGGTGTACGCCGTAAGAGCAAAAAATCTTATGACGATAATGCCGTGCTGGCCTTTCTCTCAAGGGAAGATTATTATGACACCGGCACCCTGCGTTACGCCATAGAGCGTCAACCGGAAACGCTGCTGTTTATAGAAAAACAGTATAACCCCGACGGCACCGTAAAATCGGAAACAATGCAAAATGCTCCTTTATCCTTTACTATAAAAGACTACGCTAAAGACGGCAAACTGGCCAAGGAAACCAAAGAAGAAGGGTTTAACACATTGACAGCCGAATATAACGCGGAGGGTAAAATAACCAAAGCCTTGCTAAACGGTAATTCCGTACCGGTAGCGTTGGCTAAAGAAAGCCAAAAGGTCTTTAAAGATAATGCTAAAATATACAACAACAAAGGCACCTTAACCGCAGCTTTCAAAACCTCAAAAGAGGCTGATACGTTAGTAAACTACTATAAGAACGGTCAGGCAAAAACAAAAATAACCTTCAAAAACAATGGGGAAATTTCTGTTAAGGCTTATGCTAAAGATGGTACACCGGTTAAATCAGCGACATTGGCGCAAGACGGAAAATTATACATCAAAAAGCCTGAACTTCGCGTTATCCCTTCATATCGCGAACGTTACTGGGTTGATTATAACAATCCGCGTTGGATAGAAAATCAGGATAAATATTCAATCAAATCAATTCGGGAGCTATACTTAGATACGGCCGCTTATATCTTAAACGAATTGGAAATAGATATTCCCGAGGAGTTAAGAAAATTAAGGGAACAAAAATAATTCTTGACACAAAGCACAAAAAGGGTATATCACCAGATCGTTATCTTATTAATATGTTTAATTATAAAAAAATAAATTATTATGCAAGAAGAAAAAATCAGCGCAAAAGAAATTGCCGAGCTTAAAGAAAAAGCTGAAGCCAAAAGAAAAATGCACCGAAAAATTGTCGAAGGGATTAATAAGTTGGTGCGTGATGAAAGAACAGAGATGTCGCCGGAGTACCAACTGGAGATTATTATGTGCGGTCGCCGTGATGAAGTTATGGCGTTGTTAAAAGCCTATAATAACAAACGCACGCTCTGCCCGGAGGCTCAGTTGTATATCTATACGCATAAACAAGACTATCAAGAAGCTTACGCCTATATGATAGAGAATATGCGTTTATGCTTTGAGGTTGAAAAGAAACTTTTGACCGATGTCTTTTATACGAAGCCCCGCCGGTATTCGCCGCAGGCTGAAATTTATATCGTTCAAAAAGCTCTTGCCGAAACGGATAAAATTCCGCCCAGACGCGCCTTTTTGAATCTATTTAAAGAGTATAGCAAAAACTATCAGCTGAGTGTCGAGGCCGAGGTCTTAATGGTTAAGGAGTTTTTAAACAAGCAAACCGGTCGGATGATTGATGAGCTGGAAGATTGTGTTGAAAAATACTTCAAACAACATCAGGTCTTGTCCTCGCTTGCACAGCGGGAAATGGTTAAAGCAGGCTTCCATCCGCTGATTATGGCCTACATTAAAACAGCGCAAAAGGGGCTAAATGATGAAACAGCGGTTAATCTGCTTTTTGAACGCGCCAATCGGGCTGAAATCGAAGCGTATTATGAACGCTATGTTGAACTCTGAAAACAAAAAAAACGCGAGGCTTGCTCCCCGCGTTTTTTTGTTTATCT
>JAGASU010000112.1 GCA_017621635.1 Alphaproteobacteria bacterium | reverse complement strand
TCTATTGAATTTTTCAATTCTTGCGGATTGGATTATGTTTCCTGCTCGCCGTTCCGTGTACCGGTAGCTCGTTTGGCTGCTGCTCAAGCTGCAGTTAAGCAAAAAGGCCAGCCGAAAGCTGTTGACGCGGCTAAAGAAGGCTGCTGCTGCAAAAAAGCTTGCTAATGTGAGCTTATAAGATTGGAAGCCCGCTGATATTTTATCAGCGGGTTTTTTGTATATATCTTTTGTTTTTGATTGAATATGTGAGAGTTTGGACGCAATATATTTTTAGTCTTTGAACAGTTTTCGTTTTAATAAGGTTTTAGGAGTTTGTGGTATGGATTTTAGTACTTTAAAAGATGTAAATATCACCAAAGCTTGGTTAAAAGGTATTGGTGTGGATATTGTTGACGCGGTTAAGTCTGTTAAGGCTGTGAATGCTGAAAAGTTTAAGAACGGGTTTAATCAATATTTTGTTGAATATCTTAAGACAAATTATGCTAAATTTGATGGTCGTATTTCTCGTCGCCAGTATTGGATGTTTGCTCTTTATTCGATGATTATCAGTATCGTTTTACAGATTTTAATAGCAATTTTGCCGATTTTTGCGATTATAGGATTGTTATACAGCCTTGCTTTATTGGTTCCGAGTGTCGGTTTGCTGATTCGTCGTTTGCATGATATTAATTTATCCGGCTGGTGGTTATTTATTGCTGTTATTCCGGTTATTGGTGCGATTGCTCTTTTACTGTTGCTTTGCACACCGGGTGATGCGAAAGAAAATAACTATGGTACTGAAAAGTAATTCAGATTAAAAAAGAAAAAACCTCTGTGAGAACAGAGGTTTTTTTATGTTAATATTCCAATATAAAAAGGATTATCAAGGCGGCCAGAACAATGGAAGGGCCGAAAGCACCTTGTCTTTTTTTGTTTATAAAACAAGATATAGCGAAGATTGGGCAAGCAAGTAAAATAACGTAGGAGATATTGCTTAGGCCGAGCCATGCTCCGATTGCGGCTAGAGTTTTTATATCTCCGCCCCCCATATTATCCGGATATTTTTTTATGAGTAAAAGCGAAGCCAGTACCGGAATAATGTAGCCGAAAGCAGCTCCTAGGGCGCTATTTGCTGTGGCTGTTTGGATATCAGGGCCTAATAATTGACCGGCAAATGTGGCGTATAAAAAGCCTGATATAAGTAATGGAGAAGTTAAGATATCAGGCAGATAAAGAATCCGTTTATCTATTTCTGTGAGCAACAAGAGAATCAGGATAAAAAAGGTTATCCAAGGTGTTTCCTCAGCGGGGAGAGTGAGCGAACTTAAGAAAATAATTGCTGCCGAAATAATGCCCCAGCCGAGTGAACGCATAAAATAACGGTTGCGTAGCAGAACGTATTTATGACAGTTCAGACGTTTGGCTTTCGAAACCCTTTTGTTTGGGGTGAAAATGCGATATAGCGCATATGCCAAAGTGGCAGGCATAAATTTAGAAAAGCGCCTAGCGAGATATGGAATTGAAAATCCGAAAATAAAACCTATTGTTATATAAAGCATAAAAAATCTCCAATATTGATTTAAGCCAGTATATAACTTAAAAGTAAAATAATACTAAATAAAGGCGGTGGTATAGTTAAATCAATCCCATTTTTTGCGCTGTAATTACAGCCTGAGTCCGGTTGTTTACTTTAAGAGAACGCAAGAGCGCGTTGATATGAAGTTTAACAGTTGCTTCAGAAACGCCCATATCATAGGCAATTTGTTTGTTAGATTTTCCTTGGGCGATTAAATCTAATACCTGGGATTGCCTGTTGGTTAGATTTTTTTTCAAAGGAGAAGCGCTTGAATATGCACTATAATCTATGCCATTGTCAAGCATTGCGGGAGGAATATATGTTCCGCCGTCCAGTATAAGTTTTAAGGCGCCGCTTAAGATATTACTGTCGGAACGTTTGGGGATATAACCTTTAACGCCTAAGGATAAGATTTTTTTGATGTTTCTGGTGTCTTCTGACGAGGAAATAGCGACAATTTTTGTGTTTGGAGCGATATTTTTTATTTTATTGATGACTTCTGCTGCGTTTAGCTCGGCTAAATCTATATCCACAATTAAGATGTCTATATCTGAGTCTTTGGATAAGATTTTTTGCATTTCGGCTAAATTTGACGATTGTATTATGGATATATCCTGATTTATCTGCTTTAAGCGCAGAGAAAGTCCATCTCTAAAGAGCGATTGTTCGTCCGTTATTAAAACTTTCATTTATATCTCCTTTGAAAACAAGGTATTGGCTAAATGTAGTTGCAATATAAGTACGGATTAGAGCTTTTAAAGCGGGGTAAAGAGTTTTTTTATTCGTGTGGTGGCAGAATAAGCAATTCAACGCCGGCTTCTTTGAGCATTTGTTCGGAATAAGTTATACGGTCACGCCAAGTGTTTTGCGGCGTGTTTTTATCTATTTTAAGAGGATTTGTGACAACAAGCTTTATGCCGGATTGAATGATTGCGCGGGTGCAATCCGTGCAGGGAAAGTGTGTTGCATACAAAACACATCCTTTAACACAAGTGCCGCAAAGACAAGCATTATAAACGGCGTTTCTTTCAGCGTGTTCGAAAAAGTCATATTTAGTGGGACGTTCAAAACGCTCAAAAACGTCATCATCGACTCCGCGAACGAATCCATTATATCCGGTAGCGCGGATTTCTTTGTCTGGGCCAACGATCACAGCACCGGTTTTGGTGGAGGTGTCTTTTGACCAAGTTGCAACAAGTTTTGCCAGTTCCATAAAACGATAGTGCCATTTCATTGTAAACACGGATTTTCTCCTTAGATTTTATTTTTGTTCAGTTTAGCTTTTTTTTATTATTTTACAAGTGTTTTTATTTGTTTTGTTTTGGCTATAAAATGTAGATGTTGCTTGACTTTATTTCATCTGAAGTTATATTAGCCACAACTTAATTTTTAATTTAGGAGTATAATATGAGTACGATTGTTGATATTTTTGCAAGAGAGATTTTGGATTCCCGCGGAAATCCTACGGTTGAAGCTGATGTTTTGTTACAATCAGGCGCTTTTGGCCGCGCTGCTGTTCCATCCGGTGCTTCTACCGGTGTGCATGAAGCCGTTGAACTTCGTGATGGTGATAAAAAACGTTATATGGGTAAAGGTGTTGAGAAGGCTGTTAATAATGTTAACGAAGCTATCAGCGACGCTTTAATCGGTTTTGACGCGGAAAGCCAAATTGATATTGATACGGCTATGATTGAGCTTGATGGTACCGAAAATAAAGGAAAATTAGGTGCAAATGCTATTTTGGCTGTTTCTATGGCTGTTGCAAAAGCTCAGGCTGATGAATTGGGTATGCCTTTGTATCGTTATTTGGGCGGCACAATGGCGCGCACTTTGCCGGTTCCAATGATGAATATTGTTAACGGCGGTAAGCATGCTGACAATCCGATTGATATTCAAGAATTTATGATTATGCCTGTTTCTGCCGGTTCTATTAAAGAAGCTGTTCGCATGGGTGCTGAAATCTTCCATACTTTGAAGAAGAACTTGAAAGCAGCCGGACATAACACCAACGTTGGTGATGAAGGTGGTTTTGCGCCGAATTTGCAGTCTGCCGAAGAAGCTTTGAGTTTTATTGTTCAATCTATTAAAGACGCCGGTTTTGTTCCGGGTGAAGATGTTGTTTTGGCAATTGACGCGGCTTCTTCTGAATTTTATGAGAACGGCAAATATGAAATGAAAGGCGAAGGCAAATCTTACACCAATGCTCAGATGGTTGAATTTTATAAAGATTTGTGTGAAAGATTTCCGATTTTCTCAATTGAAGACGGTATGGCCGAAGACGATTGGGAAGGTTGGAAAATGTTAACTGATGCTATCGGCGATAAAGTTCAGTTGGTTGGTGATGACTTGTTTGTGACGAATCCGAAGCGTTTGGCTATGGGTATCGAAAAGGGTGTTGCTAACTCTATTTTGGTTAAAGTTAACCAAATTGGTACATTAACTGAAACAATGAAGGCTGTTGATTTGGCGCAACGTCATAGATATTCGGCTGTTTTGTCACATCGTTCTGGTGAAACAGAAGATACGACAATTGCTGATATTGCCGTTGCAACGAACTGCGGTCAGATTAAGACCGGTTCTATGTCTAGAACAGACAGAATGGCAAAATACAATCAGCTCATCAGAATTGAAGAAGAGTTGGGCGATGCTGCTATTTATGCCGGTAAATCTATTTTGAAGAAATAGGATTACAGTTGTTTAGCTTAAAAGAGGTGTTAGTGATAGCACCTCTTTTTTGTGTATGTTAGTATTTTTTATGAGAGATAAAATAGATTTGAAAAACATCTTGACAAAATTTTATTTTATTTGTATATATGTTCTATAAGCTGATTGGTGCTTGGAATGTTCGCCAAAATCAATTATTGAAAAAATTTACATAGATTTCTTTTAGATGACTTATTTAGCTAATCGGACAGGCGGGAAAATAAGTTGTTGAAAAGGAATATTTTAAATGATAGAATATGTTGATGCTTTCCGTGAGGAAGCAAAATCTTTATTTTCAGCTTACAAGAATAATGAACAAGGTGCCGTTACCAGATGTGCGAAAGTATTTGGCGATAAGATTGGTTTAACTTTGATGAATATTCAGCACTTTATTGCTAAAGAGTATGGTATTGTTAAAACTGGAGATTTCCGCAGGGGAATCGGCGTGATGGTTAATCCGTTGCGATTAATTGAGATGTTAGGGAGATAAAGCAATGCTGGTTTTTATTTTTAAAGCGTTTGTTGTTCTCTGCGGTTTGTTTTTTCTTTTTATGAAGAAAAGAAAGAATAGGTTTAGTTGATTTAAATAAATTGAAAGGTTTTTATTATGAGTGAAGATGTAGAAATTTTAATTGCTAATATAGAAGATGCGGAAGATATTGCACAAATTGCTAGGGATGTGGGAAAAATGCATGAAGAGGCTTTGCCTGAATATTTTCTACCGAGAGAGCTTGCATATGACTTAGACATGATTAGAAAGATGATTGAAGGTGAACTTTCAGAAGTTTTCAAAGCAGTGGTTGGTGGGAAGATTTGTGGCTTTCTGACATTGTCTGTATTTAATCGACCGGCAAATCTCTTTGTATATTCAAAATATGGATGTATTGGGGATATTGGGGTTGATGAGTTTTATCGAGACAGAGGAATTGGAACATTATTAATTCAAACAGCGGAAGATTGGTGCAGGTCAAAAGGAATTAAGGCGATGGAGTTGGGAGTTTTTGCGTTTAATGAAAATGCAAAAAGGCTTTATGAAAAATTGGAATATAAGGAATTGACAACTTATAGGTTTAAATTTTTGTGAGAGCTTTATGCTTAAGAGAGGCTTGTATCTATGCACTTATGTGCATAATAATTGTTGAGATATTAGAAGACTGTGATATGATCGGGTTAAATAAATAACAGGATATTATAATGAAAGACCCGAAATTTGTGCATTTAAGAGTTCATACGGCATATTCGTTGGCAGAAGGAGCGATTATGTTGCCTACTCTTATTCATAAATTGCATGATATGGGGGTGCCGGCGGTGGCTGTGACTGATTCGGCTAATATGTTTGGGGGAAAGGCTTTTTCCAAGTATGCGGCAGATGAGGGGATTAAGCCGATTATGGGATGTCAGTTTTTGCTGAGAAATGCGGATTCTGATGATATTATGAAATCCAAAGGGCGAGAACAGGAGCCGGATAAAATTGTTTTATTAGTTATGAATGCCGAAGGTTATGGCAATATTATGAAGCTGATGAAGCGTTTTTATCTGGACAATACGGAAAAAGGCTGGGCGCCGCAATTAACGTTACAAAATTTGAAAGATTTTAACGGTGGTTTGATAGCTTTAACCGGTGGCGTTGAGGGGACTATCGGGCGTTTATTGTTGGAAAACCGTTATGAAGAAGCAGAGGCTTTCACTAAGGAGCTTAAGGATATTTTTCAAGACCGGCTGTATATGGAAATTTCACGTATTGGGCTTGAGAAAGAACATCTGACAGAAAATACTTTTATTGATTTTGCTTATAAATATAACATTCCGTTGGTGGCAACGAATGAGGTTTTCTTTTTAGACGAAGATATGTATGAGGCGCATGATGCTTTGGTTTGCATTTCAGCGGGAGAATATGTGTCTAATGAGAACCGGCGTAAGTTTTCTATCAATAACCGGCTGAGGTCAGAAGAAGAGATGGTTGAGTTGTTTTCTGATTTGCCGGAAGCGGTGGAAAACACGGTTAAGATTGCAACGCGGTGTAATTATCTTTCTAAAAAAGTTGATCCGTTATTGCCTATTTTTGAATGTCCTGATGGGTTGACACAAGATGAATTTATTACCGAAGAAGCTTATCGCGGACTGGATGAGAGGTTAAAAAAGGCTGTTTATTTTGAAGGGATGACAGCGGAGCAAAAAGCTGAAATTGATGAGCGTTATTATGCACGGCTTGAGTATGAGCTAAGCGTTATTAAGAAGATGGGATTTCCGGGGTATTTTCTTATCGTGTCGGACTTTATCAAATGGTCTAAAGGGCATGGTGTGCCGGTGGGACCGGGGCGTGGTTCCGGTGCGGGATCTATTGTGGCGTGGTCGTTAAAAGTGACAGAGCTTGATCCGTTAAAGCTGGATTTACTGTTTGAGCGTTTTCTTAACCCAGAGCGTGTTAATATGCCGGACTTTGACGTCGATTTTTGCCAAGAGAATCGATATAAAACGATTGAATATGTGCAGGAAAAATATGGGTTTGACCATGTGGCGCAGATTATTACCTATGGTAAATTACAGTCAAAAGCGGTGATCAGAGATGTGGCGCGCGTCTTGCAAATGCCGTATTCGCAGGCAGATAGAATTTCTAAGATGATTCCGGCCGGTGTTCAGGGAAAGAATCCGACATTGCCGGAGGCTTTGGAAATGGTGCCGGAGCTTGAAGAAATGCGGCATAATGACCCGCAAGTTAATAAACTTTTTGAAATTGCGATTAAACTTGAGGGATTATACCGTAACTCCGGTATGCACGCGGCGGGTGTGGTTATCGGCGACAGACCGCTGGAACAACTTGTGCCGCTTTATAAAGACCCGCGGGCTGATATGCCGGTGACGATGTATGATATGAAATACGTTGAAGAAACCGGCTTGATTAAGTTTGACTTTTTGGGATTAAAAACATTAACGGTTATTCAAAGGGCTGTTGACTGGATTAAACGAGCGCAGGGAATTGATTTGGATATGGAAGCCGTGCCGCTTGATGACGAAGAAACATATAAAATGCTGCAAGAGGGGAAAACAACGGCGGTGTTTCAATTTGAATCGGCGGGAATGAAGGATGTTCATAAACAAATTAAGCCCGACCGTTTTGAAGATTTAATCGCGATTGTGTCGCTTTACCGTCCGGGGCCGATGGATAATATTCCGACGTTTATTAAACGTAAACACGGAGAGGAGGAAATTCAGTATTTACACCCGAAGCTTGAGCCTATTTTGAAAGAAACCTACGGAATTATGGTTTATCAGGAGCAGGTTATGATGATTGCCCGTGAGCTTGGCGGATATACGATGGGCGGTGCGGATAAACTCAGAAAAGTTATGGGTAACAAAATGCGTGATGAGATTCCGAAGCAGCGCATTATGTTTACGGAAGGGGCTATTAAAAACGGTATTGACGGTGAAGTTGCCAAGAGTATTTTTGATCAAATGGAAAAATTTGCTTCATATGGTTTTAATAAATCACACGCAGCGGCATATTCGTTAGTTTCATATCACACGGCATATCTTAAAGCACACTATCCGGTAGAGTTTATGTGTGCGGTTATGGATTTGGATATTACAAATACGGATAAGTTGGCCGGATTTAAGGCTGAATGCAAGGTTATGGGTATCGAGGTTTTAAAACCTGATGTTAATGAATCTTTGGCAAAATTCAGCGTACAGGACGGAAAGCTCAGATATGCACTCGGGGCAATTAAAGGCGTTGGCGAATCGAATATGAACGCTATTGTTGAAGCACGGGAAAAAGGCGGTAAGTTTAAGGATATTTCCGATTTTATTAATCGTGTGGACGCAAAGCAGCTTAATCGCAAACAACTTGAGCAATTAATTAAAGCCGGTGCGTTTGACAGCATTGAGAAAAAACGTGGGAAATTGTTTGCTAATATTGATTTGATTTTGAAAAACATTTCTTCGGCAACGGAAATGAAAACAAGTGTTCAGTCTTCTTTGTTCGGGGTTGAGGAATATTCTTCCAAGGTTAAGCTTTTTGACGCGCCGGATTGGCCGGATTTGGAGAAATTGCGGTTAGAAGCGGGGGCTATCGGGTTTTATTTGTCAGCGCACCCGTTAGATGTGTATGCGGACAGCATGAAAAAACTCGGCGTAAAAACGTGTCAGGAAGTGTTGGCAAATATTAAGGTTGGCGACAGCATTAAGGCAAATATTGCCGGTTGTGTGGAGAGTTTTCAAAAAAGGCTGAGCAAAAACGGCAATAAATATGCTTTTTTGGGCTTGTCTGATACAACGGGAAATTTTGAGGGAATGATGTTTTCGGACGCCTTGGCTAAGTATGAGGAAACAATTAATACCGGATGTCCGTTATTGGTTAAAATTACGATTAACAAACAATCGGAAGAAGAAAACCCTCGTATTATGATTAACAGCGTCAGGACGATAGATGAAGCCATTGCCGAACAGGCGAAAGGGATTGTTATTTCTATCAGCAATATTGCGGCGGTCGGTGAGATTAAAAAAGTATTATTTTCTGATAAAAGAGGGGTTAATAAGGTTTATTTGGAGCCGGAACTTGATGATTGGGACGTTAGAATTGAGGTTAATGACGGTTTTGCGTTTGCCGATCATATGATGTTAACAAAGTTAAAAAGTATTCCGGGGGTTGCTTCGGTTAAAGAATTTTAATTTAGGAGAATATGAGGATGTTTGAACAAAAAACAGAAGATGAAAAGGGTATCAGCATTCCGTTTGCGGTGGGATTGGCGCATCCGGTTATGGAAATTCGCAAGCATTTTAGGGATTTTTTGCTGTTGACAGGATTGGTTTCGTTTATCTGTTCGGTGGTGTCGTTGATTGTAGGACATAGCTTTTTTTGCGGAGTTTTAAATGAAAGTTTTTGCTCTACCGGTGTTGTTTCTTTTGCTGTATCATCATTGGTGATGTTGTGGGGATTGGGTTTTTATGTTAGCCGGTGGACGGGTATTGTTTTTGAGGGATTTGATTTTGTTCAGGCGATAAAATGTCAGTGTTTTAAGCGGGATCTTAAGGCTATGTTTTTAGTCTTTCTGTATTTTTCTTTATGGGCAGTAGTTTTTTGGGGCGTTTATTTTTTGAATATGCGTCAGCCTGTCAGCGATTGGCGGGAAGAATTGGCTGTTTTTATCGGAGTGTCTGCCGTTATTATTTTTGCGGTGATTCTTTTAATGAATTTTGTGATATTTTTCAGATTGTTACAATACAAGAGCATTATGGTGCTAAAACAAACTTTTTGGCCGATATTTGATAATATTTTTAAGTTGTCTTCTTGGTTTTTGATTTATTTTCTGATTTTCTTTTCTTTGTTAAGAGTGGTGTTTTTTTATTTTGTATCAAATACCTATCTTCCGATATGGATAAAACTAATCGGAATGGAATTTTTTCTTGATTTTATTATTTTTACGATTGCGGCGTTTTTTGTGCTGCATTTTAACTATTTATCGGCGCGTTTATTTGCTGAAGAAGAGTAAATCTTTGATTTTTTCATCGGTGATTAAGGCTTTTATTTCTTCTAAGTGAGCGTTGGTCAGGATTTCTTTGGCTGTTTGTTGATTAATGCCCCGCGAGGTTAAATAAAAGAGCTGATCTTTATTTAATTCTCCGCAACTGGCGCCGTGTGAACATTTGACATCATCAGCATATATTTCGAGTTCCGGTTTGCAGTTTAATGTAGCATTATCATTTAAATAAAGAGCTTTGTGAAGCTGGTGGCCGGAGGTTTTGACAGCTTGCGGCGCAATATGGATTTTTCCTTGAAAAACGGCTGTCGAATCGGCGTTTAAAACTGCTTTGGCGTATTGATTGGAGAAAGTTTCTTTGCTTAAATGATTAATATTTGTTGTTATGTCCGTAAGGGTGTCTTTTTTTGTTGTGTAGGCGGTGTATATTTCAGCACGGGCATTTTCTTGTTCAAGATTGATAAGTGTTTCGTGGCGGCTTAATTTGGCGCCGGATGCAAAGTAAAAATATTTGTAGTTACTTCCTTTTTGTTGTTTTACGGCATTTAAAACGATATGGTAGGCATTCGGGCTTTCGTTTTGGGTTGTGTAATGCGTAAGAGAAGCGTTTGTTTTTAGATATATTTCGTTAACGATATTGGTAAAATAGCTGTTTGAGTTGTGAGATGAAAATTGTTCGATTAAATCTGCTTTGGCGTTTTGTTCTAAAATTATGATGTTATGGATATTTAGTTGCAGGCTATCGGCAGAGGATTGATTGTATTTAATGACAAGCGGCTTTTCAATTTTGGTGTTTTTATCAATATAGATACAAATTCCCTGCTCTAAATACATTCCGTTTAATGCGGCAAACGGGTGTTTTTCGAGTTCAAAAGAGTTGAAAATATATTTTTTGTATTCGTTTTCGTATAGAGCGAGAGGAAGCGGGGTGATTGTCAGACCGGTTGGTGTATTATATTCTTCAATGTGAAGCTTACCTTTGCAAAATTTTATTTCAATAATTGCGTCGTCTTGTTGGTGTTGATGTGAGCAACAGGTATCACCGCAGATTTTATCGGACGTATCAATATTGAAATTTTTGTTTGTTAAAACGGTTAC
This sequence comes from Alphaproteobacteria bacterium, assembly GCA_017621635.1. Taxonomy (GTDB): domain Bacteria; phylum Pseudomonadota; class Alphaproteobacteria; order RF32; family CAG-239; genus CAG-267. The sequence continues at coordinate 8,952 of JAGASU010000112.1, read as the reverse complement.
GGGAGTGTATTTCCATGCTTCTGTTTTTAAGGTTGGAAAACCGGTTGAGAGCAAGGTTTGTTTTGCTTTTTCGCGCAAAGCGTAGACAGAAGGCTTGTTATCTAAAAAAAGGTCGATATTTTTTATTAACGGCGAGAGCATCGGTTAGTCTTCTTTTATAAAGTCGGCATAGCCGTTTTCTTCTAATTTCAGAGCTAGGGTTTTATCTCCGGTTTTTATGATGTGTCCGTCGGCAAAAATATGTATAACATCAGGGACAATGTGAGATAAAAGGCGTTGATAGTGTGTTATTACCAAGAAGGCATTGTCTGGAGATCTTAAAGCGTTGACTCCTTCTGATACGGTTTTGAGCGCGTCAATATCAAGGCCGGAGTCAATCTCGTCTAAAATCGAGAATGATGGTTTAAGCAGAGCCATTTGCAATGTTTCGAAACGTTTTTTTTCACCGCCGGAAAACCCGACATTAACAAATCTTTTAAGCATTTCTTGAGAGATTTGCAATTTTTCGGCTTCGCTTCGCAACAGCTTCATAAAAGATATTGTGTCCAACTCGGGGAGGTTTTGTGCTTTGCGAATCGAGTTTAAGGATTGTTTTAAGAAGTTTGAGACAGCAACGCCGGGGATTTCAGTCGGATATTGCATAGACAGAAACAGTCCGGCCTGCGCCCGTTCTTCGGTTGTCAGCTTGGTTAAATCCTGCCCTTTAAAACGAATGTCGCCCGAGGTGACAACATAATTGTCTTTGCCGCTTAAAACATATGATAAAGATGATTTTCCGGCACCGTTTGGCCCCATAATGGCATGAACTTCACCTTTGTTGATTGTGAGGTTAAGACCTTTGATGATTTCCTTATCGCCGACGGAGGCGTGTAAATCTTTTATTTCCAGTAGTGGTTCAGACATTTATCAGGCGACCTTTCCGTGACAATGTTTGAACTTTTTACCACTGCCGCAAGGGCAGGGGCTGTTACGGGAAATGTTTTTCCATTCGGGGTGCGCTTCATTTGCCGTGATATTTTCAGGCGCATAAGACTTTTCATTTAAGGATTCGTGAACAGCCTGCATTTTCTGGTTTAAACGGCGCTGTTCCTGTTCTTTAATATCTTGCTCGCTTGTTTGTTTGATTGTCATATGGCAAATAAGAAGCGTAATTTTTTCTTTTAACAAATCCAGCATATCAGAGAACATATTAAAAGCTTCTTTTTTATATTCGTTAAGCGGATCTTTTTGACCATATGCGCGCAAAACGATGGTGTGGCGCATTAAATCAAGCGTGGCGATATGTTCTTTCCACAATTGGTCTAGGGTTTGTAAGAAAATACTTTTTTCTACCAAACGAACAAACTTTTCATCTATGCCGGCGTTTTTCTCAACAAGGCGCTTGTCTACTTCGGTTATGATTTGTTCAACCATATCTTCGTAGGTGGTTTCAGGACGTTTTGCCCATTCGTCAACAGGAAGCGTCATACCGGTTGTATTGAACAAATCTTGTTTTAAACGTGTTACGTCCCATTCTTCCGTTGGTGTATCATAAGAGATATTAGAAGCGATTAATGCCGTGATGTAATCATGACGCATTGTGACGATTGTTTCTGATAAATCGTCGGCGGACATAATTTCTTTTCTTTGTTCGTAGATGACTTTACGTTGCTCGTTCATGACATCATCATATTTGAGAAGATTTTTACGAATGTCAAAGTTACGTTCTTCAACCTTTTGCTGAGCTTTTTCCAGAGCTTTGCTGATAAAGGGGTGTTCAAGCGCTTCGCCTTCCGGCAACCCTAAGCGTTTTAGGACTTCTGACATTCTTTCGGAGCCGAAAATACGCATTAAGTCGTCTTCCAGAGATAAGAAAAATTTTGATATTCCGGGGTCTCCCTGACGACCGGAACGACCGCGCAACTGGTTATCTATACGACGGCTTTCATGGCGTTCCGTTCCTAAAATATATAAACCGCCGGCTTTTAGAACCTTTTCTTTATTTTCAGAAATTTCTTGATTGATGGTTTCTTTTAAGGCTTTTATTTCTTCAGGAGTTTCATTTCCGGTCAGACGTTTTTTTAAGGTGACTTCAGGGTTGCCGCCCAGTTGGATATCCGTTCCGCGTCCGGCCATATTGGTTGCAATGGTTACAGCACCAAAACGTCCAGCTTCGGCGACAATAGCGGCTTCTTTTTCGTGGTGTTTTGCATTTAAGACTTCAAAAGGAATGTCTGTTTGCTGTTTTAACAAAGAGGCTATTACTTCTGATTTTTCAACAGAAGTCGTGCCGACCAGAACAGGCTGGCCTTTGCTATGGCAGTCTTTTATAGTGTCGATAATAGCTTTGTATTTTTCTTTTTCGGTACGATAAATGCAGTCATGCTCGTCTTTGCGCTGAACGGGACGATTTGTCGGAATTTCAACACAGGAAAGGTTATAAATATCGCAAAACTCGGCTTCTTCGGTCATAGCTGTACCGGTCATACCTGCGAGTTTGGGGTAAAGACGGAAATAGTTTTGGAACGTTATTGAAGCAAGGGTTTGATTTTCAGATTGAATTTCAACACCTTCTTTAGCTTCGAGAGCTTGGTGCAGCCCGTCGCTGTATCTGCGGCCTTCCATAACACGGCCGGTAAACTCGTCAATAATTAAAACTTTGCCATCGCGAACAAGATAGTCGACATCTTTTGTGAACATAATGTTTGCGCGCAATGCCTGATTGACGTGATTAACCAACGGAACGTTTTTGAGATCATATAATCCGCCTTCGGTGATTAAACCGGCTTCTTTGAGCAGTTGTTCAACGTGTTCCATTCCGCATTCCGTTAATGTAACGCTTTTGGCTTTTTCATCTTTTTCATAGTCAGAAGCGTTGATATGTTTAATGACATTGTTTACGGAAATGTATTTTTCAGAAGAATCTTCGGCAGCGCCGGAGATAATCAGCGGTGTTCTTGCTTCATCAATTAGAATCGAATCGACTTCATCGACAATAGCGTAGTTAAAATCCCTCTGAACGCGTTCTTCGGGAGAGAATTTCATATTGTCCCGCAAATAATCGAATCCGAGTTCATTATTTGTGGCATAGGTTATATCGGCGTTATAAGCTTCTTTTCTTTGTTCATCGGATTTTTCGTGAACAATATAGTCAACGGTTAAGCCCAAAAAGCGATAAACCTGCCCCATCAACTCGGCGTCACGCTTAGCTAAATAGTCATTTACAGTAACGATATGCACGCCTTTTTGCTCTATGGCGTTAAGATAAGCGGCTAAGGTGGCGACCAAAGTTTTTCCTTCACCGGTTTTCATTTCTGAAATCATACCTTTATGAAGGACTATACCGCCGATAAGCTGAACGTCATAATGGCGTTGTCCTAAAGTTCTTTTAGCGGCTTCACGAACGGCAGCAAAAGCTTCGGGGAGGATATCCTCTAAAGTTTCGCCTTCTTTTAGGCGGGAACGAAATTCTAAAGTTTTATTTTTTAATTCCTCATCGGAAAGATTGATGAAGCTTTTCTCTAAAGCGTTAATTTGTTCGACAATTTTATGTTGTTTTTTTACAAAGCGGTCGTTAGCCGAACCGAAAAGTTTACGTGCAATTCCTGTTAACATTTTTTTACCTTAAATATCTATGTCTTTTAGCTACATTTAGTGTTTATATAGAATAAAGTCAATACTATCAACAGAAGTTATAAACGCCAAATAAAAAATACTTGGAATATTTTATAAATTAGTATATATGAATAGACGAGTGTAAAAAATTTATTTTTTGGAGGTATTTATGAAAAAGAGAATTGTCGGTTTTACAATTTCTGCCGTGGCAGTAGTTGTGGTGGCCGTTGCTTCTTTTGTATCTTTTAAAGTATACAATGCAAACGCCAGCGGCGATAAAGGTGTTGCCGCAAAAGTTAACGGTGAAGTTATTTATATTAATGATTTAAAACAAAGCTATGCTGATCATCCGCAAATTAAGGACAGAGTTCCTTTTGAGGAATTTTATGCGAAGACTTTGGATGTTTTTGTAAACAGCAAACTGGTATATCAGGCTGCGCAGAAGGCTAAGATTGAAGAATCTCCCGAATATCAAAGACAGCTTGTTACGGCTAAAGAAGATTTGGCGCGTAAGCTTTATTTGGAAAAAGAAGTTGAAAACAGAGTTAACGAAGAAGCTGTTCAGAAGCTTTATAATGATTATACTTCTAAGTTTGAGAGCCAAAAAGAAGTTAAGGCAAAACATATTTTGGTTGATTCTGAGGGTACGGCCAAGGAAGTTATCGGCAAATTGAAAAAAGGCGAAGATTTTGTTAAATTAGCTCAAGAGTATTCTAAAGATCAGGTTGATTTAGGCTACTTTACAAAAGATATGATGGTTCCTGAATTTTCTAATGCTGCTTTCAATATGAAGAAGGGTGAATATTCCAAGACTCCGGTTAAAACCGAGTTTGGCTATCATGTTATTTTGGTTGAAGATGTCAGAGCTTCAAAACCTTTGGAACTCAAAGAAATTGAACCTCAGTTGAAGAATATGGTTACGCAACAGGTTGTTGCCCAGATTTTTGAAGATTTGCGTGATAATGCCAAAGTTGAAAGATATTCTTTAGAAGGTGAAGTTATTCCCGAAAAGAAATAGGAGAAATTTCAGCTTTGTTGAAAAGAGTCCCTGAACGGGACTCTTTTTTGAGATAAAATAAAACCACCGTTTGTTTGCGGTGGTTTTATTTTTAATCAGATGATGATTTTACAAGTTGCGTGTTGCGACTGTTTCAAGAAGTTTTTTGCTTGCTTCTTCAACAGAAATATTGTCATAAACGGCAACTTCACTGGCCAAACGTTCTACGGCGTGTTCGTAAATTTGGCGTTCGCTATAAGATTGTTCGGCAAGATTTTCATTGCGATATAAATCCCGAATAACCTCGGCAACGGCGACAGGGTTGCCGGAATTGATTTTATTTTCATATTCTTGAGCGCGTCTAGACCACATAATCTTTTTTACTCTCGGTTTGCCTTTTAAGGTAGCAAGAGCTTCTTTCATGGTTGTTTCATTGGAAATTTTGCGCAAACCGACTTTATCAAGCTTAGCCATTGGAACTCGAAGGGTCATTTTGTCTTTATCAAAATTGACGACTAAAAGTTCCAGTTCGCTGCCGGCAATTGTTTGTTTGGCAATATTGGTGACTTTGCCTACGCCGTGTGTCGGATATACAACGTATTCTCCGGAGCTGAACGTAGCAACTGGGCTTTTTTTCATAGGGAATTACCTCCAGGTAGTGTTAAGTGTTATTATGAAAACGAGGTGACTATATCACATTTTTTGCAACAAATCTATACCTAAAATTAAAAAAATTTAAATTTTTTTTAATTATTTAGCAAAAACAGTATATTAAAACGATTTAGGGAACATATCCGTTTGTCTTAGTGCTTCACCGATTACCATAACAGCGGAAACAGCGACATTGATGGAACGGGCGTTGGCATTCATAGGGATAAGCAGGCGCGAATCTGCAATATTATGGACAGCTTCGGGGACTCCGGCGCTTTCCCTGCCCATTAAGATAATATCATTGGGTTTGAATTTAAAGGTGGTATAAGGAACGCTTGCGTGCGTGGTTAAAAGAACTATTCGGCCATATTCTTCGGGGTGTTTCTGGCGATATTCTAAAAAATCTTCCCAAGAATTATGGCGCCGGTAAGAGGCCATATTCAAATAATCCATACCGGCGCGTTTCATGGCTTTTTCATTAAAAATGAATCCGCAGGGTTCGATAATGTCTAGCGGCAAGTCTAAACAAGCACCTAAGCGCAACAGCGTGCCGGTGTTTTGCGGAATATCCGGTTGAAAAAGCGCTAATCTCATTTTAGTTTGCCTTAGCGGAAGCCTGTTGTTGCTTTTTTGCCTGATAAACAGCGGCAAAATCAACCGGTGTTAACATTAAAGGCGGGAGGCCGGCGTTAGCAATGTTTGAAGAAATGATTTGCCGTGCGAACGGGAAGAGGAGCTTCGGAATCTCGATATATAACAAAGGTTCTTTTTGCTCTTCTGGAATCTTCACGGTGCAGGCGGCTGCATAAGACAGCTCGAGAATGAAAAGAGGTTCATTTTCAATATTAGCATTAATGCGAAGATTTAAGGCAACTTCGAAATTATCGGAATCGAGTTTGTTCGCGTCAATATTGAGGTCAACATTGATTTGCGGCTGAATTGCCAGTTTGGAAAAAATTTGCGGTGCGTGCGGAATTTCTAAAGAAAAATCTTTGATGTACTGCATATTTATAGAAACTTCGCCTGTGGGGGTATTATCGTTCATTGCGGTTTATCCTTTCAAAATTGTTTTTTATTTCTTTTAATATAGGGTTTTATTTTTATACGTCAAATATAATAGTTGATAATAAAGATATTTGGGGCTATATTTATATCAAATTTAACAACAAGGTGTGGAAATGTCAGGATATTTGGATATTATATTTTTACTGGTTTTAGTTTTCGTTATCTTTAGCAAGCTCAAGAGCGTTCTGGGTACCGGAGCGGAAGACGCCAAAGTTATCATTATTCCCAAGGAGCAATTTGAGAAATTGTATAAAGAGCCTAAAAAGAATGTGGTTGCCGAGGGGGGAGAATCGGTTGATTTGAGCAAATTATCTCCTCTTGACAGAGAGTTGACACGAATCCCTAATTTTAATAAAGCTTTATTTATCAAAGGCGCGCAGAAAGCTTTTGAGATGATTTTGTCTGCTTTCAGCAAAGGGGACGCGGGGACGTTATCCAAGTTGGTTAACGGCGAACTCTTGAAAAAGTTTGAAAAAATAATTAATGAACGCAAAGAGCAGGGGATGACTGCAGAAACGGATTTGATCGGTTTTGTTGAAACCGAAATCGAATCGGTAAAGTTTGTTGATGAAGACAGTGTTAATCTGGTGGTTAAATTTGTCAGCGAGCAGGTGAATTTGCTTAAAAATGCCGAGGGTGAAGTGATTGAGGGTGATGAAAATTATGTTCAGAAAATCTCTGATGTCTGGACGTTTGAGAAAAGCCTTAATCCGCGAGTTAACAGTTGGTTATTGTGTTCGACGAAAAAATGCTGAAAAGAGGACTGATATTTTTGCTTTTTGTTTTGCTTGTTTCCTGCAAGGGGAGCGAGCAAAAGCAAGAGGCTGGGCAATTTGAGCTGCAAAAGAGCAGCTTTTTGTCTTTAAACGGGTGGGAAAAAGATGATTTTTTTCTGTTTGATAAAAGTTTGAAAGATGTTTGCAAAAATTTGATTAAAAAAAATCAGAAAAGTTTGAAAAGCGAACATCTGGAATATTCTCTTAAAGAATATCAGACGCATTGCCGGAAGATTTTGGAAATATCAGACAAGCGGGCGCTTAAACGATATGTTGAGGAGAATTTTGAGCCTTATTTGGTTAAATTTAACGGTCAGCCGCAAGGAAAGTTTACCTCTTATTATGAAGCGACTCTTAAAGCCAGCCGTGAGAGAGGGGGAAAATATATTTATCCGATTTACGGCAAGCCTCAAGATTTGGTAGAAATTAATTTGCGTGATTTTGATGCAAGCCTGCCTAATCAGCGTTTGGTCGGGCGAGTTAAAAACGGAAAACTTGTTAAATATTATACCCGAGCAGAAATTGATAACGGACAGCTTGAAGCGCCGGTCATTTTGTGGGGTGATAACGAAGTTGATATTTATATTATGCAGATACAGGGAGCTGCGGTGGCTGAGCTTCCGAACGGAGAGGAAGTTCGCGTGGCGTATGCGGATAACAACGGGCATAAATTTCGGGGAATCGGCAGTATTTTGCTTGAAAAAGGGCTGATTAAACCGGGGGAGGCGTCTATGCCGCAAATTCGCAAATGGCTTAATGAAAACGGCGAATCGGCTAAAAAAAATATGCTGTTAAACGAACGGTTTATCTTTCATAAAATAGTGAGTGCCGAAGGGCCAATCGGCGCTATGGGACTCCCGTTGGTTGCGGGGAGAAGTATGGCGGTTGATAGGGCTTATATTCCGCTCGGGTCTATGATGTGGTTGGAAACAACGGCGCCTGACGGTGATGAATTACATAAAATGGTGATGGCGCAAGATGTCGGCAGTGCGATTAAAGGCGCAGTGAGGGGGGATTATTTTTGGGGACATGGCGAGGAAGCGTTGGCTCAAGCCGGACGAATGAATGCTCGGGGGCAGTATTTTATTTTATTGCCTAAAGGGGCGGAGGTTAAAGTTTATGGCAAGTGATGAAAGTTGGGATGAGGCTGTTAAAGGCGTAAAACGACTTCATGTTAATCGCCACATTGAGGATATTAAGCCCAAAGAGGTTGAGTTTCGCCGCGATAAAGTTATGAGTGTTCCGTTTGATGTGCTGAAAATGGGAAAAAGCGTACAGCAGGATGATTTTTCGCAGATGGACGGCTGTTTGGCCAAGAGGTTTAAACGTGAGGAGTTTAAGGTTGAGGCTGTACTTGATTTGCATGGGGTCACAGAGAAAGATGCGTTTGAGAGGGTGTGCGGTTTTATTAAGTCTGCATTTGCGATGAAGAAGCGCTGTGTTTTGATTGTGACGGGCAAGGGAAATGACGAAGCCGTGTTTAGTGAACGGGGTGTGTTGCGCAAGGCGGTTCCGGGGTGGCTTTCTTGTTCAGAGATCAGCCCGCTTATTTTGGCTTATAAAAATCCGAGTGAGGCAATGGGGGGTAAAGGGGCGTTATATATTATGCTCAGGAAGAAAAGTTAGCCGGAGCGTGCTAAATTGTGAATTAGATAAGGTGTGCTTGCGCATAAGTTATGGATTGTACCGCTACGAAAGGCGTTGCCTTTCTACTTGTACGAACAACTAAGTGTTGCCGCGGTCGTTCCTTCCTTGCAACACTAAGAGAAGTTTGCTTCGCACATGTGGGCTTACGCCCGCTCGCAATGACTCGGGGAGGGGGTGAACGTTCCGTTTTTGTAATGACTCGGAGAAGGGGTGTTAAACGAG
>JAGASU010000111.1 GCA_017621635.1 Alphaproteobacteria bacterium | reverse complement strand
TATCTAAACCGGTGCCGTCTTCAACAACGTCTATAAAACCGGAAAACATCGTATCGAAAGGATTGTTTTGATGGCCTAAACCGTCATAGGCTTCTCGGAGCTGTTTGGCATAGTTTTTCGGCAGGTCTTTGATTCCCTGATCATAACTCGCGGGAATTTTATATCCGAGATTTCTCAAATGCTGTGTGGCAACCAACATATTGTGGCGGTTGACTTCGGGAGCAATCATCTCCTGTCCCATGGCGTTTCCGTAGGTTGTAGCTTCGCCTATGTAGTTCAGCTTGCCGTGCTGACCGCTTCCGCGCCAGGTTTTGATGCCGCTTTTGTCGCGAGCCCGAGCCCATGGATCAACCGGCAGAATTTCTCCGCCGTTGGCAGTATTGTCATAAACCGGAGCGTGGGTAACGTCGGTATCGGCGACATTATCGCCCATATATCCTTCGTTGGGTTTAATTTCCCACGGATTTGAAGGTAATTGTGCAAATGCGGAAGCCGCTGTCAATAAACAGCTTGCCCCGGCCAAAAGATATGCAAATTTTTTCATAATACCCTCCCAAACTACTCCTACCTAATATTATCATACTATAAATCATAGCAAAATAATAGTTACAAAATTGTTATAATTTTGCAAAATCCGTCTTATTTAATTTATTTCTCAGTTTTTTTGCACCTGTTGAAAATTTTAAATGATCACAGTCTAAAAAATCTCGACTTTCAAAATCAACGTCATCATAAAAGTTCAACAACCGGATATGTGGATTGTTTTGCACAATATTGTTGATTTGTGCAAATAATATGTCGGAGGATTCCAATAAAGATTTGTAGTCATTTCTGTAAGGAGGAATCACAATTATAAGAGTATGTCCATTCTTTTTGCTGTCTTCTATAAGCATTTTTAAATATTTTAATGGATGAGGTTGACGTTTGTTATGCTTTTTGTGTTTTTCTGCCACATATTGAACAAGCTCTGATGACATATCAATATAGTTGTCGTCGTGTTGGAAGGTGTTTGCTTGGGTCGATATTATCTGAATGTTTTGTTTTATTTGTTTTTCTGCCGCTTTTACAGCCTTTTTCTTTAATTCTTTTTCATTTTCGTAAGGTATCCCAAAAAATAATTTAAGAGGAACACATCTGCAATATTCCGAACATTTGCCTAGATTAAAGCCATTTGAAAAAACAGAAAAAAATAAAACAACTTGTTTAAGATTACACATTTGTGGAGCAAACAATTTATAAAGTTGATAAGAATAATATAAATCTTGAGATGAAGTTCCTAAATTTAGTTCTTTGTCTTGTTCTGCCAAGCCTCTCATAGCATGAGACGAACCAAGAATTAATCTTTGTGCAAATAGTTTTTTTTCGGAATGTTTTTTTAGGAAAAAAGGTTGAATAGAATACTCAATAAGCTGTTCTGTATTTAATTTTAAACCAAAATATTCCCTAATATAATGCCGAATACGTTTTGACGGAATAAGATTAGATAATAGTTTTATTATAATTTTAGACATAATACCCCCAATTTTGTGCCAACTGGGTTTGTATTTATCATATAGTTATAATTAAAACAATATTTATTTAATAAAGCCGCCGCCCATGACTCTGGTGCCGTCGTAAAAACAGCATCCTTGTCCGGGGGCCACGCCTGCAAATTCTTCTCTCAAACGAACAACGGCAGCGTTGCCGTCAAATTCCACCCTGGCCGGAACCGCTTTTTGCCGGGAGCGCAGCTTAACGTAAAGGTCGGCTCGGGAGGGCTGCATCTCTCCCAGCCAGTTAACGTTTTCAAGGCGGACCTCGGTTTGATACAAGTCTTTTTCCGCGCCGACTACGATACGGTCGTTTTGGGCGTCAATCTTTAATACGTAGAGAATGTCACCGCCGCCGATGCCCAAGCCCCGGCGTTGGCCGATTGTATAATGGATAATGCCTTTGTGCCGCCCCAGAATTTTACCTTGCAGATTTACGATGTCACCGGGTTTGTCTTTGAAACCGGCATGGAGTTTCTCAATCAGATCAGCATATCTGCCGTCGGAGACAAAACAAATGTCCTGACTGTCTGCCTTGCGGGCGATTTCCAGCCCGGCTTCGGATGCCAAAGCTCTGGTTTGTTCTTTGCTGTAAGTCGCCAGCGGACAACGCAGCATCTGCAAAATGTCTTTTTTTACGGCAAACAAAAAGTAGCTCTGGTCACGCCGCACATCGCTGCCTTTATGAAGTTCCACGCCGTGTTCGGTAAGTCTGATGTCGGCATAATGTCCGGTAACGATGATGTCTGCACCTTTGGCTTGAGCCTCTTCGGCCAATAATCCGAGTTTAATCTTTTTATTGCACATAATGCAGGGAGAGGGCGTTTCGCCACGGAGATAAGCAGAGCTGAAGTAGTCGACAACCTCTTTGCGGAAGGCGGCTTTCATGTCCAGAAAATAATGCGGAATACCGAGCTTTTCGGCAACGACTGCAGCGTCAGCTATTGACGAAACCGTCGGAGCGTAAGGAGGCAACAGCAAATCCATCGTCATTCCGAAAACATCATATCCTTCTTTTTTCAGAAGATATGCGGTTGCCGAACTGTCAACGCCGCCGGACATGGCAACGCAGACTTTTGTATCTTGTGGTCTTTTATTCAGCCCCAGGCTGTTTGGTTTCATTTTTAGACGCTTTCAGATTTTTACGAAGTTCCTCAATTTCTTTTTGCAAAAATTCCAGTTGACATTCAACCGGATCCTTGTCAGTGGGACAAACGCCGTAAGCCATAAATCCCTTGGGTTCTTTTTTGCTTTTCTCAACCGCATGGGCCGGCACGCCGACAACGGTTTGGTTTGCTTCCACATCTTTAAGGACGACGGCGTTGGCGCCAACCTTAACGTTGTCACCGATGTTAATCGGTCCCAATATCTGGGCTCCTGCGCCGACGATGACGTCATTGCCCAGCGTGGGATGGCGTTTGTTGGTGTTTTTTCCGCTTTTTGAAAAGACGGTGGAACCGCCGAGGGTCACGCCGTGATAAAGCGTTACGTTGTTGCCGATTTCGGTCGTTTCGCCAATCACGACGCCCATGCCGTGGTCGATAAAGAAACCTTTGCCGATTCGCGCACCGGGATGAATCTCCACGCCGGTCAGAAATCTCGTCATTTGTGAAACGATGCGCGCCATCAGCTTAAAGTTACGCTTCCACAGGGCATGGCACAGGCGGTACATAATGATTGCGTGCAGTCCCGAGGAGCAGAGCAGGGCTTCCGTTCGGCTCTTGGTTGCGGGATCGCGGGCGATAACCGCGTCGATGTCGTTAAGAATTATCTTGAATTTTGCTTTCATTTTGTGTTACATTCCTGAAAATATTAATAATTTATATAGTTTTCATAACATATAATACTAAAAGTTCTAAATTTAGGTTAAAAAAGAAAATGACAGAAGTATTATTCAATGGACATGCCGGCCGGCTTGAAGGCCGTTATCATCAGAGTGAAAATCCTTCCGCTCCGATTGCTTTAATTTTGCATCCCCACCCGCAGTACGGCGGCACGATGAACAATAAG
>JAGASU010000110.1 GCA_017621635.1 Alphaproteobacteria bacterium | reverse complement strand
CTCTTAGCATAAGCTTCTTCTGTATCGCCAGGGAAAGCATATTCTTTACCGTAAGAAACGGTGGTGATTCTCTTAGCGCAAATGCCTTGAGAGATAAGGTACTGTTTAACAGCTTCAGCACGACGCTCACCTAAAGCCATGTTGTATTCAGCGGTACCTCTCTTATCGCAGTAACCTTGAATAACAACGTTTACGTTGCGGTTGTCCTTAAGCCATGCAACTTGAGTATCCAAAGAAGCAACAGCATCAGCAGACAATTGAGAGCTGTCAAACGCAAAATATACTGTATTAGTTGCGTTTTCTTGAAAATCGCGTTCAAGTTTAGACTGGCAATCACTGCCGCCAAACCAACTACTTGTTGTCGAGCAGCCCGACAACAAAACAACTGCACAAAGCAAGCTTAAAAGTTTTTTCATTTATTTTCTCCATATGGTTAAAAATTTTCAGTTGCCTATTGAGAAATCCCAAAATCAACTTAGACAGCTATAAGTTAGGAAACAAAAGTAAATTTTTCAATAACAAACTATACTATTTGTGTATAAACTATTTATTTAATACCCGAAAAATATAAAACTTTAGGGTTTAATCCCATAATTTTTTAAAACTTTTTGCTGTTGGGTCTCAATATCAAAATTCGGACGAACATTTAATTGCGGTGCTATCCTCGTAATAATTTTGCCTCCCGTCGGCACGGCATTCCACCCCGAAGTCACAAAACCATAAGTCTCTTTGGTTGCTTTCGGCGAATCTATAATAACCATTAACGCGTACTGAGGGTCGGAAATCGGGAAAGCCGAAACAAAAGAAGTAATGTTTTTACCCTTAATATATCTGCCGTTTTCATCAAGTTTGTTGGCTGTTCCGGTTTTTCCTGCTACTTCATAACCGTCAATGTTGGCGTTTTTACCCGAACCGTAAATAACCACATCGCGCAAAAGCTTGCGCATATCTTTAGAGGTTTGGGTCGAGATAACGCGTCTGGTTTTTCTGTTTCCTGCTTCCTGAATAAGGGTAGGGGGGGTATAAAGCCCGCCGTTCAAAACCGCCGAAAAAGCCGTAATGATGTGCATAGGCGTAACGGAAATACCATAGCCGTATGCTGTGGTTGCCACCGTATCATCTTGCCAGGATTTCTCACTGCGGTGGATGGGTCTGCCTTTTTCATAAATTTCTAAGTTTTCAAGTTTATCAAAAAATCCTAAGTTTTTGAAAAATTTAATCTGCAAAGTCTTTCCGACCTTTAAGGCCATTAAAGCCGAAGCAATGTTAGAGGAATGAATAAGCGTTTCGCCGACGGTAAGCCATTTTGCCGGAACACGATAGTCGGTAATTTTATGCCACCCCATTTTCAAGGGTTTTGTTGCATCAAAGCTGTCGGTGATTTTAATTTTGCCGCTGTCCAGCCCGAGAGCTGTGTTGAAAACCTTAAAAACGGATCCTGCTTCATAAACACCCAACGTTGCAAAATTAAATTTAATATCTTTATCCTTAAATCCCCGCTTGTTCAAATCATAATCGGGAACGGACGTCAGTGCGATAATCTCCGAGGTGTTAATATCCATAACAATAGCGGTCGCCCGCTCGGCAGAAAATTTTTCTTTTGCCTTAATCAGTTCATCGCGAACGGCATACTGTACACCCAAATCAATAGTCAAGCGTAAATCCTTGGTTGAGGAATTAAGTCTGGTATTAAGAGATTTTTCCAAACCGGCGATTCCTTCATTGTCAATATCAGTGTTTCCCAAAACATGAGAGAGTAAATCTTTTTGCGGATAAACCCTGATTTCGCTTGGTTGAAATTCCAGCTCGGGAAAGCCCAACGCGTTAACTTTAGCCTGTTGCAAAGGGGAAATATTGCGTTTCAGATAAACAAATTTTGCATTTCTGGTTAATCTGATTAAAAAGTCTTCATAACTGATTTCAGGAAAAATCTCTGAAAGTTTTTTCGCAATAATTTTGGCATTGCTAACCTTGTGCGGATTCGTAAACAAATTAACCGTTGGCAGGTTGGAAGCAACAACAACGCCGTTCCTGTCCGTAATGCTGGCACGTTGAACCGGAGAAATAAGTCCCGCATTTTTCGGTCTGTAATAAGTCAGGCTTTCTCGTTTAATTTGCACGCCGTTAACCAGACAAACATTAAAAATTCTGATAACGATAATACTGTAAATCAGCAAAAATAAGCCGATAATCACTAAAATCCGGTTACGGCAGACATTAACCGCCTCATCTTCGGTTTCCCAGCCGAAACTTCCCGATGAAAAGAAAATCTCTTGCCCCGGTGTATAAGGATATGGATTTTTATTGCTTCTTGATAAACTTATTTTCACCACACTTCTGCCATTATAAAATTACCGTTCCGAGTTAACGAGCTTCTTAAATTCGCGGCTGTTTTTTGCAAACATCGTCGGATTTTTGATTAGCTCTCCCTCTAATGGTAAAGCAGAATAGTTAATAATTTGTTCAGGTTTGATAAAATCAAGTGAAATATATTTTCCGGCAAGCGTTTTTAAACGTTCCGGATTATTTAACTCGCTCCAATCAGCTTCTAAGATATGAATGTCGCGAATATCGTTTTCTATATCGCGGTTAATCTGCGCCAATTCGCGTTCCAGATTCTGCACATCATTTGTTAAAACAAAATAGTAAGACCCGATAACAATTGTTATCATACACCACAAAACGGTAATAGCTGCTTTAACATTACTCATTGTTGTTCGTCCTTTCTTTTAATAGCGTATCTGAGTTTTGCGGAGCGCGCCCGCGGATTATGACGGCATTCGTCATCAGATGGCAAAATAACCTTGGAAACAAAACCGAAAGCTTTGTCATCAATCATATCTTCTGTTTGTGTTTTATATTTGGAGCGGTGAACTTTTTTTGCTCCGTTAGCGGCAAAAAAGTTTTTCACAATCCTGTCTTCAAGTGAATGGAAATCAACCACAACTAACCGTCCGTCCCCTTCTAAGAGACAGCTCGCGCCAAAAAGCCCGTCTTCAAGCTGTTTAAGCTCGTCGTTAACGGCAATTCTGAGCGCCTGAAAAGTCCGTGTCGCCGGATCAATCTGTCCAAAGCGTTTCGGCATAACTTCATAAATAATCTGAGCCAGCTCTGTCGTGGTTTCAATCTCTTTTTCTTCTCTGTGCTGAATAATCTTCTTTGCAATCTGGCGGGATTTCTTTTCTTCACCGTAATTATAAATTAAATCAGCCAATTCTTCTTCATCAAAAGAGTTAACAATGTCTTTGGCGGACACGCCGTTCATAGACATCCGCATATCAAGCGTAGCTTCTTTGGCAAACGAAAACCCTCTGAACCCGTCATCAAGTTGCATGGAGGAAACGCCGATGTCAAACACAACGCCATTAACATTTTCATCAATCAGCGAAGAAATTTCGCCAAATGTTCCGGCCTTAAAATCAAACCTGTCACCGTAAAGGGCTTTAAGTTCGTTGACTCTCGGCAAAACCGACGGGTCGCGGTCAATCGCAATCACACGGCAGTTTGCAGCTCCTAAAATCGCTTCGCTGTAACCGCCGTTGCCAAAGGTGGCATCAACGTATGTTTCCCCATCTTTAGGGGCAAGAGCCTGCAATACTTCATCAAGCATAACCGGAATATGGCGGGCGGTAGTTGTCATTATTTGCCCTCCTCGGTTTTAAGACTCGGACGGTTAAGCTTGATTTTTTCACGAATCCGCTGTTCTTCTTTAATCCAGTTTTTCTCGCTCCAAATCTGAAATTTGCGTCCTTTACCGACAAACACCGCCGAATCCGTAATCTCGGCGTGTTGTAAAAGCTTTTCGCTGAGCGTGATTCTGCCGGTGGAATCAAACGTAAATCTCTTGGCATCACCAAAAATCAGATTAGTTAAATCATCTTGTGTTTCTGAAAAGAAATCTGTGCTGTTTTCAATATCCGTTGCGAGTTTCTCAAGCAAATCTTCAAGACAACCCTCAATACAAGGAGCAGTCAAACTTCTGTAACAAACGATTTCTGTTGAGAGTTCTTTAACGATTGCGCGGTAATCTGACGGTAAGGAAACACGCCCTTTGGCGTCTACCTTGTTAATGATTGTATCTAAAAACAAAAATGTTTTTCTCATTACCGCTCTTTCCTTATGCACATATTAACTATGGTATAACATGGTATTTTATGGGAATCAATGGAAAAATACAAAATATTTAACATTTTTTTACTTTTTTATGCCAATGCCGAAACAACCGCGCTTTTGCGAGTCGCAGTTGTGGATAAACCTGTTGATAAGTGATATGACTAAGTTTTTATGGTAAAGATTTATTCAAAATCTATCGCTAATCTGCAGTTTTTTTCATCTAAACAAGATGAACAATCTTCTGTGATTTCGGATAAGGACATATCGGTAATACAATTGTTGGATGTATTGCAAAAATTTTTACCATATCGTAAAACATTATTTTCTCCTTCACGCCAAATCCAAGCTCGCCATAAAGAATCTTGATAAGGTTTAATTATTCTTAGCCAAAGGTTTTGGCAAAGTAATAAAGATTCTTTATTAGGCCTTTTGCTGTTTTGAAAGTCTTTTAAATAGTAATTGATAGTTAGAACTTTGTTTTCAGAGTATTTGAAAAGAAGAATTTTTCGTGATGTACTATCAAATATATAATTACCATTAACCAGCCATGTATTTGGAATAAATCCCATATCTTTTAATAACGGGGTAATAGCTGAATTACCGGATTTGCTGGCTAGTTTAACTAAATCTTCTTTAATAAGCAATATATTGCTGATAAATAAAGTGTATTCATCAATAAGTTTGTTGACACGATATGTGTACATCGCCTTGGAATATCCCGCAATTCCCCCGACAGATAAAATCCCGACAATGGCTAACACACCTAACATCTCAATCATCGAACGCCCGCGTTCATTTGTTAAAAATAATTTCATATCCGGCTTCCTCTTTGTTACAAATAAAAAAGCCGCTCAAAAAAAAGCGACTGGAAGTTGGTAACTACAAAGAGATAGTGCGACATATTGACTGAAAATAAGCGTATTTTGCCGCCTTCCAGTCATAATCATACCTTCAGGCGCGCAAAAGTTTCGTCTTTTACCGACGCTCTTTGAGAGGTTACCACACCTCAGGGCAGAACTCCTGCCCGTGCCGACAAGCTTATAAGATTAATGTAAAAAGTAAAGCTGTTTTTGTAGAAAATAAAATAAAAAAAAGCGCCAGACCCGAAAGCCTGACGCCCAAAAGCTTAAAATAAAGCCTTAAATCATAGCCATACCGCCATTAACGTGCAATGTCTGACCGGTAATATACTGAGCTTCATCAGAAGACAAGAAAGCAACAGCATTGGCAATATCTTGCGCTTCGCCGAGTTTGCCTTCCGGAATTTTGCTCAAAAGTTGTGCTTTAACATCATCCGGCAAAACATCAGTCATCGGTGTTCTAATAAAGCCCGGAGCGATGGAGTTAACCGTAACACCGCGGGAGCCGACTTCTTGTGCCAAGCATTTGTTCATTGCAATCATACCGGCTTTGGAAGCAGAGTAGTTAGCTTGTCCGGCATTACCCATAACGCCGACAACCGAAGCAATACCGATAATACGACCATATCTTCTTTTCATCATACCGCGAACAGCCGCCTTAGCAAGTTTGAAACCGGCAGAAAGGTTAACGTCTAACACGAGCTGCCAATCTTCATCGCTCATGCGCATAAACAAGTTGTCGCGTGTCAAACCGGCATTGTTAACCAAAATGTCGATGCGTCCCATTTTTTCTTCAACGGATTTAACCAGATTGTTAACATCATCAGAGTTTGTCAAATTAGCAACAAAGCATTCAACTCTTGAGCCGAGTTCTGCTTTAAGCTTTTCCATCGGTTCTGCGCGCATATCAGTCAAAGCAAGCGTAGCACCTTGCGCGTGCAATGTGCGGGCAATATTGTCTCCCAAACCGCCGGCAGCACCGGTGATTAATGCAATTTTACCATCTAAATTAAACATATTTAGTATCCTTTTCTAAAAGTTATAAATTTTTCGCCAGATCTTCAATATCTTGAACGGAATAAACGGAAGCGGAATTAACCTCTTTCAAACTCCTTTTGGCTATGCCGGAGAGAACTTTTCCCGCACCGAGTTCGATAATATCTGTCACGCCGTTTTCCTTAAAAAACGCCATCGTTTCTCTCCATCTTACGGTGCCGGTAACTTGCTCAATCAAGTTTTTGATAATTTCTTTTTTCTCTGTTTCAGGTGCCGCCAAAACATTGGCAACAATCGGAATAAGTGCATCATTGGCCTGAACTTCCATAAAGGCGCGCGCCATCGTTTCTGCGGCCGGTTGCATTAACGGGCTGTGAAACGGTGCGGAAACCGGAAGTTTTAAACATCTTTTAGCACCAAATTCCGCAGCAATCTCAACTGCTTTTTCAATCGCCTGAATATGGCCGGATAAAACAACTTGTCCTTCGGAGTTATCATTTGCGGCCACACAGTAATGTTTAGAATCGTTACAAGCTTCAACCAAAGCACCGACATCATTATAAGAAAGCCCCAAAACAGCGGCCATCCCGCCAACGCCGACCGGAACAGCTTGTTGCATAGCGTTGCCTCTGATTCGCAAAAGCTTTGCCGTGTCAGCAAGCGAGAAAACACCTGCCGCACATGCTGCCGAATATTCACCCAAAGAGTGTCCCGCAACGTATGCCGCTTTGTCTTTAAGTTGAACTCCAAATTCCTTTTCTAAAACCCTGACAACAGCCATCGAAACAGCCATCAACGCCGGCTGGGTATTTGCCGTCATCGTCAAGTCAAGGTCAGGCCCTTCGGTCATGATTTTATATAAATCCTGCCCGAGAGCGTCGTTAACTTCATTAAAAACTTCTTTAGCGGAATTAAAATTCTCCGCCAATTCTTTTCCCATGCCGACAAATTGAGAACCTTGCCCTGGAAAAACAAATGCATACTTCATTATTAGTAAACTCCAATCACAAATAATCTTAAAGAGCAGGCTAAATGACTTCAGCCGAAAGTCAAGCACTAAATGCCTGCCGTGTGCATAGCTTGATAGGCAAAAGTATTATGCCGATAAATGTTTTTGTTAATCTTTTGTTTAAAAATTGCCATTAAAATCATCTAAAAATCTATAATGTCTGATTGGAGCAGCAATGGCTAAAAAAACGAAAAAAAAAGAACCCCAAACCGAAGAAAATAAAAGTTTTATCGCAAAATTGCCCGGCATTGCCTTAGGCTTTGTCTTAATCGGCTTTTGTATAAGCCTTGTCTTGTCTTTTATCGGTTATAATCCGGCAGACGAATCCTTTAACGTGTCAAATTCGGATAAAATCAGTAATTTTATGGGGCGTTTTGGCTCATATAGTGCGGATTTTATTGTCAACAGCTTCGGTTTGGCTATTTTTGTTTTTCTCATTCCGGTTATGATATGGGGCTATCTTTTAATCAAACATCAGAAAATTCTTGAATTTTCTATTCGTGTTGTTGCCGTGCTTGTGGGGATAATTTCGCTCTCGGGAGTGTTTTATCAAACTTTGTCCACGTCTTTGGAACCCTTAAATTTATCCGGAAAATTCAGCCGTCTTCTGCCCGAAGCCTTAATCAAGTTATTTAAAAGCTGGCGTTTTAACGGTTATGAAAATATGGCGGCGTTTTGTTTACAGTTTCTTGTTGCCGTTATGTCGTTTAATCTTGCTGCGGGCATTACTTTTAAACAATGGGGCAAAGCTCTCAAGGCACTAAGCCTCGGAATTTATGTTTCCTTAAAGCATATTGCCTTTTTTATCAGCCGGTTATGCCAGCCTCGTTCATTAACAGATGAGGATTTCAGCCGGTCGGTATCTTCAAAAGAAACAACGCGCAAAGAACCGTCTTTGACCGCAACCGAAGAAGCAGCGGAAGCAGAATCTGTAGCCAAAGAACCTGTAACCGAAAAGAACCTCAAACCGGAAAAGACCGCCAAAGTTATCCCTATGCCGAAAGCAAAAGCTAAAGACAATAACGGTTATCAATATCCCGATATTAACCTTTTAAGCCGTCCGAAAGAAAAAATCGGCTTTAGTATCAGCGAAAAGGAGCAGCAGGAAATAGCCCGCGCGTTGGAAGGCGTGTTGGAGGAGTTTGGCGTACACGGGCAAATTGTAAAAATACGCCCCGGACCGGTTGTCACATTGTTTGAATTAGAACCGGCCCCGGGGACAAAAACTTCCCGCGTCATCAGTTTAGCTGATGATATCGCCCGCTCAATGTCTGCCGTTTCTGTGCGTATTGCCGTAGTTCCCGGCTCAAATACCATCGGTATCGAAATCCCGAACAGCAAGCGGGAGATTGTATGGTTACGCGACCTCTTGGAAGATGTTAATTTCCAAGACAGCAAAAATGCCCTAAATGTCGTCTTAGGTAAAGACATCGGCGGCAAAAATATCTATGCCGACCTAGCCAAAATGCCGCACTTGCTGGTTGCCGGTACCACCGGTTCCGGTAAATCCGTTGGTGTGAACGCTATGATTTTGTCTTTGTTATACAGAATGACGCCGGAAGAATGTAAGTTTATTTTGATTGACCCGAAAATGCTTGAATTTTCAATGTATAACGGTATCCCTCACCTCTTAACACCAGTCATAACCGATCCGGCCAAAGCCGTCATCGGGTTAAAATGGGCTGTCCGCGAGATGGAAGAACGCTATCGGGCAATGGCCTGCTTATCAGTTCGCAATATCAATGGTTATAATTTAAAACTTAAAGAATTGCGTGAAAAAGGCGAAACACCCAAACGCACCATACAAGTAGGGTTTGACCCTGAAACCGGCAAGCCGAAATACGAAGAACAGCTTTTAGACACAACTCCGCTTCCTTATATTGTTATCGTCGTCGATGAAATGGCGGACTTAATGCTTGTTGCCGGTAAAGAAGTTGAAGCCGCAATCCAGCGCTTGGCGCAAATGGCGCGTGCGGCGGGTATTCACTTGATTATGTCAACCCAACGTCCGTCGGTTGATGTCATCACCGGTACGATTAAATCCAACTTCCCGACCCGTATCAGCTTTCAAGTCACTTCAAAGATTGACAGCCGCACCATTTTAGGCGAGCAGGGCGCAGAACAACTTTTAGGTAAAGGCGATATGCTCTATATGCCGGCTGGCTTGCGCCCGCAACGTATTCACGCGGGCTTTGTCAAGGATGAAGAAGTGGAAGGTGTTGTTGAGTTCATCAAATCCCAGCGCCAGCCCGAATATGTTGAAGCCGTGACCGAAGGCGAACTTGAGATGAAAAACAAAGACGCCGGCGCCTTGTTTGATAAAACCTCTATGGGTGCTTCCACCAACAGTAAAGATGACCTTTATGAGCAGGCCGTAAGTATTGTCCGTAATGATAAAAAGGCCTCCACAAGCTATATCCAACGCCGCTTGGGTGTCGGCTACAATAAAGCCGCTTCATTGATTGAGCGTATGGAAAACGAGGGCATAATCACACCGGCAGACCACGTCGGCCGCCGCGAGGTAATCTGATCAAAATAAAAGGCGGTATTTACACCGCCTTTTGTCTTCTAAAAGATATCCAGTTTTTTGCGAACCTCGTCAAATTGTTTTAAAATACTAAGCACGTTTTTCATATCTTTAAGCGCAATCGTATTCGGGCCGTCAGAAAGAGCTTTATCCGGATTTTCATGAGTTTCCATAAACACCGCGGCAACACCGACAGCTACGGCCGCGCGAGCCAAAACCGGAGCAAATTCCCTTTGTCCGCCGGAAGACCCGCCCATACCGCCGGGCTGTTGAACGGAGTGTGTCGCGTCAAAAATAATCGGACAGCCGGTATCTTGTGCCATCCTTGGCAATCCGCGCATATCGGTTACAAGGGTGTTATAGCCAAAGCTGGTGCCGCGTTCAGTCAGGCAAACGTTAGAATTGCCCGATTCGTCGCACTTGATAACCAAATTTTTAGCTTCCCACGGAGCTAAAAACTGTCCTTTTTTGATGTTAACAACTTTGCCGGTCTGAGCAGCGGCAACAACCAAATCCGTCTGTCGGCAAAGGAAAGCCGGAATTTGGAGCATATCAACATGTTCAGCCACAATCGCGCACTGCTCTTTTTCATGAACGTCCGTGACAATCGGCAAATTATTGTAGAGTTTTTTAATTTCATCAAACGTCCTCATTCCTTCATCAAGTCCTACGCCGCGGGCGCCGTGAATCGAGGTGCGATTGGCTTTGTCAAATGAAGCTTTGAAGATATAAGGAATGTTAAGTTCTTTGGTAATCTCAACCATGGCGCCGGCAATATCTATGGCGTGTCCGCGGCTCTCTATTTGGCACGGACCGCATAAAAGCCCGAACGGAAGGGTATTTGCAAGTTTAATGCCATTAACGTCAATTATTCTTTGCTCCATGGTTTTATCCTTAAAAAAATTAATATCATACAAAATAAATTAAAGTGATTTCATCGGAAGGTCAATTATGATATCAGGTTATCTACTTTTTATTTTGCGCTGAAAATGTTCTTGCATTTGGCGTTTTCGAGCGCTATAATAAAAACACTTATTTAATTTTATGTTTCATTTATTTTTGTATTTTTATGGAAAAACTGGAAAAAAAGAGGATCGCTGATCCTGAGTTTGACAATTTAGAAAAGGCGCTTGCGTATATGCAAGACAAGTTGTTTAAAGTACCAGGTGACGTGATGAGCCGTTGGGTGAAAAAGCTTTTGTGCCAACCGGGGATTATTTTGTTTTTGGTAGAAAAGGTCCGGCATATGAAACCGCTGAAACGCCAAAATTCAGAATTCCCGCTTTGGGGCAGAGGAGAAGGTTTTGATGCTGATGATTTTGACTGCTATGATGATTCCGATCCGCGTAATCTGTTGCTTGAGGTAGCGCCACGGCTGACTGATAAAGGGCAGAGCTTATTGTTCGGTTTGCCGGGGGCTGAGGCCTATTTTATTGAAATAGCCAAAACCGGTAGAAAGATTTGCGCACAGGTTCAACAACAGCTGCTTAAGCGTCAATACGGCAAAAATGTTTTGAAAATGTATGTCTATCAAGGGGGCATACTCAGCAAAATGGTGTCCAAAAGGTATACGACCGGCGATTTGCTTTATGGCGTGTGATTCTTTTTTTTATGAGAAACGGCTGTGTCAACAGCCGTTTCTTGTTTTTATAAAACTGCTGAAAAAAAAGGATCGTTTAAATTCAGCAGTTATTACGCTGCGTATTTTAGTGTAATATCAGTCAATTAAGAAAACGTAAATTTGCTGCAAAAAAAGGATCGTTTTTTTGCAACAGAGGACTGATAAGATGAAAAAAAGTATATTGTTTACATTATTATGCGGAACATTTTTATCTTCCGCGCCGGTTTTAGCTGAAGAGATTTCTACCATCCCGACGATTGACAGGTTGAGTGCAGAAGCAAAGGAATTTTTGGAAAGTTACACGCCGACACTTCATAAATTAGATGAAAATCTGCCTGAAAATAATAAAGAAATGGTGACGATAATAATCAACAATAAAACATATTTTTATACGCCAAATTCAGGAGAAGACAAATATAAACTCCAGTTATTAGCTAATATTGCCAGTAATGCCCTAAAAGAAAGCGATGTTCAAACGGACAACACCATTTATCAAATCGGCGATAAATATTACAGTTATGATTCTTCGGTTGAACTACCGAAAAGCCGCTACACCCTGACTTTGGTATCAGACATCACGGAAGAAGAAGCTAAAACAAGAGAAGACATCATCACAACATATGTCAAAAATGAAGATAACACATTAACGCCAAAATATTATCAGTATGCCATAGTTCCCGGTTCGGGGATTCAAGATTCTGTCGGAAATTGGTATAATGAACTTTTAGAGGGGAGTACAAGCTATAACAATATAAATATGTCCAGTAATGCTATTATAGATCTGATTAGTAATGAGGGAGGATTTATCCAAGGAGTGTTGGTTTTGAATGGAGAAATCTCTCTTATCGGTGATTATATTAAAAACAAAGGTTATATTCTTAATAAAGCTGTTGTTGCACATTTTGTCGGAAATTTTATTAATAATGTCAGTGGTGGAATTGAGAATAAAGGCTCTATTTTAGCTATTAATGCTAATTTTATCAAAAATACTAGCAGTATACTATCTTTAATAGGCAATGAAGGTACAATCCACCAGATATTAAACTCCAATTTTTATGGCAATAAAATGAGTGACTTAATTTTTAATGATGATGGCTCTGTTATTAAGGAAATTCTAAACTCGAATTTTTACAGCAATGAGGCAACAGCGATTTACTCATCGGGAGAGAATCCAATAACCATTGCCGCGCATAACGGCAACAGTGAGTTCATCGGTAATAAAACGGCTTATAGTGGAAGCTCACCATTGATTCTTAAAGCCACCAACGGTTATATCGATTTTGAAGATGTAATTTCCGGTAGCAATTTTGACCTGTCTGTCGAACCTTATGAAACGGAGGCAGTTACCCAGTCAGCGTCATCGTTTGACGAGGCGAAAGATGATTTAGCTTGGGTTAAGGCGGATAAATTGGCAGATCCTGCGACGTATGTTCGCTTTAACAACGAGGTGAGCGGGGTGAACAACCTTTCGCTCGCAGACGGGACGGTGATGTGGCTTGGCACAAATGGTAAGATAAACTCAAGTAAAATGAATAGCTTAGGCTTGTCCACGCTGACGGTTGACGTTGGGGTTAAAGACAATGCGCTGACGGCGGGGTTGATTGAGACCGGCTATCTTTCGGGACAATACCAAGTCTTTGTCAATGCGCCCGACACGCAAAACTTAGAGGGCGAATTGGCGCAAAAAAGCGTTGTTTTCCTGCGGGCTGAAGAAGCTGATGAAAACGCCTCATTTAAGGTTGCCCGCGTTATGAAAAGTCCTTATTTATGG
>JAGASU010000109.1 GCA_017621635.1 Alphaproteobacteria bacterium | reverse complement strand
CGTGTCCGGGGCAGAGGAGTATGCCTTTAGGGTCCGGCGGAAGCTCGTCTTTGTCAAAATTGACATTGAGCTGATTTTTGGCGGCGACTGTGGTTTCGGGCAGGTTGGCAAGGATGCTTTTTTTGGGGTGAAGGCTGACAAACTCCGGTTCTTTGCAGTTTTTTATGATTTGCTCGTCAAGCTTTAGCTCCATGAGGTCATTATTTAATGAAGCGGCGGCGTATAACTGTTCGGGAAAGGTGCTTTTGGCGATTGGGGCGAGGGTGACAAACGTAGGGTTGATTTCCGGCTTTTCTTTGATCGGCAGGGCGAGGCTTAAACGTGTGCTGCCAGGCAGACAGCTCACATTGCAGGCGGTATAGGTTAAGATGATTTCAAAAGGCAGGCGGTCAAGGTTTTGAAGGTCTTTTAAGGAGAAGGTGACGAGAAAATAGAGTTCTTTTTTATAGATATAGGAAGTGATTATCTCTTCAAAGACGGATTTTATGGGGGCGGTGTGGTGTGAGGATTGTTCCTGATAATGCGGGGAGTCATAAAAGGTCAGGACAACGGGGTCGCCGGTGTCTCCGGGGTTATCCCAATAAAGATGCCAGTTTGGTTTGATATCGGCTTTGATGATAAACGAGATGGTTTTGGTGTTGGGGGACAGGGTTTTGTATTCCGGCGTGACGGTTAAGGAAACGAGGTCTTGTTTTTGGGTAAAGCTCAATGCGGCAGCGTTTGTTATGAACGCTGTGATAAAAAACAGGATTAAAAAAAGTTTTTTTAGCATTTTGGTTTGTTTCCTTAAAAAAATCAGGGCTGTTTTAACAAAATAATGATTGAAACGCCTGATTAAAAGCGTTTTTTGTTTTTTATTTTTCAGTTATGACAAGTTCCAGCAAGACGATGCCCATTTGCGCGACGAAGTGTTTGCCGGAGTCATTTCTGAAAATGAGTTTTAATTTGTTATCTTTTAAGGCGCTTTCAGGGATATCTGCCGTGAGTTCAAACGGAGATTTGGGGTATTTTGTGCCTTTGACGCGGCCGATGACAACATCATTTGCAGTGACGGTTACGCTGTGTTTATGATTTAGAACGGCATTAAATTTTATTTTAAGCTGCAGGCCGTTTTGAGGGTGTTCGGGCAGGGTTAAAGTTATGGCGTCAAGATAGTTTTGGGTTAAGACTTTTTTATAGACGTCAGTATAGGCCAAGACTTCGGCGGCGTTTAAGACGGTTCCTAACTGATAGGGGAGATAAGCGCCGCTGCGTTCTTTTTTGGGGGTTTGAAAGTGTTCGTAAAGGTCGGACTGCTGGCGGAGTGCGGTTTTGAGGGTATCAAAGCCTAATTGTTCGACCAAAGTAGGCTCTTTGGCAAATAAGGAGCGGCCGAGACCTAAGGCACGATTATCAAGCTTTATGTTTAAGCTTTCCAAGATTGTCGGGGCGAGATCATAGGTTGAATAGGTTTTGGTTGTATCCAATTTAAGGTTGTCGTCAAGGTTTAAGAAGACATTGTATGTGCCGCGTTCGGGCGTTTTCTTTTTGCTTAACGAATATGAAAGCAAGTGGTCGCCTAAGATGACAACCGTGGTGTTTTCATAATAGGGAGTGGTTTTGAACCAAGAAATAAAATCGGCAACGGTTTGATCCGTACAGAGGAAGGCATCACGCTCATCGTTGAAAACGGCGGGACAAGCCGGGTCTTTATAAATGTTCGGGGCGTGTGTGTCGAGTGAAAAGAGGGTGAGCATAAAAGGCTTGTCAGGAGCAAACGCGGCAAGTTGTTTTTTGGCGTATTCAAAAAGGCTTTTATCATTAATGCCGTCAAATGTGCCGAGATGACTTTTTAGTTCATCCTCAGGGTAAGTTTGTATGATTTCATCAAAACCGACGGCTTCTTCATAGCCGTGAGATTTGGCGAAGATATCAGCGTCGGTGTAGGTGATATCGGCGGCTTTAATGATAGCGGTCTGATAGCCGTTTTGCCGCAAAAATTCAGGAAAACAAAAGGCTTGGGGGAGGAAATAGCTTCTTTGGTAGATGTCGGGTTTGGCCAGTTTGGTGCGCATCGGAATACCGCAATGCGAAGCAACTATTGCGCCGATGGAAAAGGTGGCGCCGGGGAGGTTTGAAAAGTTTTTAACGGATTGCCCCTCTTGTTGTAATTTTTGGAGGTTGGGAAGGAGGTTTTTTTGATAATATTCTTCTTTAGTAAAGTTTTGTTCGAAACTTTCGAGATATATCAAAACAAGGTTTTTTTTGTGTTCGGGGAAGGTGAGCTTTAAGGTTTCGGGAGCGATGTAATGCTGTTCAAAAAGGGTGGTTTTGGTGTGGCTTAAGATGAAATGTTCGGGATAGCCGGTTAAGTGTAAACTTAAGAGGACCATTAAGAAAAGGGCGATAAGCTGTTGTTTTTTGCTTAATAAAAAATAGCACAAAGGATAGATGAAGACGAAAAACAGCAGAGCCAGAATATAGTCTTTTAAGGAGAGGGCGGCGCAGATGACTTTCGGAGTTAAGTGTTCGATGGTGATGGCGATTTGTTCATAATCGGCATCAGGGTATAAAAAACGGGCATAAAGCAAAACCGAGAGTGTTAAGGTGGCAAAAACGAGAAGAATTAAGATTATGATTTCGGAGATTTTTTTTAAGCTCATTATTTTATCAGTCCTTTGATATTTTTGATGATTTGTTCAAACATGGCGTAAGTTAAAACACCGGTGTTAATGTTATAGCGCGAGGTGTGGTAGCTGTCGGCAAGTTTTATGTTTTGGCAGGGGAGATCATAGACGGCGCCGTGCCTGAATTTTGCATAAGATTGTTTTAAGCCCAAAGCCTGCAGGACGTTTTTATGCGAGATTAAACCTAAGCATAAGATGACTTTAAGGTTTTTCATAGCGTTTATTTCGGTTTTTAAGAACGCGCGGCAGTTTTTTTCTTCTGCGGTTGTCGGTTTATTTTGCGGCGGAACACAGCGCACGGCGTTGGTGATGCGAACATTTTTTAGTTCATAGCCGTCATCTTTTCTTTTTTTGTAATCTCCTGAGGCCAAGCCGTATTCTTTTAAGACAGGATAGAGGATATCGCCGGCGTAGTCGTTTGTGAACGGGCGTCCGGTTTGGTTGGCGCCGTTTAAGCCGGGGGCTAGTCCGACGATTAATATTTCAGAAGAAAGCGAGCCGAACGCTTCAACCGGAGCGTTGTGGTAGTCGGGAAAATTTTGACGGTTTATGTTTCTAAAAGCGCATAACCGTTCGCATAAATTACAATTTTTATCGGGTGTTTGAAAATCCATTTTATTTCCTTTGCGTTATTTTTCTTTGATTTTAAACAATTTTTGTAAATAAAGCGTAAAAAATTTTGCTCTGCTATTTAAAAGATAAAATTTGTGCCTATATATGGCTTCGAGAAGTATTATGAGATTTGTAATACTTTAGGACTAAAGTTAATTTTAGTTTGTAATGGAGAATAAATTATGAAGAAAATTTATGTATTAGCTGCAGCCGCTTCGGTTTTTGCGATGAATGCCCAAGCCGCCGATTGGAGTATGAGCAATTTGGTTCGCCCTTATATCGGTGCGGATTATGTTTATTCGCATGCAAAGCATGGTGCCATTGCTTCTGATGCTAAAAAGGATTATAATTCCTGGATGGTTAATATTGGTACTGATATTGCGCGTTATACCAGCATTGAAGCTTTTTTTCAGCAGGCTGGCGAGCGTAAAACCCATTTAAGAGGGCGTGACCTTAAATCTGAATTTTATGCTTGGGGTCTTGATGTTTACGGACGTGTTCCGGTTTCCTGCTCAGGGTTTCATTTGTTAGGTTCTTTAGGTTTAGCTGACTACAATGTTAAATACAAATTTAATCCGGGCAGTATGGATAAAGAACATATCGGTTACCGTGGCGGTGTCGGTTTCTCTTATGACTTTAACAACAACGTTTCTTTCCGCGTGATGGGGCGTTATACTTACATCGGTATGGCTAACCTGAATAATTTGATGGAAGTTACGGCTGGTTTGCGCTATACGTTTTAACGGGAAAATTTTGTGAATTGACTCGCGGGAGGGGCTACTCTGCAGAACAGTCACGTACTTATTTGTACGCTCCTGTTCCTTGGTAGGCTCCCGCGGTCACTTCGCAAAATTTTCTCCGTTAAAACCGGAGCTGGACTACAGTACGCTCCGGTTTGTTTGAGGACATTTACGGCTATTTCGCAATTTATCCCACTCCTTTGAGGGAGTGCGTGTCGGGTAGCGGGAGGGGCTACTCTGCAGAACAGTCACGTGACTGTTTGTACGCTCCTGTTCCTTGGTAGGCTTCCGCGGTACTAAAGCAAAATTTTCTACCGCTACGAAAAGCTATCACTTTTCTACTTGTAGCAACAACTAAGTGTTCCTGCGGCTAAAGCCTAGCAACACTAAGAGAAGTTTCTCCGTTAAAACCGGAGCGGGAAGGAGAGATTTTTTGCGAGAATATTAAAATTTCGTACTCTTTGGTTGGAGTTTTTTTGAAAAAGGATATATTAATGAAAATATAATATTTTTACTTGACAAGTATGTCAGAGTGGGGTATTAAAAGTTTTATGATGGTATAATACTGTCAAGGAAGCTCTATGGTGGGCTTTTTGTTTTTTTTGAGGGGTCGCGTTTGTGCGGCTTTTTTTGTGCGCTTCTTACGGCTTTAGGGTTGTAAGGAGCGTTTTTGTATTTAATGTATTTTGAAAGGAATAGACGATGAGTCATTATACTCAAGAGGACTTTATGCGCGATATTGAAGCTGATTTTCGGAATGCGCGGGGTAACAAAGCGCAAAAGAAGAAAATTCGGGAATTGATGGAGCGATATGGCAACAGCCGAGAAGAAATTGAAGCAAAATCTTCAATGGGTGAGTGGTTTGAGTTTGTGTTGGCTAACGGTGATGCGCTTTGGGAAGAAGTGCGGCGCGAAAAGTTGGCTGAAGAAGCTCAAAACAAGGCTTATGATCAGATGAAAGCGCGAATCGAGGCGGCAAAAAAGACTAGAGAGGAAGATGAGGTTGTTGAGGAAGATGAGGAAGAAGAGGAAGTTGAAGAAGATTCTGCGGCAGCTCTGAAAAACTCTTTGACACCTCATACACCGGTTCAGAAAGAAAATTCTTTTATTAACGAACTGAAAAAGACGGCAGAAGATGATCGTTTTGGTATCGCTAAAGCTTTGAATGTGCAAATGGGGGAGAAAAGTAATATGCCGGAGTTTGATGAAGAAAATTTTATGAATGTGATGAAGCCGATTATCAAAAAGCATGAAGGGATTGTTTTGCATCCGTATGTGGATACGGCAGATAAGGTCACCGTGGGGCCAGGCATTAATGTTGATGCAAATGATGAAGGTGTCGAGTGGCATTTGTTAGACCGCAAGACAAATACTTTACGAAAGCTTGATTTGAGCAAAGCAGAAGACAGGGCTATTCGTGATGCCGAGCTTGCCAAGCTTAAAAAATATCAAAAGAATAATAAAAAAGGAGCCGGATTTTTTACTGATATAACAGATTTGCGTATTACGGAGAAAAACGCGGATACGCTTTATCGGAATCGCGTTCAGGGCTCTATTAATGATGTCAATGCCATCATTAAGGAGTTTAATGAAAATCTTGGCGAACAAGAGGGCTATATTGAGCCGTTTGAGAAACAGCCGCAAAATATACAGATTGTCTTGATTGATATGGTGTATAACCTTGGGCGGACAGGGTTTGATTGGAAGCAGACGGAAAAAAAGTTGGAAAGTGGTGACATCAAAAAGATTGGTTATCCGTCTTTTTGGGAGGGGATTGCTCATCGCAATGTGGATGAAATGTTAAAAGAATGTATCCGAAATCGATGGGATGTAAAATTTGCTGCACGCAATAAAGCAATTCAAGAGCTTATTAAGCAAACTCCAGAAAGTTGGACTAAAAAAGCCTTGAAAAAATAAAACCAGTCATTATACTGCAAGGCATAGTTAAAGAAAGGAGGAAGCTTATGCGGAGATTATGCCTTGCGGTTTTGTTTTGTGTGATGTTTGTTAGTGGAGCGAAGGCGGATAGAGCCGGAATGTTTATTAAAATAGAATGCAACCGAGATTTTGGGTTGTTAGATATTGGCAAATATTCGATTTCAGGAGCTAAGTTAGGGGATTACTTTTATCAAGATTTTGTGACGTATGAATATGATATTAATAAAAAGGGGAAGAGTAATGTCGATATTGTGGTTTATAATGCATACAATCCTCAGAAAGTGTATCGACGATATTGTGAGTTAGCTCCTAATCAGAAGTTTGAGATTATTACAGAACCGGAGGGGATTGGGCGCCATATTAATGATGTTTCCTTTTATGTTACGGTGACGGAGTATTTGGAAGATTTAAAGACTAAAGAAGTAAAAGAAACAAAATTGCTTGATAAGGTTATTATTGGAGCAGGGGGACAGATTGATAAAATAAATATTGCGGCGAAAGATGATAACAAGGGAACGGATATTACATTGGAGCGTTCGCGGTTTGTGGCTTATTTTATGGAACCGGAACGAGATAAGCCGTTGACAGAAGATGTTATTAAGGCAGAACGGGAAGATTTGGAGAGAAGGGCAAAAGAGTTGGAATATGAAGAAGCGCAAGAAGGCTATTGTGAAAAACATTCCTGCGGGGTGGATATTGAAGATATGCCTTCTTTGGAAAAATTGTCTGAAGTATTACAAGATGTTTTAGCGGAAAATGCAGCGAAAAAAGCAGAAACAGAAGATGAGGAAGAAACAGCGGAAACTAAAGAAGATGAAGATAGAAAGGAAAAGCGGTAAGTAAGAATTTATTAGAAAAGACGTATGATTTTGCTTGCGCTTTTTTGCCGGAAGAATTATTATTGCCCATAGTATTTTTACAGGAGTGTTGAGATGGCTAAAGTTGTTATTTTGATGATGGATTCATTTGGTGTCGGCGGGGCAGGTGATGCCAAGGCTTTTGATGATGAGGGGGTAAATACTTTTTTGCATATTGCCGAAACCTATGACGGGCTTTGTCTGCCGAATTTAGAGGCGCTGGGGCTGAAAAAGGCGGGGGTATTGGCGTGCGGTGTTGAGGCGCCGTTAAAAAAAGGCGAAGCGGGGCTTGTTTTGCGCGGCGGTTATGGCTGTATGGAAGAAATCAGCGCCGGCAAAGACACTATCTCCGGACATTGGGAGATGGCCGGCGTGCCGGTCAGGACGGATTTCGGGCATTTTAAGCTGGAGTACCCGAGTTTTCCTCAGGATATGGTGGACAGGATTTGCAAACGTGCGGGAATTTCCGGAATTTTGGGCAATAAGGCCGCTTCGGGGACGGTGATTATCCAAGAATTGGGTGAGGAACATCTGGCCACCGGCAAACCCATTTTTTATACTTCGGCAGACAGCAATTTGCAGATTGCCGCACATGAGGAGAAGTTTGGCTTAAAGCGTCTTTATGAACTCTGCGAGATTGCGTTTGAGGAAGTGAAACCGTATCACATCGGGCGGGTGATTGCCAGACCGTTTGTCGGCGATAAAGCCGGGGCGTTTGTGCGCACGAAAAACCGGCATGATTATGCGGTGTCGCCGTTTGCCCCGACGATTTTGGACAAAGCGAAAGAAAGCGGCCTTGAAGTGGTGGCAATCGGCAAAATCAGCGATATTTATGCCGGTTCCGGCGTGAGCAGGAAAGTTACGGCCAGCGGGCTTGAAGAACTTTGGAACGCAACGCTTGAGGAAGTTCGGGCGCTTGAAGGGGACGGAATCGTCTTTACGAACTTTGTTAATTTTGATATG
>JAGASU010000108.1 GCA_017621635.1 Alphaproteobacteria bacterium | reverse complement strand
GTGTAATAGCCGCGAACGACCGAATCGGCAATTTTGGCGGTTTCTTCCAGAAGCGTTTTTTCGATGAGGGCTGTCTTTTCAGGGGTTGAGGCGTCTTCGTTTTCAGTGTATTTTTGCCATAAAATATCAATCAGCGGGCGGGTTTTAGAAAGCAATACGGCAAAATTTTCCGCGCCTCTTGCTTTTAAGTATTCATCAGGGTCCTGATTATCCGGCAAAAAGAGGAATTTTAAGGAATAGCCGGGTTTTAAGATCGGAAGAACTCGGTCGACCGCGCGCATGGCGGCTTTAATGCCAGGCATATCGCCGTCTAAGCAAAGCGTCGGTTCGGGACAGACTTTCCATGCTTCCATAATCTGCTCTTCGGTTAAGGCTGTTCCTAATGGGGCCACCGCATAGGGGAAGCCATACGAATCCAGAGCGATGACGTCCATATAGCCTTCGCAGATGATGAGCTTCTTTTCTTTATATGCTGCTTCACGGGCTTTGTCTAAGTTATAGAGATTACGTCGTTTATTAAAAATCGGCGTATCGGGCGAATTTAAGTATTTGGGTTCTATTTTTTCCATTACCCGACCGCCAAAGGCGATGATTTTGCCTTGTTTGTTGGTAATCGGAATCATCACCCGATTTCTGAAAAAATCATGCGGGCGGCGGGTTGTGTCTTCCGGAATGGCAATCAGCCCCAGTTCTTTAAGCTCTTGCAACTCAATGTTTTGAGCTTTGAGATGAGCCAATAGTGCGTTATTGTTCGGGGCAAAGCCCAAGCGGAATTTTTGAATAGTTTCTTTGCTTAGGCCGCGTTTGGTTTGAAAATAGTTTAAGCCCTCGGTGCCTTCCGGCATTTTGAGTGCGCGTTCAAAAAAGGTGCAGGCTTGTTCCATTATCTCATACGATGATTTTTTGGCTTCGGCTTCTTCTTTGTCTTTTTTGGAGAATTGCGGCATGGTAAGCCCAGCCTGATGGGCAAGTTTTTGCAGGGCGTCTAAAAACGGCAGGCCGTTTGCTTCCATTTCAAACTTAACAATGTCGCCGTGCGCGCCGCAACCGAAACAGTGATAAAAGCCTTTAGCTTCATTGACGGTAAAAGACGGCGTTTTTTCATTATGAAACGGGCAGAGGCCTTGATATTCCCTGCCTTTTTTGGTCAGCTTTACCTTTGCACCGACGACATCGGCTATTGAGATGCGGGTGCGTAGTTCTTCGATGAAGCGTTGTAAGTCGTCATTCAATTTAGTTTTCCTTTTTTTGGGGGCGTGCTAAATCACAATCATTGAGGCAAATTTCCTTCCTTATGTACCCTTTTTGTACACCGCGGTCGGAAATTTGCACTCAAGCATTGCAATTTATCCCACCCATAGAAACGGCTTCGCCTTATTTATTATATTACAACATTCCTTTGATTAAAGAAGAGGCTTTGCCCATATCAATTTGTCCGGCGTAGGCGGCTTTGAGTTCGGCCATAACTTTGCCCATATCTTTCATGCCCTGAGCGCCGGTCTTGTTGATGATGGCGGCAATTGCGGTTTTAGTTTCTTCTTCGGATAATTGTTTGGGAAGGAAGCGCTCGATAACTTTGATTTCCGCTTCTTCTTTGGCAGCTAGTTCCGGACGGTTGCCTTCATTATATATTTTTGCCGACTCGGTGCGTTGTTTAATCATCGTTTGCATCATGGAGAGCAATTCGGCATCAGTGGCGCATTCTTTGCCGGCACCGCGGGCGGTGACGTCTTTTTCTTTAAGGCCGGCGATAATCAGGCGGACGGCGGATACGGTTGCCATATCTTTGTTTTTCATTGCCTCTTTGAGGGCTGTTTGCAAGTCTTCTCTTAACATTTCAATCTCCTAAAAAAATATTTAATACATAAAATTTTCAGTTTTTTTCAAACCTCAGGGTTAAGCCTAGCGCCTGATTTGGTTGTGGCGCCGGCAGAGGAAGGGTTACGCTGGTTTTTTCACCGGATTTTAGAAAATTAACGGCCGGCTTATAGCTTTTATTTTCCGTGCCGATGGTAACATTCGGGACGATTGTGGCATAGGGCGAGTCATTTACAATGTCTGCTTTTAAGTTTAAGGTTGGTGTGTTGTTTTGTGTTGTCTTTTCAACCGTGATATTCTCAAATTTCAAGTTTTCAGGGTTATTTATGCCGCTTAAGTAAATTTTATTATACCATATTTCAGCGTCAGGGTAGAGCGCGACAACTTCCCGACGCAAAAACAGAACGGTTAACAAAAGAGCTGCGCACAGCAGGAACAACTTGGTTTTTTTGTAGTGTTTTTGCGGTTTTTCAGGGAGAAGCCGGTCTGCGGCGCTGACGGTTAGTTCTTCGTTAGCGGTAAAAAAGCGGGGCTTAACGGAAATGTCCTCGAGCGGGGCGGCGTTTATGGTAAAAGCCGTGCCGGCAGAGGAGGTCAGCGTGATTTCTTTTTTCTTTTTTGGTGTCGGGGGGATAAAATCAGGGTCGCCTTCTTTTGCTATCAGTTCTTTGGAAGAGCGGGTTTTACTCCCTGATTTATAATCTGCCGGAATGGTGTATTCTTCTTTGTTTGCCGGATAAAGCCGGTGCGGGGAAGAAGAAACGTCTATGGCCTCAATGAAAGGTTCGTCTTGTTTTTTTTCATCATAATCCAAAGCGTCTTCGGGCATGGCGTGCCAAACGTTTAGGCAGGTTTGGCAACGAAAGTTTTTGCCGGTTTTGCCGATGAGATCATCTGGGATTTCATAGAGGCTTTGGCATTTTGGGCAGCTTATCAACATTTTATTTACTCCGTTTTAACAGCCGAAGTATAATCAGGAAAAATTATAGTTTCAACGGATTTTTTAAAAAAAGGTTAATTTTTTGTTCGGGGTATAAAAATTTGGGGATATTCCAAAGGAGAGGTTTATTGTTTTTTTTGCGGTGTTATTATTTTTTTAATTCGGGCGGCGTGGAGCGGCGATGGTTAATATTAATGAGGAAAAGATGACGGAAAGACAGTTTGAACCGATTGTCGAGATGAAAAACGTGGGGCTTTCGTATGGTGATAACCCTGCGGTTTTGAGCAATATTGATTTTGCGTTTCGGCGCGGGTCTTTGCATTTTTTAACCGGCAAGAGCGGGGCAGGGAAAACCTCTCTTCTTTCCATGCTTTATTTAGCACAGAAGCCGACTGAGGGGACACTCAAGGTTTTCGGCTCTAATGTGTCTTTGACTGACAGGGACACGTTGGCGTTTTTACGGCGGAGAATCGGCGTTGTGTTTCAAGATTTCAGATTGCTTGATCATTTGAGCGTGTTTGACAACGTGGCGTTGCCTTTACGGCTTAAAGGAATGAAAGAAAAGGAAATCAGACATCGGGTGATTGAGCTTTTGGCTTGGGTGGAGCTTAAAGACAATATGTATGTTAAAAGTTCGGAGATTTCCGGCGGAGAAAAGCAACGCGCGGCGATTGCCCGAGCGGTGATTAACCGGCCCGAGCTTTTGCTTGCCGACGAGCCGACGGGAAACGTCGACAGCGAGATTGCGCAAAAGCTGATGAAGCTGTTTTTGGAATTAAACCGGCTCGGGACAACGGTTGTGATTGCTACGCACTCCAACGAGCTGATGGATCGTTATCCGTATCCGCGGTTAAAGCTGGAGAACGGCAAATTGGCTTATGTTAAATAAAACGGGGGCTTGTATAACAACGGTCATGAAAGCAAATTTCCTCCTTTATGTACGCTTTTTGTACACCGCAGTCGAAAATTTGCTTCCAGCACCGGTGTTCTCCCAACCCGTTGCAAAATTTTTTTTAGATAAAAGTGGGAAGAGGAGATATTGAGTAATGGAGATTTTTGATGGCAGATGATGTGATAGAGAAATTCAGAGAAGATAAGGCTGCAACACCGAAAGCTTCGAAAGCCAAACTTAAAGAATTAGCACGGCAGAAGCCGCCGGTGGAAAGAAAAGCCGAATTGCCGCTTGATGAAGGGTATGCCAAGACGTTTGTTAAAGTGACGGTGGCAGTGGCGGTGTTTTTGTTTGCGATTACGCTTTCGGGGGTTTTGGGCATTAACGCAATGTTTGAAAACTCCAAGCGGCAGGTGGTTTCAAACTTTACGGTGCAGGTTTTGCCCAAGCCCAACTATGAAGAAAGCAGGAAGGATTTGTTAAACGTGGTGGGGTTTTTGGAAAAATATCCTGACGTGGTGCAGGTGTCGGTTTTGTCTGATGCCGAGTTGCACGCGCTTTTGGAGCCGTGGCTTGGCGGTAATGTGGATATTGAGCTTTTGCCTATTCCGAAGCTATTAGATGTTAAAATTCAAAACGCCAAAGGGTTTGACTATAAGACTTTGGCGGCAAGATTGTCCGAAGTTTCGGCTGAGGCGTCGATTAATGATCATAATTTGTGGTTATCGAGACTGCTTAAGTTTATTAATTCTTTAAAAATGCTGGCGGTGACGGTTTTGGTTTTAGTGGCGGCGGCGGCGATTACCGCCATTGTGTTTGCGGCGAAGACCGGATTGAACGTGCATAAGGAAATTATCAGCATTTTGCATGTGATTGGCGCGACGGATAAATATATTGCGCTTAATTATGTTAAGGAAATCTCTAAAATGTCGCTGTTGGCGGGAATTGCCGGAGCGGCGGCGGCAGCACCGGCGATTGTGATTATCGGTGATATGGCCAAAGGGATTGAAGCGGGGATTTTTAACTCGGTCAGCTTCGGGGCAGGCGAGTGGCTGTATATTTTGCTGCTTCCGCTGGTTTCTACCGCAATGACGGCATTGACGGCGTATTTGACGGTGATTAAAACGTTACGAGAGATGATGTGAGATAACGTATTGCTGTTAGAGATGTGAAAAAAAGTGTTGCGTGTTTGGCTTTTTCGAGTATCTAAAACGTAAATTAGTTTTGCGGAGCTTGGGAGCTGATGAAGCGTCGGATTTTGTTTTTGGGTTGCTTTTTTTTAATTCTTGCGGGAGTCTGGGGTATCGGATTTGTGGTGTTCGTCAATACAATTTTTGCGATTGACGAGGATATTAAGGTTGAAAAAGTGCAACAGCCGTTCGGCATTGCGGTTTTAACCGGCGGGCGCGGCCGGATTGAAAGAGGGATTGACCTGCTTGAACAAACCGGAGCGCGGACATTGCTGATTTCCGGAGTTAGCGCGGGGCTTGAGCTTGAGGATATTGCCAAACGCGACGGGTTTGAAATTAAAGACAATATGCCGGTCGAGCTTGGCTATGAAGCGCGTGATACGGTCGGTAATGCGAAGGAAATTAAACTTTGGGCAGAAAAACACGGGCTTAAAAGCGTTATCGGCGTGACTTCGTCTTACCATATTTTACGCAGCCGGCTTGAGATTTTGCATGAAATGCCCGAAGTTTCGCTTGAGTTTGCGGCAGTCAGGTCGCCTTATGTTAAGAAAGACTGGTGGAACAGTTTCGAGAGTTTTAAGTTTTTGGCGGCGGAATACAGCAAGTTTTTGGCAGTTTTTGTGCAATATTATGTTTTCAGACTATGAGATGAAAGGACGGTTTGATATGTGTAAGGTGTGGATTTTTTTGAGATCTTTGGTGGCGAATTTATATTTTTATCCGGTGCAGGCGGTGGGGTTTAGCTTGTGCATTTTGGTTGGTGTTTTTTCACGAAAAGCGATGATTAAGATGTGGGACAAGGGGCTTCATCCGTTGATTTGGGGCGGTATGCTCAAGCTAACCGGAATTAAAATTG
>JAGASU010000107.1 GCA_017621635.1 Alphaproteobacteria bacterium | reverse complement strand
TTAATAAAGCGTCTGCCAGACACTTTATTATAACTTCAAGGAGTTTTGATGTCAAAACCATAGCTATAAGCTCTTTTGAACCACCGGCCTAGCCGGTGGTTTTCGAGATACAAAAAAAGAGCCTCTTAATCGAAGCTCTTTTTTCTTTTCAAACGTCACGGAAGATCCACAAAAATCAAAATGTCACCATAACATTTTAAATAATGAAGCAGATTCGACATACCGTCATGGTCATAACAATATTCGCTTTTTGCTCTGATCCACGCCGGACCGCGATAGGGTAGCTTCGGAAGCAATGAAACGCCTTTGTACTGCAAAGTCTCAAGTGTTGCCCGAAAAGCGCCAAGGTGCTTATAAAGCACGTCAATGTCATTTTTCTGAGCCGTTCTTGCTTTAAACGGGTAAAATTCTCGGGCAAGCCAGTCTTGAATGTTTTGGGACAAAGTGGCGTCATTTTCTAAATCGAGCTTTTTAATACAATCACGATTAAGCGTTTTCCGGCAGATAATCTTTTTCGTATTCGGAATAGAAAAACCAAATAAATCATCTGCAGAGTTAGCCTCATAAGAATTGGAAAAACCGAACTTTCCGTCCTTGAGATAAACCAACTCCATAGGCGTCACACCGCACATCCGGTCTAAATAAGCCTTAACTTGAGAAAGGCTGGGGTTTAACGCATCCATAACTCTGAATAATTCATCTTGTGTCATAAAAACTGCACGGCTTTTACGTGCTGGCTTTCTGTTAATAGTTAATTTAATAATACATTTTCAAACTAACCCATAGCACAATACTCCAAAAGAGTCAAGAAATTAAAACTCTGCTTTATTAGTCAAACCATCATACCGCTTATGAATACACCCGATACAGGTTTTATGCACACCCTCGGTAATCTCATAA
The DNA here is from genome assembly GCA_017621635.1 of Alphaproteobacteria bacterium. GTDB lineage: Bacteria > Pseudomonadota > Alphaproteobacteria > RF32 > CAG-239 > CAG-267. Next base: position 64,909 of record JAGASU010000107.1, on the reverse strand, counting down.
ATCATAAACCGTCCCTTGCGGGTGACAGTCACAAACCCGTCATCACGCAGCTTTTTGAGCTGTTGGGAAACTTTCATCTGCTCTAACCCCGTCCCGTTTACAATCTCGGTAACGTTCTGCACTCCCTTAATCTCCAGCCACTCGAGAATGCGCATTTTTTCAATATGCGCAAATAACTTCATCCGGTTTGCCGTCATCATTGTATAGTCCGCCGGCAAAATCGCCTTAACCCCGTCTTGTAAAAAGAAAAAGCAATCCGTCATATACGCATAAAGCTTTCTAAGACAAACAAAAATACTCGCCGGATATTCTTCCATAATATCGTAATAAATAAAAATCCCTTTGCGCGTCGTTTTCACCAAATGGCTTTCACGCATTTTTTTTAAAGCTTGCGAAACAATAACCTGTTCTGCCCCGAGCGCTTTGGTAATAGCCGAAACCGACGAGCTGCCGTTAACATCAAGATATTCCAAAATTCGCAAACGCAAAGGGTGGGAAATATAGCTAATCCCTTTAACCGCTTTTTTCATAATCTCAATCGGTAATTGCTCCATAATCCCTCACTTGTAAACCTATCCCCACTATAACAAAATAAATCACGATTGCAAACAAAAAAATCCCCCGCCGTTGCGAGGGATGAAAAAAGTTCATGCAAGACTGAAACGCCCTCGCTCCGAGTCATTGCGAGGTGCATGGCGTCAGCCATAAGCAACCATGGCAATCCACAACTTGTGCGCAAGCACACAAATTATAATAAGATGAAGCTTCGTAGCAGAGCAAACTTCTCTTAGCTTTGCTGGAAAGAGACGACCACTCTCCCCACGAGTCATTGCGAGGTACGCCGTTATATTTATCTTCTTCGTCATTGCAAGTCCAGAACGTCCTCTCTTTGTGAGTCATTACGAGCCCCGTGACGTAAGTCACACAAGGGCGTGGTAATCCATAACTTGTGACTTAGTCACACAAATTATAAAAAAGCGTAGCTTTTCGTAGCGGTACAATCCATAACTAAACGCCTTAGCGTTACCTTATCAAATCATAGCAGCGCAAAGCATAATTTAAGCCTACCTTATTTCCCAAACTTCTTACTCAGCTCAACCAGCTTTCGTTGATTGTCATCAGACCACCCCATCAGGTACTCATCGCCCATGCAAAACAGCGGCGTGCCGACCTCTCTGCCGAGCTTAAATTTTTGCACGCATTTTCTAAACAAATACATCCCGCCCGGCTTGTCAATGCTCACTTGTTCAATTGCCGAGTTCTTCATATTTTGGCTGATATACGCCTCTGCCGCTTCACAATACGGGCAGCCGTTATGGGTGAAAAAATAAATCTTATCACCCGCCAACTCCTCCGCTGCCATCGCATTAAAACCAAACAAGACCAACGCCAACGCTAATAAAATTTTTCGCATAATCAATTCCCCTTTACTCAATGCAACAATCAACCGCTTTTCTGACAAACGCTTTCATCTTCGAAAACGCCGTCTTCGGTTCATCAGTCGCTTCCTCATCTTTAACCTCAGAAACATTTGCCAAAGGCGCCGCCGCGTTCACTTTCTCGCTAATGCGCTTAATGTCTTCCACGCTGTCTTCAAGCCATTTCATTTCCGACACATCGAGCATATTCATATTCAAGCCCCAAAACAGGCAGTAAAGGTCATACGCCTTATTAAACAAATCGTACGCCTGCTCCTTGTTACCCAAGCTCTGCTGCTTGGTGCCGACTTCCATCAGACGCATCGAAGACGCCAGCAAGTGTTTGGAAATACACCAAACTTCGCCCTCATAACTTGGAATAATTTTAAGCATAAGTTTTTTGCGCGTTTCACGCACATCTTCAATCAAATCATAAAACGACGTCTTGCCGGTTTTCGCCCCCGAAAACACTAAATGCTCTTCAATCGAAATCAAATTCATAATCGCAATCGTCAAATCTTGGTCAGACGATAAATCTTTCGGGTTAACCTTCTTCGTCGCGTCAATCCGCTCCACAAATTCTTTTACATTCTCTGCTTTTTTCATTTCAAAACTCCATACATATCAAAAACAATATATAGTATAATTGCTACATATTAAAAAGTCAATATGTTTTTTTAATTGTGTAAAATATCTTGTATTTTTGCTCTGACTTTGCTATATAAATTCAAAACAAAGACCATATCGCCCTCATAAGGCATAAAATAACTGGTGCGAAAGCACACCCAACCGTATCGTCATTGCGAGCCGCCGTAAGGCATAAAGCGAAGCAAACCATAACTGGTGCGAAAGCACGCCAATTTAGGAGAATAAAATGAAAAAACTGTTATCCATATCCACCCTCATCGCCGCAGTAGCGCTCACCGCCTGCTCAAAAACAGACCAAACACCGGTCGGCAAAACTTACGCTTTGTTGCCCGAAAAAGCCATCACCATCACCTTTGACGCCAAAGAGCCTCGTTTTTACGGCCAAGCTGTGAACAACTATTTTGGCGAATATAAAATTGATAATAAAAATATTACTTTGAACCTTCAAGGCTCAACCATGATGGCCGCTCCCGAACCCGAGATGAAAAAAGAAACCGATTATTTTCAAAATCTAGGCAAAATCAAAACCTATACCTTAAACAATAAAAACCTCGAGCTTAAAGGAAATGATGTCACGTTGAATTTTGCTGAGCAATAAGTTCTATTCAAATTGAATAATCCAACGACAGGTGTCGTTATGGGCGCAAGATGTGCAATGCGTTATAATGTCAGAAAGACTTAAATCGCTCAAACATTTTCTATTCCCGCCGCAATAAGAATCTCCATACCATAGAAGGTTCGCCGAGCCGGTGTGTTTATTGTCATCATTATATTTTTCAGTGTAGGCAGATAAGGTATAAACATTTGCAGACATTGGTTTAAACACGTCATAAGCCATAGCTATACATAAATCTTTCGCATCAGCATTGCTTTTTTGCGTTCCTTTGGTTTGGTAGTCAATATCGATTTTTCCCGAAGGTCGTCTTACAAAAATACTAAATTGTCCGCCCATGCTGTCTATAATCCAACCGGTTTTATCTAGAATCCATAATTTAGGGAGCAAATTCATCTGAGTAACATAATTTTGAATTGAAAAAAGTTTTACATCAGGATTCTGTCTGGCCATTTTCTTCCACTCATTGTCATAGAGCAAAACATCATGGATAAACTGTGTATATTCATCTTTAAGTCTGTTGATTTTGTATTTCCTCATCGCAGTCGAATAGCCGGAAATCGCCCCGACAGATAAAATCCCCACAATAGCTAACACCCCTAACATCTCAATCATAGACCGCCCTTTTTGCTCTATATAAAATAATTTCATACCGACACTCCTAATTTTATCCATAAAACAAATGCCGCCTTGATGAGAGGCAGCAGGAAGTTAGAAGCTATTCAAAGGAAATAGTGTAGGTATTGAGCATATATAAACATATATACCTTATTAACTACCTTCCTGCTTTATGCAAAAAGGTAGTTTTATATCCATAAACGGACAACCTTTGAGAGGCTTCTAAACCTCATATCGGTAATCAGCCGATACACCTTAAAACTAGGTTACAAAAAAAGACAAGTCAAGTAAAAAAAACAGCCGCAGAATTCTGCGGCTGTGAAAAAACGCAAGGCAAAAACTTAGCGCAACGCCGCGCCGGTCTTTTTACCCACTTCAAAGATAACCTTATTCATCAGCGTTTCAAGTTCCGCGTCGGTATAAGATTTTTCTTTTGGTTGGAAAGTTACCGTGATCGCGATAGATTTTTTATCTTGAGCTAAATTTTCGCCCTCATAAACATCAAAAATCCGCACATCGGTAATATTCTCGCGGTCAGCCGTTTTCGCCGCCGTAACAATATTAATTGATGGAACATTTTTGTCGCACACAAACGCCAAATCTTTCTCAACCGGTTGCAAGGTTGAAAGCTCCAGTTTTTTCTTTGCCTTGGATTTGCCGTCGCGCGGGGCAGGGATATTTTCTAAAAACACCTCAAACGCCATCACGTTGGTTTTAATGTCTAAAGTTTTCAAAACTGCCGGATGTAATTCACCGAAGTAGGCTAAAACATTTCTTCCCAAACGGATGGCTCCGCTCCGCCCCGGATGATAATATTGAGGTGCGTCAGTGGTAATTTGCGGCGCTTCAATCGGTCCCTTAGCCGCCCCAATCGCAGCCAAAGCCGCCGCTTTTGCGTCAAACACATCATAAGCACGCGAAGTTCCGTTCCAGTCTTTTTTGCTGGTTTTGCCAACCAAGATACCGCTTGCCGCTGTCTGTTGCTCCCCTGGGTTACGCCCGAAAAATTCCGGTGCAACCTCAAAAATGGCCAAATTTGTATACCCGCGGGCAATGTTGTTTTTCGCCCCGATTAAAAGGTTAGGCAATAAAGACGGTCTCATTTCATCAAGCTCATTGATAATCGGGTTTTGAATATCAACAGGCGCATGCCCTCTGCGGAAATATTTGGCAATAGCGCTGTCCGTAAAGCTGAATGTCACAGTTTCATACATTCCGCGCATTGCAAGCTCATGTTTAACCATCATCACGTTGTTTTGTAATGTTGTCAAAACCGGTTTCGGGAAATCTGCCGTTTTCATGGAAACAGCCGGAATATTATCAAGCCCGACCATGCGCACAACTTCCTCAATCAAATCCTGTTCGCACTCAATATCGCCGCGCCAAGACGGAGAAACAGCCGTAATCACGCCTTCGCTTTCGCTAACCTTAAACCCGAGGTTGCGTAAAATAGCCGCGCATTTTTCCTGCTCAATCTCCATCCCGACAAAACTCTTCATTTTTGCCATCCTGAGCTGAACCGGTTTAGCCTCAAATTTTTCTTCACCGGCAACTTCAATCTCAGAAGCCTCGCCGCCGCAAATATCCAAAATCATTTGCGTTGCGTAGTTATTGCCTGAGATATTAGACATCGGGTCAACCCAGCGCTCATAGCGCGCCCTCGAGTCGGAATCAAGCTGTAATTTGCGCCCCGTGCGGGCAATGCACACCGGATTAAACAAAGCACATTCGAGCAAAACATTAGTTGTGTCTTCAAAGCTTCCTTTGCTCAAACCACCCATAATACCGCCTAAACACTGAACACCTTCGTCATCGCAAATTCCCAAAGATTTATCGTCCAAAACATAGCTTTTTTCGTTTAAAGCAACAAATTCTTCGCCGTTTGCCGCCATGCGTACCGTCACATTGCCAACAAGTTTGTCTGCATCAAAAACGTGTAACGGGCGAGCCAAATCATAGTTAATGTAATTGGTAATATCAACCAAAGCGGAAATAGGCCGCAAACCGATAGCAGTTAAGAGATCTTTCATCCATTTTGGCGTTTCTGCTTTGTTGTTAACACCTTTGATATAACGTGCCGTATACGTCGGGCAAGCGTCTTTGCACATCACATTAACCGAAATCGGGCTTTTAAATGTTCCTTTAATTTCTTTAACATTGAGCGGTTTTAAAGTGCCAAGCCCTGCCGCTGCCAAATCACGCGCAATACCGCGCACACCCAAACATTCAGCTCTGTTCGGCGTAATCGAAACTTCAATCACCGGATCAATCTTCAAAATTTCTGCCGCAGGCACACCGATAGCCGTATCCGCCGGCAGTTCGATAATCCCGCTGTGGTCGTCACCCACCATCAGTTCTTTTTCCGAGCACATCATGCCCATACTCTCAACACCGCGGATTTTGGCAACCTTCAAGCGCTCGCCGTAACAGGGAATAAGCGCCCCCGTCGGGGCATAAATACCAATTAAGCCCTCATGAACATTCGGCGCCCCGCAGACAACCTGCAGCGTTTCCTTTCCGGTGTTAACACGCAATATATGCAAATGGTCAGAATCAGGGTGCATTTCAACCGTTTCGATTTTTGCCGTGTTAAACCCGTCAAGCGCCGCCGCCGGATTGATAACTTCTTCAACTTCTAAACCGATTCGCGTTAATGTTTCCACAATCTCATCAACCGAAGCCGTCGTATCTAAATGTTCTTTTAACCAAGATAAAGTAAATTTCATCGTGCTAATCCTCCGTTATTGCTCAACCCGCTTGTCATTGAAGAAAAATCAAGCGCCGTAAATCCATAGTTTTTAAGCCAGCGAACGTCAGATTCAAAAAACGTCCTCAAGTCCGGTATACCATATTTGAGCATAGCAAGTCTGTCCATGCCCATACCAAACGCAAAACCCTGATATTCCTCTGGGTCGATACCGCACGCACGCAAAACATTCGGATGTACCATACCGCAGCCCAAAATCTCCAGCCAATCTGTACCGGCGCCGATTTTAAGCTCGTTTTTAGTCTTCAAACAGCCAATATCCATCTCAGCCGAAGGCTCGGTAAACGGAAAATAAGACGGACGGAAGCGAACCGGCAATTCGTCCACTTCAAAAAAGGCTTTCATCACATCATACAAACAGCCCTTAAGGTGTGCAAGCGTTGTTGTCTTGTCCACCACCAAGCCCTCAATCTGATGAAACATCGGCGTATGTGTGGCGTCATAATCTGAACGATAGGTACGTCCCGGTGCAATAATGCGAATAGGCGGCTGTTTCTTTTCCATCGTGCGGATTTGCATACTGGAGGTCTGTGTCCGTACAACGTAAGCGTTATCTAAATCAAACTCTTTGCTTACATCATTATTGATGTAAAACGTATCTTGCATCTGTCTTGCAGGGTGGTTTGGCGGCGTATTGAGTGCATTAAAGTTATGAAACTGGTCTTCAATGTCCGGTCCTTCCGCCACTTCAAATCCCATCTCGGCAAAAATCGCCACGAGTTCTTCATATACTTTAGAAACAGGATGAATACGCCCCTGAACTTCCGGCCGGCACGGCAACGTCACGTCAATCACTTCGCTTTTAAGCTTTTCATTTAAAAGTTTTGTTTCAAGCTCTTGTTTCTTAGCCGCAATTTTAGCTTCCAGTTCGGCCTTAATCACATTGATTTTTTTGCCAAACTCGATTCTCTCCGCGACCGGCATTCCTCCAAGCGTTTTTAAAAGCTCGGTAATCCGTCCTTTTTTGCCAAGTGCCGCAACACGCACGTCATCAAGCGCCTTTATATCTTGCACACTGGCAATCTGTGCCTCAATTTCTGTTTTTATAATCTCAATATCACTCATCATATCACCTTATATACTTGGTTTAAAAACCTTTATTTCTCTTCACTCCAAAGACTATACAGCCAAAATTTTAAACACAAAAGAGTCATCAAGGTTTCCCAAGACGACTCTTTTTAACTGATATAAACTATACTAAAATCTTATTTAGCAAGAGCCGCTTTGGCAGTTTCTACTAACTTAGCAAAAGCTTGGGGCTCTTTGAAAGCGATATCAGCAAGAACTTTGCGGTCAAGCTCAATACCGGCTTTCGCAAGCCCGCTGATAAATCGGGAATAAGTCATATCATTCAAACGGGTTGCAGCATTAATACGCTGAATCCACAATGAGCGGAAAGATCTCTTCTTAGCCTTTCTGTCACGATAAGCATACTGCAAACCTTTTTCAACTTTTTCAACAGCTACTCTGAAAACGTTTTTATTGCGTCCTCTGTAACCTTTCGCCATATCTAAAATCTTTTTATGGCGAGCGTGTGCTGTAACACCTCTTTTAACACGAGACATCTATAAATCCTCCAACTACAAATAAGGTAAAAACTTTTTAACAATCTGAACATCAACCTCAGACAACAAGGTTGTGCCGCGAGCTTGTCTTTTCATTTTCTGGCTTTTGCAGAAGAGGCAGTGTCTCTTTTTCGCAAAATTTCTTTTTAATTTGCCGGTTCCGGTAACGCTAAAGCGTTTCTTTGCCGAACTTTTTGTTTTTAATTTAGGCATTTCAATCCCTTTCAATTAAATTTTAACTTGGATTTACGCATAACAGCAAGGCATGCCATTAGCCCTGACCGTCATTTACGACACCCATTTATACTTAAAAAAAATAAAATGTAAAGCTTTTTTTTAATTTAAAATTAAGTTTTTTAACAAGCGTTTTAGACGATAACCGTCAAAATAATCCCGATAACAAGCGGAATGGAGAAATTATCATCAAGTTCAAACCAATGCTCAAAAAGCTCCATAAACACCGCGGCAAAGCAAGCGATAACGCTAACGTATGTAAAAGTAAAAAGCGGGTTAAATAACATCATAATCAAAAGCGCGCTGACAAAAAAAGCAACTGTCCCCTCTAATGTCTTGTTTCTGTATATTTTACGCTGGCCGATAGCTTTGCCGACCAACGCCGCCAAAGTATCAGAAATCAGCATAACCGTCAAGGCAATCGCCGCAATCACCGGCGAAAACAAAAGCGTGCAAATAAGCGATGACGCTAAAATATAAACGCCACCTGTTAAGTTAAAACGTTTATGTTGGCGTTCGCTGTTTCTCAAAACAGCCATAAAGGGCAACATAAATAAAATTCTGGCCCATTTCCATTTTTTATAATTGCCGTATTCTAAAAAAATCTCCCCGATAAGTGCTAATAAAAACACACAAGTTGCAATAATCGTATTGCTGAAATAAATCAACGCCGGAATCCACAAAGAGCTCAAATGAATCCCTTTGCGGTAAACTTCATGACGATATTCTTTCGGAACACGCGCCTCAAGCTCTTTGCTGTACTCTTTAATTTTTGCAACCGATATTTTCTTTCCCAAAACACTCTCTCCGGTAAAATCTTACTATGAGCTTTTTATAATCAGTTTAAAAAGAAATGTATTTATTTTATGCGTTTATTAACAAAAATCTCAATTCCGTATGTTGTGTATAAAAAGAACTATAAAATTGTTTTTACGGCCGCTCATCCTAAACTAACCACCGGACTTAAAATAAAGCTTAGTTAAATAATTTTGTTGAAAGACACAACTCAACCCGAGTCATTACGAGCCTGTGACGTAAGTCACACAAAGGCGTGGTAATCCATAACTCGTGCAAAGCACACAAATTATAAATTAAATTTTATTTCAACAAAATTGTTTAATCGAGCCTAAAATAAAAAAGGAACTGTTATGAAAATATTATCGCTGTTATTAGTATTTTTCGGATATATGATTTTCTCAACCGCAAACTGGATTCCGCGTAAATTTGGCGAGGTAACCTACGAACAAATTATCTTTCACCTAAACGTCCCCTTGGATACGGAAATAAAACTGGTATACAGCTATTTGCAAAACACGCTCCTGATGAGTTCTATCATAACGGTTATCTTATTTTTTGTCGCTCGCAAAATCTCACCTGCCAAATGTCTGGGCTTTGCGGTTGTCTTCTTTTTATTTTCGTTAGTCGCCGGTTATCATAAAATGGACATTCCCCGCATTATAAACGAATATCATAGCCACGGGGTGATGGGCGATTTATACGAGAAAAATTATGCAGACACATCACTGGTTAAAATAACCCCGCCCGCTCAAAAACGAAATCTGATTATGATTTTTGCCGAATCAATGGATGTTTCGTACGCAAATGAGAGTTATTTTGGGGTAAATCTTATTCCCGAATTACAAAAAATAGCTCAAAACAATATCAGTTTCAGCCACACGGAAGGTTTTGGCGGGTTTAGCAATATTAACGGCGCTAATTACACGCAGGCTTCTTTGGTGGCTCAGTTATGCGCTATTCCGTTAAGGCTTCCGGTTAATGTCCGCCGTTATCACCCGATAAATGGTTTTCTCCCTCAAGCAATATGTTTACCCGATATTTTGGCAAAAGAAGGTTATACCCAAAGTTTCTTAAACGGTATGAGCCGTGAGTTTGCCGGAACCGATAAATTTATTGAAACGCATGGTAAAGCCAAAATCCTTGATTGGGATTTTTATGCCAAAAGAGATAACCTTTCCGCAGCAACGGATCCTCGCCGTAAAAGAATTGTGCGTGACGCAAAATTGTTTGCTTATGCAAAAGAAGAACTGGCCGTTTTAAGCAAGCAGGATAAACCGTTTTTTATGACGTTGATGACGCTGGATACGCATTTCGGCAATGAACATTTCTCTAAGGAAAATTGTCAAATCAAATATCATGACGCCAAAATCAAAGATGAGGAATATTTTAAAAATGTTGTTTCCTGTTCAAGCCTGCAAATATCCGCTTTTGTTGATTGGCTGACACAGCAGCCTTTTTATGAAAACACCGAAATCGTCATCGTTGGTGATCACCCGACCATGAGCAGTACAATCTTTTCAAAAAATATGGAACGCCCGATATATAATGTTTATATCAACTCTGTCTTCAAAGAAACACCATATGCTAAAAACCGTCGTTTTACCGCACTTGATACAATGCCAACCATTTTGGAAGGGCTGGGCTATAAAATAGACGGCCATAAACTGGGCTTAGGTGTTTCATTGTTTTCAGGCGAACAAACCTTGTTGGAAAAATTAGGCTTGGATACTCTAAACAGCGAGCTGGAAAAACAATCCGCAATCTATAATAAACTGCTCTACGGCAAAGAAATAGATTAGTTTTAAGTGACTTTTGTTTAATCAACACCTCTCACATTATCGCGGGGTTGCAACGTCACTCCCTCCTGCGTCATTGCGAGGTAAGCCGTAAGGCAATAACCGAAGCAATCCATAACTAAACGCTTTAGCGTTGCTATAAAAAAATCCCCGCAGGTCTTCCCGCGGGGAAATTCTTTATTCTTTATCTTCCACAATCTTAATATGCAAATCATCAATCTGCTGCTGGTTCACCGTATTTGGCGCCTGCATAAGCAAATCTTGTGCTTTGCCGTTTAACGGGAAGAGAATAACATCACGGATAATCGGCTCGTCTAAAAGCAACATAACCGTTCTGTCAACCCCTGGAGCGCAACCGGCGTGCGGTGGCGCGCCATACTTAAACGCATTAATCATTCCGCCGAATTTGTTATCAACAACACTGTTGTCATATCCGGCAATTTCAAACGCTTTATACATAATCTCCGGCTTGTGGTTACGAACCGCACCCGAAGCCAACTCAACACCATTGCAAACCATATCATACTGATAAGCTAAAATCTCCAGCGGATCTTTATTTAAAAGCGCATCCATTCCGCCTTGCGGCATAGAAAACGGGTTGTGTGAAAATTCAACCGCGCCGGTTTCTTCATTTTCTTCATAAAACGGAAAATCAATAATCCAGCAGATTCTGAAAGCGTTTTTCTCAATCAAATCCAATTCTTCGCCAAGCTTGGTGCGAACTTTGCCGGCAAATTTATTGATAAGCTTTTTATTTCCGCCCATAAATACAACAGCGTCGCCGTCTTTAAGCCCGAATGTATTTTTAAGCTCGGCCATTTTCTCCTCTGAGAAAAATTTGGCAATACCTTTAGCGCCGTTAGTAGATAACGCAACATAAGCCATACCGCCGAAACCTTCCTCTTTGGCAAAGCCGTCCAGCTTGTCAAAGAAAGACCGAGGCTTTTCTCCGGCATCAGGAATAACAATCGCGCGCAATTCTTCGCCGTTAGCCGCCTTATTGTCATAAACGCCGAAACCGGAATTGTTAAAGAACGCTGTCGCATCTTGAATATACAGAGGGTTGCGCAAATCCGGCTTATCAGAGCCATACTTTAACATAGCCTCTCTGAAAGCAATTCTCTTAAACGGCGCTTGATCAACCGTCTTGCCATTGGCAAACTCATTAAAAATCGTCCCCATTGTCTTTTCCATAACCGCAAACACATCTTCTTGCGTGGCAAAAGACATCTCCATATCAAGCTGATAAAATTCCCCGGGGCTTCTGTCAGCTCTCGGATCTTCATCACGAAAACACGGCGCAATTTGAAAATACTTGTCAAATCCCGAAACCATCAACAGCTGTTTGAATTGTTGCGGCGATTGCGGAAGCGCATAAAATTTCCCCGGATTCAAACGTGACGGCACCAAAAAGTCCCTTGCGCCCTCAGGAGAAGACGCAGTCAGAATAGGGGTCTGATACTCCAAAAATCCCTGCTCGTTCATCAACTCACGCATACGCTTAATCACTTGACAACGCAAAATGATGTTGTTATGGATTTTTTCACGCCGTAAATCCAAAAATCTGTATTTCAAACGCATATCCTCGGGCGAATTATCCTCACCAAATACCTGAATCGGCAAAACATCAGCCTGAGAATGTAATTCAACCGCCTCAACCAAAACTTCAATATCACCCGTCGGCATATTTTTGTTCACGCTCTCGCGCATAACGGCTTTGCCGTCCACGGTAACGACGCTTTCAACACGGATATCTTCAAACTTTTTAAATAAGTCGCTTGAGCTGTTAACCACGCATTGCGTGATACCATAATGATCGCGCAAGTCAATAAAACACAAATTGCCTAAATTTCTTTTACGGTGAATCCACCCCGAAAGCTTAACTTTTTTACCTGCATCGCCGGCTCTTAACTCGCCGCAGGTATGCGTTCTGTATTCAATCATAAATACCTCTGAAGAATAATGTTAACATCAATATCGCCATTAAATTCCCAAATTGGCAAAAATGCAAGCTAAAATTAAAAAAATATTAAACAATGATAGGTAACGTAATGAAAAATAAAGGAAACTAAAAGCAATGAATTTAATAGATACCACTAAAGAGCTTAAAAGTGTTTGTGAAATATTGCAAACGCAAACCCATATCGCCATAGATAGTGAGTTTATTCGTGAAAAAACTTATTATCCTATTCCCTGTTTAATTCAGGTTGCCTGTCAAAAAGGGGCGTTTTTAATTGACCCGTTGGCTGAAGATCTGGATTTAAGTCCTTTTTTTGCTGTTTTGCAGAATGAAAATATCTTAAAAATATTTCATTCCGGCCGGCAGGATTTGGAAATTCTTTATAATCTGTCAGGCTCGGTTCCCGTTTCCGTGTTTGATACGCAAATAGCCGCCGAAGCTTGCGGTTTAGGGGAAAATGTCAGCTATGAAAATCTTGTCAAAGCCTGTTGCGAAGTAGAACTTGATAAAACCTGCCGTTTGACAAATTGGCAGCTTCGTCCGTTAACAGAAGAACAAATGCAATATGCTTTAGGCGACGTGACTCATTTATTAACCTGTTATGCCAAAATAGCAGACTATCTCAAAGAACATAAAAGAGAAAACTGGATTGCCGAGGAAATGGTTGATTTGACAGATGTGGCTCATTATCAGGTCTGCCCCGAAAATGCATGGCAAAGAATTCGTCATAATGGTCATTCGCACGCTTTCTTAAATGCTCTCAAAGCACTGGCCTGTTGGCGTGAAAAACGCGCGGTAAAACAAAATACCACACGCCAAAATATTATAAAGGACGAAATGCTGATAAATATTGCTGCGGCGTTTCCAAAAGATATGGAAGAAATAAAACGTGTGCGCGGTATGCGTTCGGATATAGCTAAAAGCGTTTTGGCCAAAGAAATGGTGGAAATTTTATCGAACTTAAATGAAAGCGATTTTGACAAGAACTTAAGCAAAACAGACCGCGAAAAAGAGGTAACATTATCACCGACCCAGCAATCGCTCTATGAAATATTAAAGTTGCTCTTAAAAATAAAGAGCAACGAACATGGTGTTGTACCTCATTTGATAACAACCGAAAAAAAATTGCGCGAATACGTCAAAAGTCCGAAAGCCAAAAGCAAAATTATGGAAGGCTGGCGTTATGAAATATTCGGCCGTTTTGCGGAGATGTTGCGTCGAGGAGCGCTCGGATTAACCTATAATCCCTCAACGCATAATATAGAAATTAAAACTCTGGAGCCGCATAAAAAAACACCGAAACTCGGTTAAAAAAGAAATCTCCCGCATAAGTGGGAGATTTCTTAATAAAAAACTTGCCAAATACATAATAACAAACTAAAACATATCTCGGATATCGAAAAAAACGATATCTGGGGTCTGGAAGCCCTTAAAAGTACAAGAGTCGTATGCACGCGACTTTAAAAACAGTGCCGATGTCTTAACTCATAAGGGGTGGATGTCGGCCGATAGGTCATACCTGAAAGGTCGGGCCATTTTTCTTGTACTTATGGTTTTCCAGCGTCCACCCGCCTGACTTATTGCGCGGGTTTTTTATTTATTCAATTAAATTTAAGTTTAAATAAAATAAGCAACTAAAAAGACTTGCTTATTTTTTTTTATATGCTAATCTTAAGACAAGTCTTGCAAAAAACAAGACCTAGGGCCTGGAAACCCTTAAGTACAAGAAGTCGTAAGCACTCGACTGAAAATTTGTGCCGATATCTTAGCTTGTGATGGGCGGATGTCGGCAAATAAGGTTTTATCCAAATAAGCCGAGCCATAATCTTGTACTATGGTTTTCCAGCATCCGCCCGCCTTAATTTTTAAGCGGGTTTTTTGTTTGAACATAAATAAAGGATGTGACTAAATGAAATTATCAGCTTTATTATTAATACCGTTATTGGCTTCGTGCGGAACATTGGTAAACGGTTCCAGTCAGGATATTCAGTTTTCATCAAATGTGCCGGGAGTTGAAATTTATATAAACGGGATGAAAGCTTGCACGACGCCATGTATTTTTCCGGTTGACAGAAACTCGGCCACGGTAGTCATTAATGCTAAAAAAAGAGGATATGCTGATCAAAATACTATGCTTCGCTCACAGTTAAGCGGGGCTGCTGTATTAAATTTAACATTTTGGCCGAGTTGGTTGACGGATGTAGCCAGTGGCGGAATGTGGCAATATAATCGCAACGGTGTTTATATAGAAATGGAAGGCGCAGCACCTAATTTAACCCCCTCATATGGTTATTACGGGCGGTACAGCCGGCTGCAAGACGCACAAACACGCCGCTTCTGTTTATTTAATTTTCAAGCTCTGAAAAATGAAGCAAGTATCGGAAAAGAAGGCGAATATATTAAAGCTCTGGTTTCTTTAAGCAAGAAAGATGAAAAAAGTTTAATTAGCATTATCAATAAAGCAAATTCGGAAGTCGGTTTAGCGCACGCGGTGACCGGTATAAAATAAAGAAATCATATTAAAAAAGCTCTCCTCAAAGGAGAGCTTTTCTGTTACATCGCTTTTTTAACTTCTTCAAACGCATATTCAAGCTTATCAGCGTTCGGACCGCCGGCTTGCGCCATATCAGGTCTTCCGCCGCCGCCTTGTCCGCCGACAGCTCTTGAGGCAATACGCACCAACTCAACCGCGGAATATTTGCCGACCAAGTCCTTGGTTACGCCAACCACAATCGAGGCTTTACCGTCTTTATCTGTTGCCAAAACCATAACGCCCGAGCCGATATTTTGGCTCATCTCGTCGATAAAAGCTTTAAGCTCTTTGGGGTGAACATCAGGAATGACTTTGCCGATAAATTTCACGCCGTTGACAACTTCCGCCTCGGTATTTTTAGAAGCCCCGCCGCCGGCAAGGGATTTCTTCAAATTAAAGATTTCCGCTTCCATTTTCTTTCTTTCGATAAGCAAATTGTTAATGCGTGCTTCTAAGTCATTGACATTGGTTTTTAAGATATTGCAGGCAGAGTGTAACTTGCATTCAACATCGTCCACATATTCTTCCGCCCCTTTGCCCGTCACGCACTCAATACGGCGCACACCTGCCGAAACAGCCGATTCTCCAATGATGTTAAAGTAGCCGATTTCACCGGTACTGCAAACGTGCGTTCCGCCGCATAGCTCGCGCGAATAAACTTCGCCGTCTTTTTCCATTGTAACCACGCGCACTTCTTCGCCGTATTTTTCACCAAACAACGCCATCGCCCCTGTCTTAACCGCTTCATCTTGGTTCATCAAAACCGTGTTGACAGTATAGTTCTTGCGAATAGCCTCGTTAACCATATCCTCAGCTTGTTTCAATTCTTCAGCGCTGATTTGCTTTGGGTGCGAAATATCAAAACGCATTCTGTCTGCCGCAACCATAGAGCCTTTTTGCATAACATGGTCGCCTAAAATTGTCCTTAATGCCTTATGCGCCAAGTGTGTTACCGAGTGGTTTGCGCAAATGCGTTTGCGATTCTCAATGTTAACTTCAAAGTTGGCAAAGTCTTCAACTTTAACTTCGCCTTCAATCATTCGGCAACAATGCACGAATACGGTATCAAGCTTGCGTTTGGTGTCATAAACTTCCGCCTTAAAGCCTTTGCCCGAGATAACGCCGATATCGCCGACTTGGCCGCCGCATTCTCCGTAAAACGGCGTCTGGTTGGCAACCAGATAAAATTCGCCGCTTTTAACATTGTCAACAATCTTGTTGTCTTGAACTAAAGTCTTGATAATGCCGTCGCTCTTGGTGGTCGTATAGCCCAAAAATTCCGTGCCGCCGATATTTTCCTTAACTTCAAACCAAATCTTTTCCGTTCCGGCATCGCCTGACCCTGCCCAGTTTTTGCGCGCTTCTTCTTTTTGCTTGGCCATAGCCGCATCAAACCCGTTGACATCAACCTCGATTCCTTTGTTCTTGAGCGCGTCTTGTGTCAAATCAAGCGGGAAACCGTAGGTGTCATAAAGCTTAAATGCTGTTTCACCGTTAAGTGTATCGCCTTTGTTCAAATGAGCGGTTTCTTCATCAAGCAAGCGCATACCTTTGTCAAGTGTTCTGCCAAACCTTGTTTCTTCAGCCTTAATGGTTTCTGTTATCAGTTTTTCAAAACGATAAAGCTCCGGATAAGCCTCACCCATTTCTTTTTGCAACGTTGGCAAAAGCTTATACATCATCGGCTCTTTAACCCCCAAGAGGTAAGCGTGGCGCATGGCTCTGCGCATAATGCGACGCAACACATAGCCGCGTCCTTCGTTAGAAGGCAACACACCGTCGGCAATCAAAAAGCTCATAGCCCGCAAGTGGTCGGCAATGACGTTATGCGAAGCCTGCAACTCGCCTTTCGGATTCGTGTTGGCAATGTTGGCAATCGCCTCAATCAGGTGTTTAAACGTATCTGTATCAAAGTTAGAGTGAACACCCTGCAAAATAGCGGCGATTCGCTCCAACCCCATACCGGTATCAATGGAGGGCTTTTTTAAATTAATGCGCGAACCGTCCGGCAAATCTTCAAACTGGTCGAATACCAGATTCCAAATCTCAATAAATCTGTCACCGTCTTCTTCCGGTGTCCCCGGCAGACCGCCCCAGACTTCCGGTCCGTGATCATAAAAGATTTCCGAGCAAGGGCCGCAAGGTCCCGTATCACCCATCTGCCAAAAGTTGTCTTTGGTAGCAATTCTGATAATCCGTTCATCAGAAAGCCCTGAAACTTTTTTCCAAATGTTATAAGCTTCATCATCGGTATGATAAATCGTAACCGCCAACTTCTCCTTCGGAATCATAAATTCTTTGGTTAACAGTTCCCAAGCATAATAAATCGCTTCTTCTTTAAAATAATCGCCAAAAGAAAAGTTGCCGAGCATTTCAAAAAACGTATGGTGGCGCACATCATAGCCCACACTGTCAAGGTCATTATGCTTGCCGCCGGCTCGAACGCTTTTTTGGGAAGTTGCGGCTCGTGTATAATCTCTGGTTTCGTTTCCTGCTAAAATGTTTTTAAATTGCACCATGCCCGAATTGGTAAACATCAGGGTAGGGTCGTTATCCGGCACAAGAGAAGACGCCGGCACAATCTTATGCCCGTTCTTCTCAAAATAATTTAAGAAAGTTTTTCTTATTTGATTAACACTAGTCATTTTTTCTTCCCAAAAAATTAAATTAAACTTTTTAACCTGCCTAAAATAAAGCAGTTTTTTTTGTATGTCCAGTTTAAATTTTAGGGAGAAGCTGTTTTTTAGTTCAGAAAAACGAGCATAACGTTCAAATAAGTTGCAAACAACAGCCAAAGCAAATACGGCACAAGCAAAACAAATGCCCAGCCGTTGATAAAAAGAAGCGTGTGCATTAAAAGTGCCACCACCATATCAAGCAAAACAATCACCGCGGCAGACGCCCAAAGCTGTTCCAGATAAAAAAAGCTGAACGTCCATAAAATCTGTAAAAACAACTGGGTAACAAATAAGGCGTTCGCATCATAAAACTGTTCTTCGGTCTTTTGGCTTTCAAGCGTGATATAAAAGCTGATAAAAAGCAAAACGTAAATCACTGTCCACGCATAAGAAAAATAATGGTTGGCAGGAGCTATTGCCGGAAGCTCCAAAGTGCCGTAAAAAGAGTCTATCCCTAAACTGGTGAAATAGCGGCAAAGCATTGCCGTAATAAAAACCAAAACAAATGTGTAAAGCGCTTGCGTTAGTCTTAAAGCCATTTTTTCCTCCGTATCAAAATATCCCTTTATATATGCCGTATTTCTAAAAAAACACCGGCCGCAAAAAAAATAATAAAGCGTTTGCATTTTAAAAAAAAGTGTGTATAAACAAAACAAGAACAAAACATAAGGAGTAAAAAAGTGGCGCTGACAGATGATAATGGAATAAAAATTTATGAACCGGCTGATTTTGAAGGAATGCGCAAAGCAGGAAAATTAGCCGCAATGTGTTTGGATTATATCACGGATTTTGTTAATGTCGGCGTGACAACCGAACATTTGGATGACTTGTGTCGTGAATTTATCAAATCTCATAACGCCATTCCTGCCTGCCTTGGTTATCACGGCTATCCCAAAACAATCTGTACCTCAATAAATCACGTTATTTGTCACGGTATCCCAGATGACAGAAAGCTCGAAGACGGCGATATAGTCAATATCGATGTCACCGTTATTTTAGACGGTTGGTATGGCGACACTTCAAGGATGTATTATGTCGGCAAACCCAAACTCAAGGCAACGCGTTTATGTGATGTAACCTATGAGTGTTTAATGCGCGGCATAGATGTTGTACGCCCCGGCGCCCGATTCGGTGATATCGGCGCGGTAATAGAAGAATATGCGCACAAATACGGTTATTCCGTCGTAGAAATGTTTTGCGGACACGGTTTGGGACGTGTTTTTCATGATGAACCCAACGTTTTGCATTTTGGCCGCAAAGGCACCGGTCCGTTAATCAAAGAAGGGATGTTTTTCACCATAGAGCCAATGATAAACATTGGTAAAAAATTCGGCACGATTCTCCCGAACGGTTGGACCGCGGTAACCAAAGACCGCACGCTTTCCGCCCAGTTTGAACACTCCTTAGGCGTAACCAAAGACGGGTGCGAAGTGTTTACCTATTCTCTTAAAGGGCTGGATAAGCCTCCCTATAAAAAATAATAAGGATAACGGACTATGGCAACAAAAACGAACAAACAAGAAGAACCCAAAACATCCGAGCCGGATTACGCCGGACACAGGCAACGCTTAAAAGCCCGCTTTTTATCAGACTTGGGACGCTCAATGCCGGATTATGAGTTGCTGGAGCTGATTTTAATGTATGCGATTCCCAGACGTGATGTTAAGCCGTTGGCAAAAGCCTTATTGCGCGAATATGTCAATCTGGCCAACGTGCTGTCAGCGCCGCCGGAAGAATTGATGAATATTCACGGTGTCGGTGCAAATGCTACGGTTTTATGTGCAATTGTTCACGCTTGCTGTAATAAAATCTGTTGGGAAAATCTTGAAAATAAAGATATGCCGGTTTTAACCAGTAAGCAAAAAGTCGTCGAATATTGCCGTTCGCGGATTGGTTATAGTGACAGGGAAGAACTGTTGATTATTTATCTTGATATACACGGCCGCTATATTCGTGATGATATTGAGCAGGTCGGAACAATCGGCGGGGTTGTTTTAAGCGCCCGTGATATTATCAATAAAGCATTGCGGTTTAAAGCCTGTTCGGTTCTTATTGCCCATAACCATCCCTCGGGAGACTGCGCTCCGTCAACCGGAGATATTGCAATGACTAAAGAATTAAAAGAGGGCTTGAAAACAGTACGCCTGAGCATAGAAGACCATATTATCATAAGTCAGCGCGGCTATTACAGTATGCGGGAAAATCTGCCGTTTATGCGAAATCCCTGAATTCTGATGACCGTAGATCACAAACACCCTGCAAAGGGTGTTTTTTATAATCAGATATTTAAAAAAATGCCGTGTACGAAGTCATTTTTTAACTTGTCAAATAAATGTATTTATGCTCTCGTAGTTAACGAATTTGTAAGAATTATTTATATAGAATTATAAAATATTAAATGGCGTTTTGGCAGTCCTCAGGCCAAAATATTATTTTTACACCGGAACAGTGAAAGCTGCCGTCAGGGTGTATGCGAGGTGCAAAGAAATTTGTAAACTAAGGATTATGTTTTATAAAGATGAAAAAAAGCCCGCAGGGAAGCTTTTTTGAATCGCCAAAACGGGCAGGGATATAAACCAATCCCCGCCCGTTTTTTTATGTGCCGAAGAATTTTTAAATACTGCTTTTTTTCATAAATAAGGCTTGACAAACAATAAACTTTCTGTCAAATTAAATCCGATTAATAATAATTTTGTTTAATAATTAAAAAAAAATTTTTATGGACATTAAAGGAATCGTCTCCTCTTATGCAGGAAGAAATGAAAGAGGTCAAATCGAGATTGATTTGAAAGGTTTGGCAGCAGACAAGAATTTTCGGGAACAAGCCATCAAAGCAGTAGTCAAGGAAGTTCAGGAAAAGGATGCCTGCGTTCTCATTCCGGCGTTTCGGCGTGATAACACGTATTTAAGCCGGCTGATTAATGAGCTTGCCTTAACCCTTCAGGTAAAAACGCTGGTGACCGGCGATGTGAAAAACCTCAAAAGACTGAGGTCGCGTCCGACAAGTATTATGCTCTTAAAGCAGTCTTTCCGCACCGGAAAAGAACTGCAGGAGCAGATTGATGAGATTAAGGCCATGGGCTGTACGGTAAATGTCTTCTGTCTTCTGGCACATTCTTTAGCCAAGCTTCAGGGCTTCGGTTATCAAAATGATGTCGAGATAAAAGCTCTTGTCGCTGTTGACGAGATACCATACATCTGATGCGCCAATCTGACAACCTTAAACGAAAACACAACAAGACCGGTTCATACCGGTCTTTTTTTTTAAGCTTGGTTAAAAAAAATTGTTGAAAAACAGACACAGCCCGAGTCATTGCGAGGTAAGCCGTAAGGCAATAACCGAAGCAATCCATAACTCGTGCGAAGCACACAAATTATAAATTAAATTGTATTTCAACAAAATTGTTTAATAGAACCTTTTTATAAAATAATCATAAAAAAACCTCGGATATTTTCCGAGGTTTTACCTTACAGCGTAAATTATCTGCCGCCTCTGCTTTGTTCTTGTGAACGGGCAAGCAAAGCTTGTCTGTCAGCTTCTTTTTCATTGCGTTTTTCGCGTTTACGCATTTCTTCCAAAGCTTTCGGGTCTTTAAGCTTCTCAAGCTTGGCTTTCTCATCGGAGAAGCTGACGGCTTTTTCAGCCACGGTTTTAATATCTTCCGGTTTGAAAACCTGATTGCCGTTAACATCCTTGACTTTGGGCAAAGCTTCACCAACCATCATCGCTTTATCATTGGTAGCATTAACCTTAAAACCGCTGTCTTTCATTATATCTGACCGGCTCGCATCGTTTGCAACATTGTTTGCTACGTTGTCAGCTTTACCCTGCGCCGCATTTTGTACCCGATTTGCTTCATTAGCCGTATCAATATTGCGGTTAAACTTGTCAATCGTGTTCATAACATCGGTAACATCGGTACGCTGCTTGCCATCTTTGGCAACCAAAACCCACTGCGGACCTTCTTGGTGGATTTCCATACCGCTCGGAAGCTTGATTTTAGAGAACATTTCTTTCATCTTAGCTTCTTGTTTTTCCGGTGTCATTTCTTTGCTTTTATCTTTTTCCTTATCTTTATCTTTGTCTTTGTCTTTCCCAGACTCTTTATCCTTGGAAGGTTTAGACAATTCAACGCCTTTCTTTTTAGCGTCCGCAACTTTTTCATCAAATTTATTGGAACGTTTAGCCAAATCTTCCATAGACATCGGTTTTTTCTTATCTTTTTTCTTGTCTTTGGCAATAGTCGGTTCTTCAATCGTCTGTGTTGCTATTTTACCTAGCCTATCTTGAACAGACCCCTTATTTTCCGTAACTTTCGGACGTATTCTTTTAAGGGCTTCTTCTAAAGCCTTAGCCCGTTCTTCAGGGGACTTCATTTCTCTTTTATCACTCATGGCACTTCTCCATCTAAATCTTACTTTTATCTAATTTTATCACAAAAAAAATGAACCTGCAATACTTTTTAATCAAAAATATCATAAATTCGTGCAACAAAGCTCCTGCGGTGCTGCTTAAAGGCAAAGTGCTTAAATAATAAATAATTTGTAACCAACAGAAATAAAATCACCACGCCTTGCGCCGCGTAAATATTCCACAAAAGCTCTTCAAGTAAAAATTTAAGCAAAAAAACATTAACAATGTAACTCCCCGTCCAAATCAATAAAGATTTTAGGTATTGCCGCAGATGTTCTCCTTGTGCCGAAAACACAAAATATTTATAGCACCCAAACGCAATAAAAGAAGAAACAAACCACGTCAGCGCCAAAAGCAACTGATAGTGCTTTTGCGAAAAAAGATAAACCAAGCCCGAAAATATGACAAACCTCAAAAGCATATTCAGTGACGCCATAATCGCAAAGCGGATTTTTTCATCAAGTGCCAACCATTTTTTAAACATCAAAACCTCCTAAAAGACAATATAAAACTTTTTAAGCCGGTTTCAATTTTGCATAAAAAAACCTCCCGAAGGAGGCTTTTCAATAATGGTGCCGACACACGGACTCGAACCGCGGACCCACTGATTACAAATCAGTAGCTCTACCAACTGAGCTATGTCGGCAACGAACAAAAGCTCTTATAAAAGAACAATTCTTAAATGTCAATACAAAAAATAAAATTTATTAACGGAAATAAAAAAAGTTTTCGCGTTGACTTTTATCTGAAATTTTATATACATAAAAGAGATATAAACAAGGAGCTTAAGAAATGACACCCGAAGAAATTTTAACCCATATTCGCAATATTCCGAATTTTCCCAAACAAGGTATTCTGTTTAAAGATATCACAACCGCAATTCAAAAACCCGAGGTGTTTCACGCCATTATTGATAATATGTATGATAAAGTAAAAAACTTGGAGTTTGATTATATCGCCGCAATAGAGAGCCGTGGTTATCTGTTTGGTGCGCCGTTGGCTTATAAGATGAACAAAGGACTGGTGCTTATCCGTAAACCGGGGAAACTTCCCGCCAAAGTCGTCCGGCAGGAATATAGTCTTGAATATGGAACAGACGCACTCGAAATGCACGAAGATGCCATAGCCCGAGGGCAAAAAGTTTTGTTAATAGATGACCTCTTGGCAACCGGAGGAACGGTGAAAGCCGCTGCCGGCTTAATTGATCAGGTTGGCGGAAAAGTCACGGGCGGGCTGTTTTTATTAGAGTTAAAAGCACTTTCATCTCAGGCAAATTTGCCGTTTTCGGTATATAGCCTGATTAAATGTTAAAAAAGTCCGCTAAAAAAACTGGACAAGTTAACAAAAAAGTGATATCCTAACCTCAGAGAAAATATTAAAAACAAATTATTATGAAAAAGAAATTTTTTATCATAACAATCGTTATGATGCTCTTTGCAGTTCAAGGTTACGCGCAAAGAGGATATTATCGTCACCACCGCCATTATTATCCCTCGTATTACGGTTACTACTATCGTCCGTATTTCTCAACATGGGATTGGTATATGTACGGAGGTTACCGGTATATGTATTATAAAAACTGCTATTTCAACGCGCTTCTCGGATGCTATATCTATGATTCGCTTGAAAGGCCGTCAAAAGTGAAGATAGAAGGGCTGACATTCACTCGCCGTAACAATCGGTTGAAAGTCAAAAACGGGACCGAACCCGTCACCTATCTTGATTTATATCGCCGCCAAACCCTGAGGTATACCTATCAGGATGGCCGGACGATAGATGTAAGTACCGGCAATGGTTATGCCACTATCACTTTTTATGATAGAAATGGTAACCAAGTCGAATACGAACTATAAAAACAAGGGGGCGAAAGCCTCCTTGTTTAAGTTTAAAATAATATTTTTCCGATTCGTTGTCATAAATGCCTAAATTGATATGAAAAAAAATATAAAACTATATAACATATTATATCTTTTCGCATTTTGTTTTAAATTTCGTTTTTCGTCCGTTAAAGTTTGCCTGCTGTGATAACTTAATCGGAGAAAATTTTATGATAAATATTAGAATATACTGTAATAGCCTCCATAGGGACTATGATAACGTTTATAACATCGTTAATAAAGTAATGGAAGAAAGCGGCCTAAACTACCAAATATGGCGTTTAACCGATGAACGGGATATGGAATATCGCAGCATTATGTTTCAGCCGCACATCGTCATAAATAATCGTGTGGTATATGCCAAGGCTTGTCCTACCGAAGAGGAAATGTGGTCAATATTAAAAGATATGCAGTTGATAAAATAATTAATTGCGGATATACCAATAATACGATGATAAACCAAGAGGGAAAAATGAGACGATTGTTATTTTATACCGAAAAATTAAAGCACTTGCCAAGAAGCGGCTGGTTGAGAAAAAAAATAAACAACCCCGAAACGGTTGCCGCGCACAGTTGGCAGATGGCCATGATGGCAATGCAGCTATCCAGAACGATGATAAAAGAAAGTTATGATTTTGATAAAATTATCAAAATGTGCCTTAGTCACGATATAGCGGAAAGTCTGATAGGCGATATAACACCTTTGGAAGAAACCTATGCTCAAAAGCCCGAGGCCGAGAAAAAAGCAATAGATTTTATAGCCGAAGATGCAGATATCCCTGAAATTATCTTTTTATTTAAAGAATATGAAGAAAATAAAACGCCTGAAGCACAATTAGCGCACGATTTGGATAAACTGGATATGTATGCCCAGTCGATTGATTATGAAAAAAAAGATAAAACACTTGATTTAAGTGAATTTCGTCAGTCTGCTGAAAAAGAAATTAAAACACCGCTCGGCAAGACCATACTAAAAGATTTAAGCCGAGAAGTTCACGCTTAATAATAAAAAACTCCCGCTTCAAACTGTCCCCAAAAAGTTAGACATCTCAAAGCGGGAGTTTTTTGTGGTTATCGCCCGTTTGCCGCGCCGGCAAGCTTGTTTAAATTATTGCTTTGTTTTTTCAAGGCCTTTTTAGCTTGTCTGACCGCGTGGCGCTTGGCCTTATAATCTTTTTGCACTTGTAATGAAGCGTTGTCATAAGCGCTGTAAGAACCGCTACCTTTAACCCCCGTGCCATTGCGTCCGGCTTTAATAACTAAATCATTAATAGCGCTTTTATCAACCGGTTTGCCGTTAAGAAAGTCTTCAAACAAGCGGGTCTCATCAGAATACGGCGCAATAACCTTATACATCGTATAAGAATAAGCATACCAGTCCAAATTAGTCCCTTTGTCAAATCCGATTTTTCCGTCTTTTTCTAAACGATGTAAGGCATTATATAAGGTCTTGGACTTTTTCTCGCCCAAATGCAGCTTAACACTTGCCTGATGGCTTTCTTTATAAGCCTCTTCAAGAGAAAGCGTTTCTGTTTGGACCTGCTCGGCCTCAGAAGTCTGTATATTCTTTTGTGCTGAAACTTTATGCTTAACCTCGTCTTGATGAGGCGTATCCGCTTTTTTAACGCTGTCTTGCTTGCTAACATCTTGTTTTAAAGTTTGATTTTCCATATTTTCCCGTGCTTTGCTAAAATCAATGGCTTTGTTAACCTTGCTCTGGGAAACAGCAAGCTGTTTTTGCAAATCAGTATTCACTTCAACCGGATTTTGTTTGCGGTCATTGCTCATAACGCCATGATCAGATTTAATCCCGATATATCCCAACAGGGCAATTCCGGCCACAACGGCCACACGTTTAACAGACCGCCACGCATTTTTAAATAAGCCTTTATTAAACCTAAAGCCCATATTTTTCTTTTTGCCGGAAAGGTCTGCCTCTTGCTTTTGTTCGGCAAGGCGTTCGTTACGGGCATAAAACTGTTCAAGTTGCTTTTTTTGCTTATAGGTGCCAAACACAGAAACAAGCCTGTCAAAATTTTCATCAGCGGGCATTTCGCCTTTTAAGGTAAGGTTTATTTTGTTATCGGCAAAGCCGCGTAATTTATCTTTTAATCTTACGGTAGAATAGGTGGTTACATCTTGCAATAATCCGCTGATCATAATCATATCATCAGAGCTTAATTTTGCTGCTTGTTTTTTATTTTCCAAAATCTTAAACCGAGTAGCGACAAATGTTTTTCTTTTTTCTTCTTGTTTGCGCTTGGCAATAACCGAAGTTTTAAATTTTTTGTAAACTTCAGGAAAAATAGCAACAATCTCAGGATGACGCGATCTTTTTAAGAAAACAAGAAGATCTTCCATTAAGTCCTCAGTTCCCTCTTCCAACACAACAACTCCGGAAACATATTCTCTTAAGAATTTTGCACAATATTGCTCTTTATATTCGGCACATTGTCCTAAATAACTGTCCGTAGAATAGTGTGCAGGAATACTGCTTTGTAAAGCAGCATAGTTTTGTAAAAGGTCTCTGCTGATGAGTTCCGCCTGTTTATTCGAGGGCATTATCTATCTCCGATAAATTAAAAGTTGCTACACATATAGCACTTTAAAAAGTTTTTGTCAACATTTTGTTTATAAAAAAGTGTTGCTATTTAAAAATGAAACGCTAGTATCCGAAGCTATGATGCGAAACCAAATATTAATCTACCAAGACACCGGTACAAATGATATAAGAAATCTACAAAAAAGCCTCGAGCAATACTTTTTGCCGCAGGGCATTGCTGTAAAAACCACAAATGCAGACGAAATTATCAAAAAAAATATTTTAGACGAAAACATCTTGGCTTTTTTTATGCCGGGCGGAAGGGCGACTCCGTATCTGGAAAAGTTAAAAAAGCAGGGTAACGAAAAAATCACCTCTTATGTCAAAAACGGCGGTATCTATTTTGGAATCTGTGCCGGCGCTTATTATGCCAGCCGCAAAGTCTCTTTTGAAACCGATGTCAAAGACTTATGTATTATTCAGGAATGCGGGCTTAATTTAATAGATGCCGACGCCATCGGAACATTGTATAAAGAATTAAACATCAGCCCGTATACCAGAGATTTTCAATCAATAGCCCCCGTAAAAGTACGCTGGCTTGCAGATAAAGAAACGCATATCGCCTGTTATCACGGCGGTCCGTACTTTAAACCGGCTTTGGGCAGCCCCTTGCAGGTTTTAGCCGAATATGAGCTTAATGGCCAAAAACTTCCCGCGGTAGTGATACAGCAACAGGGCAACGGGATAGCCGTTGCCTCGGGGCTGCATGTTGAAGATAGCGCTCAAAGCCTGCGCGAAGTATTAATAATGCTTAATAAAAAAGACGAACACGCCGAAGATATTATTCAAAAACTGGAAGCAGGCGAAGCCTTAAGAAGTGCCTTATTTGCGAAATTAATGTCAAAAATCACTCCAACCCGCTAAGCCATATAAAAAAATCTTGCGCTCACCGAAAAACGCCTTTATAGTATCATTTATCAAAGAAAGTAAAAACTTTGAATTTTTATGTTTCTTTGGTGAAGATTAAAACACATTTTCACTAAAAAAGGACAAAAATGAAAATACTCGTAGGAATGAGCGGCGGGGTAGATTCTTCCGTAGCCGCTTGTATCTTAAAAGATATGGGGCATGAGGTCATCGGCGCCACCATGTCAATTTGGGATAAAGAAAAACATTTTAATATCACCGCGCAAAAAGACGCCTGTTTCTCCCCTCATGAAGAACAAGACATTAAAGCCGCCCGCGCAATCTGTGATAAATTAGGCATCGAATATCATGTGATAGATTGCACCAAACAATATCAAAAAATGGTGCTTGATAATTTTAAACAAGAATATCTTGCCGGACGCACACCAAATCCGTGCGTGATGTGTAACGCAACCATAAAGTTCGAGGCGTTGCCCCGTTCCGCTAAAGAACAGGGTATAGAGTTTGATAAATTCGCTACCGGACACTACGCCCGCTTGTCTTATAACAACACCTTAAATCGCTACCAGTTGCAACGGGCAGCAGACGGCAAAAAAGATCAATCCTACTTTATTTATCGCCTGCAACAAGAGCAACTTGCAAAAATTCTCCTTCCGCTCGGCGAATACACCAAAGAACAAGTGCGCGACATTGCCCGCAAATACGGCCTTGAAGTAAGCGATAAACCCGATAGTCAGGATTTTTATACCGGCGATATTAACGATATTTTAGAAACACCGCCCCAAATGGGCAATTTTGTCGATAAAAACGGTAAAATCCTAGGCAAACATCAGGGAATTTGGAATTTTACGATAGGCCAGCGCCGAGGTCTAGGCATTAGTGCCGACCGTCCGCTATATGTCATCGGCTTAAATAAAGAAAACAACGAGGTCGTTTTGGGCTATGCCGAAGACGGGATGAAATCAGCGCTGACAGCCAAAGATTTGACTTGGCTTTCCGTTCCCCCGTTTGAAACCCAAAAAGAAATCTTAATCAAGCTTCGTTCATCGCAAACGCCAATCCCCGCGATTTATACGCCAAATGACAGGGAAACCGCAACCATACGCTTTTTTGAAAAGCAAAAAGCCGTTGCCGCCGGCCAATCCGTCGTCTTTTATGATGAAAACGATTATGTCCTCGGCGGTGGTATTATTGAAAGCACGCAAAATGTCTCTGACTAAAGATGAGATTATAGCTCTGCTTAAAGATGAAACCCACCAGCAAGACTTATTTGACAAAGCAGATAAAGTGCGCCGCCAATACGTCGGTGATGAAGTACACTTGCGCGGGCTGATAGAGTTTTCCAATATCTGTCGCAATAATTGCCTTTATTGCGGTATCCGCCGCGGCAACGCCAAAGCCGTCCGTTACCGGATGAGCGAGGATGAAGTGATAGAAACCGCCCGCCGTGCGGTAAACTTAGGCTTTAAAACAATTGTTATGCAATCAGGCGAAGATATGTATTATGATACAAGCCGGATGTGTCGCATTATTGAAGCCATCAAAAAGTTTGATGTCGCCATAACCTTGAGTATCGGCGGGCGGACGTATGAGGAATACAAAGCGTTCCGCGCCGCCGGTGCTGACCGTTATTTAATGCGTATCGAAACCACCGACAAAGCTCTATATCATAAACTTGACCCCAAAATGAGCTGGCAACACCGCTACGAGTGCCTGCTCACAATTAAGGAATTAGGCTATGAATTAGGCTCGGGCATAATGGTCGGCCTGCCGGAACAAAGCATTGAAAGTATCGCCGAGGATTTGTTGTTTTTAAAAGAAATAGGCGTGGATATGGCCGGTATCGGTCCGTTTATCCCGCACCCACAGACCCCTTTGGCCAAAGAAAAGGGCGGCACGCTGAACCTCTCCCTGCGCACCATGGCAATAATGCGCCTACTGTTACCGGATATTAATATTCCCGCCACCACGGCAATGGAAAGTTTGGCTCCCAACGGGCGCATACAGGCGCTGAAAGCCGGCGCCAACGTCGTTATGCCAAATGTAAATGAAGGAGAATATCGTAAACTCTACGAACTATACCCTAATAAAGACTGCACGCAAACAGCCCCCGCCCACACCAAAAGCGCCGTCGTGCAAAAAATCCTCTCCATCAACCGCACTATCGGCACCGGTTACGGCAGCCACCGGAAATAAACTCTCCTTTAACCATTTTCCCCCTATAATAAACAAAAAGGAGTCTGAAAATGAAAAAACTGTTTTGCACCCTTGTCGTAACATTAACATTTTTATTAAATTTCTCAGCTAATGCTTTAGAAACAAAATCTTATATTCCCGAAAATCCAACCCGCGCCCTAATCCTTATTCACGGTTACAGCGGTTCAGGCGAAACAATGGTATGGATAAAAGAGCGGCTGGAACCGCTCTTTCCCGATACGGCTTTTTATTTTCCGACCGCGCCGGATAAAGCACCTTATGCCGGTTATCAATGGTTTGTTATCCCTGAACTGGGCGAGGGAATGTCAAGGGAAGATATTTATCAGGAGATGATGAAAGACGCGCTGCGTAACACCAAACATCTGCATAAATTAGTCAAAGAAATCCGCCAAACGCAAAACATCGCTTACGAAAATATAGACATAGCAGGCTTCTCCCAAGGCGGATTAATGGCGCTTTTAAGCGCGCTGACTTATGAAGCCCCGCTCGGAAAAGTTATCTCTCTTTCCGGTGTGCCGCTTGTCTTTACTCCGGATTTTACGCCCTCTTATGTTAAAAATCTCCCGAATATTTTGCTCATCCAAGGCGATAAAGATAACGTCATCCCAAAAGACAGTCTGGATTTAACCCGCCAAACCTTAAACGCCTTAAAAATATCTCCCGTCATTCAAGAAATCCCTAATATGTCGCACACCATAAACGCTGAGGCATTGCAGGAATTTCAAACGTTTTTAAAATAAAAGCTTAATTAAACAATTTTGTTGAAAGACGCGCTCAACTCGAGTCATTACAAGCCCCGCGACGCCAGCCTTTCTAACAGTTTCCCTCTCGAGTCATTGCGAGGCACGTGACGTAAGTCACATATCGCCGCGGCAAACTTCTCTTAGCTTTGCTAGGGAGGAACGACCGAAGCAAAGGTTAGTTGTTCGTACAAGTAGAAAAGCATAGCTTTTCGTAGCGGTACAAACTTCTCTTAGTGCTGCTAGAGCAGAACAAGCCCCTCAATACAAACGTCCTTCTCCATGAGTCATTGCGAGCGTCCGTGACGTCAGTCACACATACGCGCGGCAATCCATAACTTATGCGAAGCATTCCTTATCAATCATAACCGAAATAAAAAAAAAGCCCTGTATCTATAATACAGGGCAGGGCTTTTAAAGCGATAAATGGAAAACCGGACGAACCCAAATCTTACTCTCTAATTCAGGATAATATACCGAACGGTCGGGGTATAAAAAATGGATACATGAATACTGATCATCCTGACTATATCCTAACACCAGATACCACGCGTTTTGAAACGGTTTGCCGCCAAGCAGGCTAAGCAAAGAGTTAACTTTTTTCCATTCACTTTTAATCGCATCAAGTAACTCCCAAGAAGGGACTTCGCAACCGATACCGGCAAAAGTAATGCTGCGGCAATAATCCTTGGCTTCTTCAGTTTTAACTTGTTTTTCAAATCCCTGAAGAGAAAAAACAAAGTCTCTAAACAAAATTCCTAAAGGTTTCCTGCCTTCAAAGTCAGTTACACGCTGGCTGACTAATCCGTCATCATATACAACCGGATAGTCAAAATGCTTTTCAAACCAGCAAATTCTCGTTCGTTTCCACCATGTATATTGATGAAAACATACAAAATTAGATAACAATTCCATACGAAATATTTTAAAAATTAAACAATAATCAAATATCGCTTCAACATTACCACAAACAAAAATGAAGTCAAATACATTTTAAAACAAAAAACGTCAGATTATACACCGGCAATCAAAGCGTTGCCGCAGGTAATGCGGTCGCTGTCTTCTTCACGGCTGGGTACAAACACAATCACATCCCAGCCAGCTTTGAGCAAAGGCTGCTCAAATTGACGATAAACATCATAGTCATCATAACACGTCGTCACATCAAAACCGTTTTGCACGGCCGAATGTGTTTCATGGATAGGAGTTATTTTGACAATAAACATATCAGGACTAAAGAGTTCTGTCAGTCTGCCTGCTTCCAAAATCGTATCTTTCGTAACGGCAAAATTAAGTGTATATTTGCGCCCGACAGGTTGCGGCAATCTTTTTGCTAATGCGGAAATTTCCGTCAAACTTAAACTCTTATGGTTAAACTGATACTGTCTTTGTGCTTCATCTGTTGAGTTAATGCTAAACTGCAAGCCCGCCTCGCCATGATAGTCAATATTTTTAATATCGCACCATTCTAAAATAAAGTTTGCCAGATTCTTGTTTTCCTTAGGCAACATCGTCGAAACAACCGGATGAATGGTATCTGCTTTGATATATTTATTCACAAGCCCCCGCAATTTCTCACGCGTAAACGTCAAGACATTAGGGTTAAAAGTCGGCTCCCCCATCCTTGCAAAATGGACATTAAAGCGCTTTGTCTGCCCGACTGTTTCATTTCTTAAAATCGTATCAATCTCATATTCCAAGTCTTCAAGAGAGGCGTTGCCGTGAAAGCCATATTTTGGGCAATCGCAAAACATACACTTCATCAAACAACCCTTTTGTGTGCTGATGGTCGCAACCCACTTGTTTCTCAAATCAACAGGCTTATGTTTGACCCCGTTTATTTCTTTGTTAAGCCCCAAAAATGCCGCTTTGATATTATTCTCTTTCCCATAATCCCCCACCGTCAAAAACTCAAGCTTCCGCTCATCGTCAACATAAATCTTCCCCGTATGGGTCTTAATCGTCCGCATCTTTTATCCTCCAGATAAATACAATCCTATAAAAAGGCATTATATGCGAAAATATAAAAATGTAAATAAGTAAAGGCAGTAATAAAAATTTTTTATCCCCACCTTAAAGACTTTCAAAAATACCAAAACTTGTAAAATTTGATATAAGGTTCAAAGAACAGTTATTCTTCAACCTTGAGCAACGGAGTCAGTTCTAAAATCTGTTCTAAAGGAAAGGCGCTTTTTCTTTTTTCTTCGTCCCAATAATCCGAATCTCCACCGTTAATCGTCGGTTTATAATGCGGGTTATAAGTCAGCTTTGTTCCAAGCATATAATCATACGCGCGTAATCCTTTCGTATCCTGTAAATTGACATCAGCTCCTTTTGCAAGCAAATATTTAACCACTTCATACTGCCCCTCTTGTGCCGCATACATCAAAGCACTGCGTTTACCATGGTTAATACATAAATGTTTATCATATTCTCCGCAATCTTCATCTTCAACCGTCTGTTTGTTAATATCCGCTCCGTTTTCGAGCAACAGCTTCACGCTATCTAAATACCCGTATTGCGCAGCAACCATTAAGGGTGTCTTTCCGAACCAATTCGGATAATCAATATCAAAATCTTGTTCATTTTTACCTAACCTGATAATCTCTTTCAAATTATCAGGATACGCAATACTTAAATTCAATAGTTCTTTATAATTTTTCAAATCCGGATAATTCGCTTCAATTTCTTTCCACACACGACCGGTTAAGAGCATATAATTTAAGTTATCAGGAGTAATCAAATCCCAAGATTCCATTGAGGGCATTTTCAATACATACAACGCCGCATTGTATGCCTTTTTTGCAGATACCCCAAAAGTTTTAGTATAATAATCAGCTAATTTTTCCAAAGCTTTTTTATACCCGATACCATAATTTAACACTTCGTTATACTTCGCAAAGTTATAGTATGACAGCACAGCCCATTGTGTATAAGCAAAATTGTCCCATCTTTCCTGTTGTTCAATCTCAAAATCAGGAAAATACTGTCGCATAAGTGCATTATACACTGCTCTCGCCTGATACAAAAAACGAATAGTTCCACTGGATTCTTCCATCCCTTCTCGAAACAACATATACATAAAAGAATCTAAATCAGCATCATAGTTATATTTGGAATATAACTCGCAATCCGAAATCATAAAACTTTGCGCGCCATGCCCACCGCCTGCTACATCAAAATATGCCACTTTATGATATTTTTGTGCTGTCTCACAAGGTATATAAACAGCCATATCTTCAGACCAATTTCGCCAATGCGGAATAATATCAAGCAAACATTTTAAATCTGCATAACATACCTGATAATCATCTCCAATTCTATCCAGATATTCTTCCTCTCTCCAACTGGACTGCCATTTCTCAGCTTTAAAATATTCCAATAAATCATTATGGCTTTCTTCAGCCGCCTTTTTATATGATATAGTCGCAACTTTTTCGGGCTGATAGGCTTGCAATAAAACCATCAACTGAAAATTTTGCGCAGGCGTTTTGCTTTCAAGACTTTCTAAATACCGTATACTTCCTAACGGGTCATATCGAACCGCATATTGTGGTTCAAATACCGTATTATCCTTAAAATTATTAAAAGGAAATTTATCCAAGAGGATAGATAAATAAGCAAGTTTATATGCTTCGTTTAAAGGGCTGCTTATCGTTAATACAATAGAATTATCCAATACATCAAGTCTGTCGGTAAAAGTTTTGTCGTCTTTAATTTCTTGAACTTTCTGCTGATATTTCTCAAGCAGATTATGTTTCAACAAATACTCTTCCATCGCCCAAACACCGGACGGCAATAATGCACCGACTAAAAGCAAAAAAACAAACGCAAAAACTTTTTTATTCATATTAACCGCCTCCATTATATTAATCCCATAAGAATAAATTAAATTCTTAGAATAAGTCAATCACAATTTTCTTAAATTCCGCCTCACACACAAACACAAAAAGAGGATGTTACAAAGTATAGAGAGCTGCATGAAAGCATCATCGCGGGCTATATTCAGTCCTATGCAGGCAATAGAAGATTTTATCCTTATTAAAGCAGGCATTAAGGAAGCTGAAACTAATAATGCTGTAAAAGAGAACTAGGGAGAAAAATAATGGAAAAAACAGTGGATATACATTTTGCTCGTCATATTTGCCTGAACCTATTAACTGAGCCTTGATATATTTGGGATTATCTGTCGGTGATGGATAATCCCTGACACCACCGACACAGCAGCATATTAACATAACAGAGTGCACCCTGTCAAAATTAAAATGCTTGCACCTCTATTTATCATAGAATGATTACAAATTGTAATTGATTGATTTTACATGATGTTTTTAATGTGGGGATTCGGAAAAGCTGATAAAGTAGGCTATTAAAATGTAGCACCTGTGTAGCACCGAAAAAACAAAGGGCTTAGACAATCCGCCTAAACCCTTGATTTTAGTGGTGAGCTCGACGGGATTCGAACCCATGACCCTTTGATTAAAAGTCAAATGCTCTACCGACTGAGCTACGAGCCCTCACAACTGAAATGGGTTTATAAAGGATATTTTTTAGATAGTCAATAAAAAAATTAAAAAAAAATGCATTTAGCTATTTATTTATTAACTATTATGTGTTATTAAACACCTAAACAACGTAATAACAATAGATTATATGAGGTTAAAATGTCCACAGCCCAAGGATTGGATCAAGAAAGCAAATATGATATTTTACAAAATGAAGAAGGCGAAATCTTAATCATCATAAATTCGCGTGCCGGTGGTCCGGAAGATCCGCGTTTTGTGTATGACGGCGGCGAAACAGCGCTTTTATATCGCTCAAAGGAAAGTGCCGTTGTGTTTAAAAATATCGCCAAAGACGCGCGCCTGCCGCTAAAATCCGTAACAACGATGTTAATCGTAGAGGTAGAAAAAGAAGATGTCGCCCGCGAATATGTTGTTCCGGTTCGTGTTGTAAAAGATATAAACACTTATTTAAAATAGATAATTAAAATATCAGAGCCGGAGGCGTCATGGAAATAAACACGATGGCATATCTGTTGGTAGCAGGGCTGGCCGGCTCAATAAAATATAAAATGCGCTATGACAGAATCGTATCGTGGATGATGTTTTTTGTTGTAGCGTTTTTGTTTGCAGATTATGCAATAGCTGCCATAAATAACCAAAATACCGCATTTTCTTTGCTTTGGAACAGCACGGAAATGGGCGATATACGCATAGATTTTCAACCCACGCCACAAGTCAACCGTGTTATTATTCCATTGTTCTTTCTCTCCCTGCTGACCATCCTTAATAATAATATTTTTCGATACGAGGAAAAACGCAGTGCGTTCGATTCTCTGATTGTCTTAAATTTTGTATCCTTAAGCCTTTTAATCTGTTCAAAGAACTATATCGAACTGATAACCATGGTTTTTGTCACGGATATTATCGGTTATCTTATCTTAAAAGATGTCGATTCGTCGCGGCGTTATGTAATCTATAACTTTTTTGCCGATATGTGTTTGTTTATGATACTGGCGCTTGTTTGCGGTAAAATCAGAAGCCTTGAACTAACCAACATATGGGAATATCACGAAGTCGGCCGTTATAAAAATTTTACGGGCATTTTGGCCACAGTTGCACTCTTTATCAAAATGGGCTGTTTTTTATTCCAAGGCTATCTGATGGATTTAAGCGAAACAAGATTCCAGCGGATGAGCGCGGTAAATCTCTTGTTTTCACCATTGTCCGGTGTCTTGTTACTTCTAAAACTGTATAATCTGCTGATTGTTTCGCCGTTTTTTTATCCGTTGTTTAAAATAATGGCCGTTCTGACTTTTTCAGCCGGAATCTCAGGTTTTATCGTGCAAAAATATCTTCGCAAAAAGATGGTCTGTCTGAATATGAGCTTTTTAGGGCTTCTAATGGGCATTTTTAGTCAAAACGGATTCGTCTGGCAGTCATCTGTCTCTTTGCTGATTATTGCTGTTTATTTGTTTAACCAGTTCTTCTTTAAAATTTATCTCTATCAAAACAGGGAAGATGATATAACTCATATGGTAAACGGAAATGAAACCAATGCTCTGGCCTTAAAAACGCTGTTTGCGGAAATAACACTCTTATCGGCTCTGTTTTTAACTTTAATGCACCGGCTCTCAACAACGTTGTCGTATCCGTTGTTGTTTGTCTGCTCGGCCATTTTAGTCATGGCAATAAGTCTAGTCATCAGCCAAATATACAAATCAACCATATCCCGTCGTTTGGATTCTTTGTTGCCCAATCCCATGCGTTTTCTTTCTTTTGTCGTTAATGCGGGAATACTTCTGGCCGGATTTTATTTTTATAAAGATAAAACAAAGGAAATAGCCGTTTTTGCTTCATCTTTTCTTCTTCTGGCCGCCACGCCTCTGGGAAAATATGCCGCGAATTTCTATAAAATAGCCGGATTCCAACAGCAGGAAATGCAACGAAGCCTGTTTTGGCGGATATTTGTCGCACCTTTTATTCATATAAGCCGGATTCTCTGGCTGATGGTTGATTTGTTTTTATCCGAAAAAGTCATCACAGCTTTTATGGAAAGGCTTGATCGTATGGGAATCTCTTTGTTTTTGCAATTAAATAAAAAAAATACGGCGGTTTTCTACTTCATTTTAGGTGTGGCGTTGTTTATAGCCGCGTTTTATAAAGGAATAAAGCTATGACTGATTATTTGTTGTTATTGCTTATTCTTATTCCGTTTATCGGGGCGCTGTTTGTGATAACGGCAAAAAATGATCGGTATTACGCCGTAGATAATGTGTACCGCGTGTCGATATGGACCATACTGGCCGAGTTGGCTTTTCAGCTATACGTTTTTTCATTTTTTGATATTGAAAAAAACGGTATTCAGTTGATTGAAAAATACCGTTGGTTAAATGCCCCCGAAATAGATATTCTGTTAGGCGCGGATATTTTTTCCATGATATTGGCCTTAAGTATTAATCTGTCCTTTTTAATCGCCGTTATCTGCATCAGCAGAACCGCCGCGCGGGCCAAAACCTTGCTGGCTTCAGAGCTTATGTTTATAAGTTTATTACACGGTTATTTTTTTGCCGCAGACCTCTTTTCGTTTTATATCTTCTTTGCGGCCTTAAGTATGCCATTGATTATTCTTGTCAGCACCTCAGGTAATCAAAATAAAAAAAATATCTTCAAGCGTTTCAGTATATACAACCTGATCGGGGCAACAGTGTTGTTTTTAGCTTTGATGATGATATACGGCATAAAAGGCGGCAATATCCCGCTCAATACGATAAGCCATATCAATCTGCAAGGAAATATACAGTATATCGTTTGGCTGTCAATTTTCTTTGCGTTTATTTCAAGGCTTCCGGTTTGGCCGTTTCATTATTGGATGGCATCAATTAATGCCACTCTGAAAAATCCTTTGGTCTTTTTAGCTTCAAACTTAGTCCCCCTTTCAGGCTTATATGGTTTTATGCGCTTTTGGCCCAATACCGTTCCCGCAACAATCGGTCGCTACGCTCCGCTTTTTGAAGCCGCCTGTATTATAACAATGTTGTTTATCTCTTTAATCAGCTTAAGCCATAAAGAAATCCGCTATAAGCTGTTTGCCTACACAACAGTCTATTGCTTATTATATCTGATCGGCGTTTTTCTGCCCACAAGTGCGCTCAAACAAAATATCGGTTATTCGTTGTTTGCCTATACCATTATCATAACCGTTATTTCGCTTTTACTAAGCCATATCGAGGAAATGAAAAAACAACTTAACCTCGGGCAGGGGATATTGTGTTATATGCCCAAAGCCTCAAAATGTCTTTCTTTGTTTGTTCTGGCAGCCATCGGCTTGCCGGTAACGCCGTTGTTTTGGAATAATTTTATTATCGTTTCAGAAATTTTTAATTACAGTCTGCTGGTAGGAATTCTTGTCATGCTTTCAATGTTTATCGTTGCTTTGGCTCTGTTAGAAGAATTATACCGCCTGAAAGATAAAAACTATGCCGCCTGCGCCAACACCAAAAATATAGACTTGTCCGAAACGCATTTTATGATCTGTATGATAAGCCTTGCCGTATTATTCTTTTCATTCATAAAACCGTTGTGGTTTGTTTTTAACGGAGGATAAATGCTCAAAACTGTAATCTACGCTCTTCCGGAAATATCTCTGCTAACAGGCCTTTTGCATTTACTGGGGCTGTATTTGGCCAAAATTGAAAAAGCCAGAGCTTATGCCGCCGTATCAAAATTTTGGCTGCTCTGTTCTGTCTTTTTTTCTGTTTTATATTATGATAAAACCTTCACGTCGGTTTTATCGCCAAACTCATATACGCTTTTGTTTTATCTGATAACGGGATTTTTTGCCTATATTGTCCTCGGGCTGTCAGCCTGTTGGTTTAATTCTAAAAATCGTATAGGTTGTCATTTTTACGCCTTAATTCTTCTGGCTCTGTTATGCTTAAAAACAATGTTGGAAACAACAAATTTGCCCACGCTGTTTGCGCTTTATATCTTTTTAGCGCTGATTAACCAACGTTTATTAGGAATAGGTTATGACAAAAAACACACCCCCGACACCATGCGGATTTTCTTTATATCGCTTGCAATCATACTCTTGTTCGGAGCCGGTGTTTCATACCTCTCATGGCTGGCAAAAGCCCCGCTTTCCTATCAAACGGCACAAAAACTGTTAATGGAACAGTCAAATTCGCTCACTTGCTATCTTTCGGCAGTTTTCATTATTATCCCTTTTTTATATGCTCTGGGAATTGTTCCGTTTCATATAACCATGGAAGACAAAGCCGGCAAGAGTATCCTTCCCGTAAGTCACTATTTCGCAGTAATCCTGCCGCTGGCTCTTTTCGGCATATTGATT
The DNA here is from genome assembly GCA_017621635.1 of Alphaproteobacteria bacterium. Classification (GTDB taxonomy): domain Bacteria; phylum Pseudomonadota; class Alphaproteobacteria; order RF32; family CAG-239; genus CAG-267. Next base: position 25,708 of record JAGASU010000107.1, on the reverse strand, counting down.
AAGCTGAATCTAAAAGTTTTCCCCCCGTTGCAAACGGAATTTTCCTCCGCTTATGTTGTTTTAGCTTTGTTGTCAGTCATTTTTGGCGCTTTGGGAACAAACGCCCGCATTAATTTATATCGCATAAACGCTTATGCTAAAACCTGTTATTTGGGCGTTATGCTATTGTTATTGTCATATTTTAAAGCAGAAACAACCTTTGCCGCGTTTCTGATCGGTTTAATATCCGTTATGGCTTTTAACGGGATGTATCTGGTTTTTTATAGCATAAAAAGCCGCGGTGAATATCTGACCACAACCGCCGCACTGTCCGGCCTTGCCGAAAATAAACCCTATACGGCAGCAATCCTGATTGTCAGCCTTTTTTCCTTAATCGGTATTCCGCCTTTAGCCGGTTTTTTAGCCGAAATGAACATCATCAACGGGCTTATCAGTCAAAAAAGCTATATAAGCCTCGGCATAATTTTATTTTTCTGGCTCATTCTGGCCAAAGCTTGTTTGGAGATGATAAAAGCCGCCTATTTTGAACATCGCATAAAAATCTATGACACGGAAAATAAACTCCTGATATTCTATATTTTCTTAAATATTCTCTGCCTGGCACTTTCTGTCTTTAATCCGTTTAATATCATTGAAACCATGAAAGATATGTTTTATGTCCTATACCTGTAAAGAAAAAATCGCCCTCTGGCAGTGGTATGAAACCCCGCTCGTCACCTCCACCAATGATGAAATAAAAAATCTCATCACGGATGAAACGCCGGTTGCTTTAAGTGCCATCCGTCAAACCAAGGGCAGGGGGCGCCGCGGCCATATCTGGCACGAACAGGAAGGAAACCTCTATTTCACCTTAACCCAACATATCCCCCCGCAAGACTTAAGCCGCTATGTCTGTATCATCGGCCTAAGTCTGGCTAAAACCATTCTCTCGCTCTCTCCTCAAAGCTCCGTCAAAATCAAATGGCCTAACGATGTGTTTTTAAATAATAAAAAAATATCGGGGATTTTGTTTGAGAATATCAAAGACGATTTATGGGCAATAGGCATCGGTGTCAATATCGTTTCCGCGCCTTTGCTTGAAAATGCCGCCTATCAGGCAACGTCCTTAAAAGAAAATGCGATAATACTTGACCGGACGGATTTTTTGCGCTATCTCTTACAAGAATTTGCCAAAGACCTTCTTTTCTATCAAGAAAACGGTTTTACCTCCCTAAAAGAAGAATGGCTGTCGCTGGCGCTGAACTTAAACCAAACAATAACCGTAAAAAACGAGAAAACAGATAAAACCGGAATATTTTTAACGCTTGACGACAACGCTTATTTGATATTAAAAACAGATAAAGGAACAGAACGTATACTTGCCGGAGATTTATTTAGTTAAAAAGGAAAATAAAAAATGAATGATTTTAATAAAAAAGGAATATATTTTCTCCCCTTGGGCGGCGCCGATGAAATCGGAATGAATATGTTTGTCTATGCCGTTAACGGCAAGCTGATTGTTGTGGACGCAGGCTTCGGGTTTTTAAATGATGATTTCCCCGGAATGGATATGTGTTACGCTTCGCCCGAATTTTTGGAAAATTATCGCGAAGATATTTTAGGTCTCTTTATCACCCATGGCCATGAAGACCATTTAGGCGCAATCGCCCAAATCTGGCCGTCGTTGCAGTGTCCCGTCTATGCGACGGATTTCTCCTTGGGGCTGATAAAAGAACGCTTAAGCGAATATAAAATGCAAAATCTTGTCCCGTTGAACTCTGTTAATAAAGACCGCAAAGTCACGCTCGAAGGCTTTGAGGTGGAGTTTATCCCGATAGCCCACTCGATTCCTGAAACCTCTGCTCTGTTTATCAAAACCCCCTACGGCAACATTATGCACGCCACAGACTGGCGCTTTGATGATAATAAGCTCGCCATGGTTAAAACGGATTTCCCTTCCTTAGAAAGAGCAGCGAAAGTCGGCGTGGATATTTTTGTTTGTGATTCAACCAACGTGATGGTAGATGAGCCGCAGGCCAGCGAAGAAGACGTGCGCAATAATCTCTTAAAAATTATTCCCGAAATGCAAGGCGGAATCGTTGCCACCTGTTTTGCTTCAAACATTATGCGCTTGGAAAGTCTGATTATGGCCGCGCGCGCCGCCGGCAGAACACCGGTCACCGTCGGCAGAAGCTTGGCAACCAATGTTAAAATTGCCAAAAATTGCGGTTATCTTCAAGACTATACCGACCTCCACACTATCGACGAGGTGGATGGTATCACTTCAGATAAAGCCCTCTATATCTGCACCGGTTCGCAAGCCAACTATCGCAGCGCTATGACGATGATTGCCAATGATGAAAATAAATACATCAAGCTAGGCGCGGAAGATAACGTTATTTTCTCTTCCAAAATAATCCCCGGCAATGAAGATAAAATCGAACGTATGCAAGAAAAGATCTTGGCCAAAGGCGCTCATCTCGTCACCGAGGAAGATTATTTGGTACATACCTCTGGCCATGCCTGCAAAAAGGACCTAAAAGCCATGTACGAGCTTTTAAATCCGAAAATCGTTCTTCCCGTACACGGCGATAAAAAGTTTATCCGTGAACATAAGCGTTTCGCGTTGAGTTGCGGCGTTAAAGATGTCTTTTCCGCCCAAAACGGGGATATATGCTTATACAAAGATAATAAAATTGAATTAAAAGAGCAAATCGTTGCCGATATTATGGGCATAGACCGTCGCCGCTCGGTAGCTTTAGGCTCGGAGTTAGTCAAAAACCGTCGCCGCATTATGTTTAACTGTTCGCTGTTCATAAGCGCCGTCATCAGCAAGGAAAACACGCTCCAATCTCTTGATTTTGATTCAATCGACATCTTGGAAGAAAACGAATGGTATGTCTTAAAGCAAGAGATTATGAGCCAAGTCCTGCCCTTGATAGAAAATAAAATTGCCGAACACCCGAACCGTAACGCCGCCGAAGATTTTATCCGCGGCCAGATTCGTCGCCGCGTTTATGCCGCAACAGATATAAAACCGGTCACCATGCTCCAAGTCCATTGGCTTGAAGATATGGAACAGACAACAAAATAAAGGAGAAAACAATGCAAAAAATCATACCCGAAAAATTGAAAAAAGGCGATAAAGTTATGGTCATCGCTCCGGCGCGGGGCATAAAAATTATCGGCAAAGACGCGCGCGAAATCGCCAAATCTCGGCTTGAAAGTTTAGGGTTAAAGGTTGTTTTTGCTCCCAACACGATAGATGAAAACTGGGACTATATGGGATCTTCCTCAATCCAAAAGCGTGTTGAAGATATCCATACCGCCTTTTCTGATAAAAGCGTTAAAGCGGTAATGACAATCATCGGCGGCGCCAACTCTAACCAACTCCTGAAATATCTTGATTATGAGTTGATAAAAAATAATCCGAAAATCTTTTGCGGCTTTTCCGACATCACCGCGCTTGAAAATGCAATTCTTTCTAAAACCGGCTTAGTCGTCTATTATGGCCCCCATTTCAGCTCGCTGGGGATGAAATACGGGTGTGACTATACCTTTGCGCACTTTGCCAAAATGCTTGTCACTGATGGCAAAGATACCATAACGCCGTCCGAAATCTGGAGCGATGATTTGTGGTTTATAGATCAGGAAAAACGTGAGTTTGAAGCAAACGAGGGATATTGGAATATCCATAACGGCAGCGCTTCAGGCACCATCATCGGCGGCAACCTCGGCACGTTTAATCTGCTGTTAGGCACAGAGTTTCGCCCGGCTTTCCCAAAAGACACTATATTGTTTATAGAAGATACCGAAGGCTGTTCTTTGCCGGAGTTTGAGCGCAATCTCCAAGCCCTTATCCATCAGCCGGATTTTAAAAACGTCAAAGCTTTGGTTATCGGCCGTTTCCAAAAAGGCTCCAAAGTCACGAGAGAGGGACTTGAGTTTATCTTAAATACAAAGTCTGAACTCAAAGATTTGCCTATCTTGGCAAATGTCGACTTTGGACACTCCGCCCCGCTCTTAACCATTCCCTTAGGCGGCACCGCCACCCTCAAAGACGGCAAACTCACTTACGAAAACTAAATTCTTTTTCTTTGCATAATATCAAAGAGTTCAATAAACTTTAGCGCTGTGCTCCGGCTGTTGAATTGTTGTGAGGCTCTAAAGAGGTTCTTTCTTTGTTGCTCAATAGCCTCCGAAGCGATAAATTTATTAAATTGCACCGCAAAATCATCTTCACTGGCATACATCAAAACGCTGTTGCTAAAAAGCCTCTCCAGCCCCACATTATACCGCACCAGCGGCACCCCGCCGCCTTCAATAATTTGCATAATCTTTTGATTGACAACTTCATCACGAATATCTTCATCGCTTTGGTCAACCAGCACAAAATCATAAGCCCGAAAATCAGTCAAATCTTCGCTTTTCCCCTTGATTTCATCTTTGGGCCAAACCTTTTCAAAACCTTCCCCGTAAAGATCAACGCTAAAACCGTTTTTCCCCGCCAGATAAAGCGCTAAAGAAAACCCGTCCGCATCTCCCCAATACGCCGCTTTGCCCGTTGCCTTAAAACGAGTATTTAATTTGGCTGCGTCAACCGGCGCCGGAATATACGCCGTCCTGACGTTAACCGCCTTAAGATGAGAAAACAACGGGTGATTTTTCACCACAATCACATCAAAATCTTTGAGCTTTTCCAGCGCCCACATATCAGAAAGCCGTTCAATCCACAAAAAGTTTATCGCCCCCAAATCTAAAACCTTCGGCAACTCTTTCCCCTCCGAGCTTGCATAAAGGTTAATCTCTCCGCTCTTAAAATCCCCCGCCTCAGATAAAACAACGTGCTTCCCTTCCTTTTTTAACGCTGTCTTTAATTTTTGCAGTTCTAAATAAGCCCCTTCGTCATTCGCATTTAAGTAAATAACATCTTTGTCATCAAAAAAATGTCCCCCAAAGGCATATAAAATACATCCCGCCATAAATAACCCCAAAAGCGTAACAACAATTATTTTTTTCATTGCTTCTCCTTCTCTAAAAGATAAAAAAGTTCCTTAAATTTAGCCCCGATAATTTTGTTGGTATATCCTTGAAACGTAATTTTTTGTGCCGCCTTGGCTTTCTTTTCCCTTTCCTCATTGTGCGCCAAATAAAAATCAACCAGCGCTTCAAACTCCTCTTTAGTCTTAAACATCGGCACGCTGTCGCCGAAAATCTCCTCAATATACGGGCTGTACTTGGAAATAACCATCGTCCCCGCCGCCGTCGCATCATAAATCCGGTTAATCACCAGCCCCATCTCGCCCAAATCATCTGCATGATCGCTTAAAACAATTTTGGCGGAAGAATAATATTTGTTTAACTCCCGATTATCAATAAACGTCCCCTTAATAAATTTTTTATCAATCTTTCCTTCCCATTTCAAACCGTAAACCGCTAAGTTATAGCCAAGCTCAGCCGCATATTTTGCGCTGACCCGCTCATACCAGGTAGAGCCGACAAATAATAAATCTGTTTTTAAATCTTCCACCGCCTCTCGCTTAAACTTATCCGCGTTGGTAAACTGTGGCACAAACACCGTCTTGTACCCTTGTTCTTTAAGTTCTTCAAACGTTCTTTTCGCCGGTGTCGCAATCAAATCAAAATACTCAAGCTCATTGTCCAAAAAAGCATCAGTGTTATATAAAAACTTCTCCTCTCCGTTCTTAAACTTCCCCCGCTTCGGCACAAACGTCGGAAAATAAAGATACATAATTTTATTTTTACGCTCGTCTTCTTTCATAATATGGTTATACTTAAATTGCAAATAAAGCAAATTACCCGCTTGCTCATAAAAATCATCAACGCCAAATCCCCCGTTATAATAGTAGTTTTTAACCTCGACCCCATTCTCTCTAAGTCCTTTTTCCAAATCAAGCCCGAGCCAATAATCCCCCAGCGCATAATTGTTTTCGCCCCACGGGCTTTTAATCGCAATTTTATGAAAATCAAGCTCCCCTTTCTTAGCTCTGACCTCTTGCACCGCTTTAAGAATACTGTCCGCTACCGCCGTATTGGTAAAATACTTTAAGGTAATCTCTTGCGCCGCTTTGGCTTTCTCAGCCCGTTCCTCAGGGTGCTTAAGATAATAATCAAGAAGCCCTTTTAACTCCTCTTTGGTTTGAAACATCGGGATAGCGTCCCCATAAAAATCCTCAATCTCTTTCATATAATCCGAGATAAGAAAACCGCCGCTTGCCGTCACATCAAACACCCGATTGCTGATAAACCCCGCTTTTTTCATATCCTCTCTGGTGTCGTTTAAGACAATCTTCGCCGAAGCATAATAAGTATGCAGTTCGTTGTTATCAATATAATCTCCTTTAAAGTGGTCGGCAAACGCCGTATTCTGCCACCCACTGCCGAAAAGCGCCACATCAAACCCGTTGTCAAGCGCCCATTGAGCGCTGATACGTTCATACCCCGGCCGCCCCACAAATAAAATATCAAAAGCTTTGTCTTTGTCATATTCATAAAAAAACTTATCAGGGTTAGTAAACTGTGGCGCAAATACCGTCTTAATCCCTAACTTCTCAATTTCTTTCATATAAGTCGGCGAAGCAACCGCAATCACATCAAAATCCCATAATTCCGTTTGAAGCGAATACCACGCCGGCTCTTGCACGTCTTTTAAATTCCGGTATTTAGAACTTTGTGCCGTTTCCAGCGGATAATAAAGATAAAGCACGTTCGTTTTCCCTTTTTTTAACGGAATATTAAACGGCACAAACCCGTGCATATAAACATCAATCAAACAATCCTCACTCCCTTTAGGGTAAAAATTGCCGATATAAGACGGCTCAACCGAATAGTTCAGCTTCTCAAATCCCTGTTTCAAATCTTGCCCTAAGATATAATCGCCCCAGGCCGTCCAACCTTCTTCCGCTGAGATTTTAAGCGAAATATCAGCACATTGAACAGGCAAAACCCTCATCAATAAAAAAAACGCCAAAAACCATATCCGCCGCATAACGTTAGTCCTTTGCGCTGCCGGCATTTAAAAGCGCATTATCGCCCCTGACGTTATATTTATAAATTTTATAAATAAAATAACACCCGACCGGCACAAACACAATCGCGTAAATCCAAAAAATATCAATCACCTTAACCCCCGCGGCCCCCTCTTGGTGTTTTAATAAAAACTTCGGCGCCATCAGCATAAACGAGGTTAAAAGCCGTCCCGTCATCATATTCACCGACGATGATAATGACCTGATTTTAGGGTTAATGAGCCGATGTAATCTACTGATATGAGTAATGGTAAACATCAGCTGAATCCCGATACAAACACACAAAAAGACAATAAACGCCAAACATTGCACCGGACTGATATGTCCCATTTTCATTAACCAAAAAGACAGCCCGCAGCCGATAATTTCCATCACAAATGAAATATTGCCCAACACAAACAACGACACCCTTTTGGCAACTCCTGCCGCAAAATAGCTAAAAGACGAGCGAAGAACGTTGTTGATAAAAATCACCACGCCCATCACTTTAATATAGTCAAGCCAGTCAAGCGCCAAAAGATAATTCCAAACCGTCTCCCCGAAAACTCTGGCGTCCCAGCCGACGCTGTCAGCCAAATCCGTGAGCGATACTTTCGGGTTAATCCCCGAAGCTTTCATTAATGGCTGAAAACTCCAAAAGAAAAAGTGCGACACCCCGACCATAAATCCCGAAAACAACACAAAATAACAGTATTTCCGTGATTTTAAAATATAGCGCACCGCCACCCAAAATTTCTTAATTCTTTCCTTAAATCCGAGTGTTACCTTGGCCGGAATATGCGCATTCGGCAGCATTGCAAGCAGCAGCACCGCCGCCGAATAAATCACAAACTCGGCAATCAGCAAAACCTGCGAACCAAATTTTTCATAAAGTCCGGCGCCCAAAAGTGCGGCGATTCCCGTCCCGATATACATCGCGGCGTTAAAGTTGGAATAAGCCTTGACCATCTTTTTTTCTTCGCCGTTTTTTTTCAAAATGTCATAAATAAACGAAGACGAAACCGAGTCAAAACAAGCCTTGGAGCAAGCATAAAAAAACTCACCGATTAAAATAACCTCAAACCCTCTAAAAAAAATCCATAAAAACAATCGGCACAAAAACAACGAATACGCCGTGATTAAAATATATTTTCTCGGGAAAATATCTCCCAAATATCCGGCGGGAATTTCAAACAAAAAGGCAAAAAAGACAATCAGCCCCTGAATAAGATAAAAATCACCGACACTTAACCCGTTTTCCTGATAAAAAAACAACAACACCGGCAATAAAAACAATTGTGACCGCAAAAAAGCCGCCGCATTATAAGCGCTCAAAGGCCAGAAAGATAAAAATTTACTCATTTTTTCCCTATCTCATCTGATAAATCCACTATAATCATAGAATAACACCGTTCAAAAGTCTTGTATTATTTTAAAGTTGTTATACTATAACTGACGAACTGTTAATATTTTTTAGCTAAGTTAAACAATTTTGTTGAAAGACACAGCTCACCCCGAGTCATTACGAGCGTTGCCGTAAGGCTCATACGCGTGGTAATCCACGACTCGTGCGAAGCACACAAATTATAAATTAAATTTTATTTCAACAAAATTGTTTAATCGAGCCTATTTTTTTAAAGGACGACCATGGAAAAAGGACATTATAGCAAAGAAGACGTTGAATTTATGTTAAAAACAAACCAAACCCGCAGCGCTTCTCGCTTACAAGAGCTGATTAACTTTATTAAGCTGAGCGGTTATAAAAAAATAGGGCTGGCTAATTGCTTCTCGGTTGACGCCGCCGCCCTCAAGCTCAAAACCTTGCTCGAAAGCGAGGGAATAGAGGTTTTAAGCGTTAATTGTAAGGAATCAAAACTGGAAGCTTCCGAATTGTCATCAGAAATGAAAGGTCTTTCGTGTGACCCGAAATCTCAAGCCGAGTACTTAAACAATTGCCAAACTGATTTTAATATTGATTTTGGCTTATGCTTGGGACACGGCCTGTTATTTCAAAAATATTCATCGGCTCCCGTAACCACCATGCTTGTCAAAGACCCCAAAAACAAGCATAATATTATGGAAAATTTTGCTTAAAAAATGAGAAAATACGCTATCCCCGCCATAATCTTGATCATGCTGAGCGCCTTCTTTTTAATCAGGCATTTTCAACGCCCCGCATATTTTTTAAGCGTCGCGGCAATTATGAAAAACGAAAAGCCTTACTTAAAAGAATGGCTCGAATATCACCGCTTGGTCGGCGTTGAGCATTTTTATCTTTGTGATAATGACAGCACGGATAACGTTAAAGAATATCTCACCCCCTATATCAACAGCGGTTTGATAACGTATATCAAAATGAGCGGGAAAAACAAGCAGTTAACCTGTTATGAAAAAGTCGTGTCTGAATATAAAGACAAAACAACTTGGCTTGCTTTTATTGATATTGACGAATATATGGTACCGTTAAAAAAACACACAATGACCGCCTTCTTAAAAGAGTTTGATGACGCCGCTGAGGTTAGCCTGCATTGGTTAAACTATGGTGATTCAGGCGCTTTCACAAGAAAGATGGGGCTGATGACCGAGTTTTTTACCTCCCACGGCCGTTTCTTAAACCACACCGTTAAGTCAATTGTTCGCCCCAAGTCGGTGATAGATTTTAAAGCGTTCGGTTCAAATCACTATGTCCGTGTCAACGGCGCCTCGGTTAATGAATATCACAAGCCGGTGAACTTTATGCTTGATATGCACATTTCCGCTGATAAAGCGCGGATAAATCATTATATCATCAAGTCTTTTGCCGAATTTCTCTATAAAAAGGGCAGGGGACACCCCGAGGGAACGCCGATAGATTTTTCTTATTATTTTTTCCATAACGAAAATGACATCAAAGACGATACAACCATGCGCCGTTTTCTGCCCCGCTTAAAAAAGCGGATGCAAGAAAGCCCGCTTGCCGATGTTCCTCTGCCTGTTGTGGAAAATCTCCCCGCCGGTTTTTCTGAGTATTATTTTTCGCCCGAAGCCGCCTCTGAGGTCTTAAATCAAAATATCACCGCACCGCTTGGTTTTTATGAGCTGGACACATTATATAAAAACCGCCGCCCTCGCTATAATTAAGGAACAAAAATGATAAATCTTGATAACATCACCGTGCAAATAGCAAATAAAATTCTTCTGGAAAACGCCTCCGCACAAATCCCCGACGGTGAAAAATTAGGTATCGTCGGCCATAACGGCTGTGGCAAAACCACTCTGTTTAAGGTCTTGGCGGAAAAACACGAGGTCAGCCAAGGTCAGGTTTTTATTCCGCAAAAGCACTTCAAAGCCTTTGTTGAGCAGGAAATCAAAGCAGAGGACTTGCATAAATCTATCTTAAATTATGTGTTGGATAAAGATAAGCGCCTTAAAGCTCTAAGAGAAAAAGCCCAAACCGCCGCTCCCGAGGAACTACCCGAAATATTTGAACAGCTGCGCCTCATCGAGGCCGATTCGGCAGAGGCGAGAACGGCAGAAATCTTAAAAGGCTTAGGTTTTAATCAAGAGGATTTGATAAAGCCTGTCAAAGATTTTTCCGGCGGGTGGCAAATGCGCTTAAATCTGGCAGGCGCCCTGTTTCAATATTCGGATATTCTGTTTTTAGACGAGCCGACCAACCACTTGGACATAGAAGCGGTGGTCTGGTTGGAAAATTATCTCAAAAAATATCGCGGCACAATCCTGCTGATTAGTCACGATAGGGATTTTCTAAATGAAATCTGCCAAAGTATTCTCCATTTCGAGGGGCAAAAGCTGGCGCTTTATCGCGGCAATTATGATAGTTTTGCCCGTCAATATGCGCAAAAAATAGAGCTTGCGGAAAAAGCGCAAAAAAAGCAGGATGACCGCCGCGCTCATCTGCAGTCTTATGTTGACCGGTTTCGCTATAAAGCCTCAAAAGCCCGCCAAGCGCAAAGCCGGATAAAAATGCTTGAAAAAATGCAGGATATTCCCGAAATCGCCCGAGATAAAGCCAGCCGCTTCATCTTCTCAGACCTCAAACCGTTGCCCTCGCCGTTAATCACGGTGGAAAATGTCTCAACCGGTTATAACGGGGTGCCGGTGTTAAAAAAACTCAATTTTTGTATCAACCAAGATGACCGTATCGCGCTTTTGGGCAAAAACGGCAACGGTAAATCAACTCTGGTGAAAATGCTTTCCGACCGTCTTCCCCTCTTAGAGGGAACAATGAAAAAGTCCGGCAAACTCAAAATCGGCTATTTTAACCAAAATCAAGCCGAGGAGCTGCCCGAGGAACTAACCCCGACCGAATATATGCAATCTTTAACGCCAGACCTGCCCGAAAAAATCATTCGAGCCTATTTAGGCAACTTCGGTTTAGAGCAGGAAAAAGCCATAACCAAAATCTCTGCGCTTTCCGGCGGAGAAAAAACACGTCTGTTATTTGCCAAAATAAACTTAAACGCGCCCGAATTGTTAATTTTTGACGAGCCGACCAATCATCTGGATATGACCGGCCGCACCGCACTTGCCGACGCCATCAACGCTTACGCCGGTGCCGTGATTTTAATTTCTCACGATTTTAACCTCCTAAGTCAGGTTGCCGACACTTTGTGGCTGGTGCATAATCATACCTTAACCGCCTTTGACGGAGACTTGGAAGAATATCGTCGCTTTTTGCTCTCCAAAAGCGCGCCAAATGAGCGCCAAACGCACCCCAAAGCAGCGCCAAATGAGCGCCAAACACCCCCAAAAAGCAATAAAGATGACCGCATAATTAGGGCAAAACTGCGCGAAATCGAGCGTGATTTGTCTAAATTGGAAGAAGATAAAGTTGAAATTTTGTCCAAATTTGCCACCGCTTCCGGCAAAGATATCGCCTCATTAAACAAAAATCTTCACGAAATAGAGCAAAAAATCCTTGAAACCGAAGAAAAATGGCTGAGTTTAAGCGAAAATATAAAATAAGGCTTGACAAAAAATAAAATCATGTCAAAATACCCTCGATAACGTTATTATTAATTTAAATTATTGTTTTATGAAGACTTTTAAAAAAATGCGACCAAGTCGTTTACTTAACTTGTCGGCTTGGAAAGCCGTATTAAAGTTCGAAAATCTGTTTTTGTTTGGGGTGCTGGGCTGTTGTACTTGGGTGATGACGAGTATGCCGGAACTCTTTGGTTTTCTATGGGTTGTGCCTGTTTTGTTGGTGGTGATATTCATACTCCGACAAGTCATAATGCCATATGACGCGTTTGAAATAGAACTTGAAAACGAAGCTTTTGCGAAAGTTTTTGTCTATGAACAAAAAAACAAATTTTTCATAGAAGTACTAGGTGAAAAAAACTGGTCAATCAAAGCCGATCGCTACATTAAACAAGAAAATGTGTATTTTCTTTATCAAAAAGATGAAGAATGGTTTTATTTTAGCGAATTTCATAAAGAGCCTCAGCGGCTTGGCAAACGGATAGGCGATACAGTCTACGCATTCAAAGATTCAATAACCGGAAAACAAAAAGTCAGCTTTTTACAATATGTTAACGGTTTTCAAAGTTTTGAATGTGACCAATACTTTACCTTAAAAGACGGTTTATATGTCATAAGCAGTAAACGTCACATAACAGGCCTCAAGGAAGTTGTGGTAAAGTCAAATGCAAAATTGCCGGATGTATTGCACTGGAGCGATACATATGTGCTCTTAAAAAATGAAGAGACATATACTTTGTATTCCGCTATGGAAAATAGCGAGAATTGCGCTTTGCCTATGTTTGCCGTCGTATCACCCTCAGTGGTGGTTCTAAAGGAAAACAGCAAAGTGCTTGTTTTAGCAAGTGAAACGGCAGAACAAGAGCTGCAGGTGCGTATAAGCTTAAAAGCCCCAACCATTGGTTAATTAAAAATCCTCCGCCCGTTTTTCGGGCAGGGGGATTTTTTATATAAAAAACTTGACAAAAAAAATGTTTCGCATATACTACCCATACTAAAAAATTATTTTGTTAATTAAAAAAATATAAATTATGAAGAAAAAAACTTTATGGCGATGGCAGGAATTAGGTCGCCTCTCTGCGTACAGAAAAATTTTAGATGCTTCGTTGATTGCTCTGATTGGTCTGGTGGTGATAGTACTCTATGCGTGTGAAGGGAATATAATATTCTCTACTCTTTTCAGTATTCCGATTCTGATTATAGTTTATCTGGATCTCATAGAGCTTTGTTGTGCCAAAGACTGCTTTTATATTCGAAGAAATTTCACCTCTTACAAAGTATATGTTTTGGAAAGAGGGGGATATTTTCTTCTGGAGATGATCGAGCAGGAACCGGTAGGACCAGAAGAATTGCCAAGAAGCAAAGGAACAACTTTCTGCAAAGTTGCAAATTATGCGGCAAAGTTTTTGGAAACACAAAAAAATTTAATGTACCGCCCTTATGGTGAGAAAAATTGGTATTTAACCAGTTATGCTGATAATGAGTTGATTAAATTGGGTAAAAGGATTAAACCAACACTCTTTTCCCCGAAAGAAGGACTGTTATTGGCCTTGAATGATGGCTTTGCGATGGAAATACCGGCTGATAATCTCTATTTTCAGGTAGACAGTTGCTATTTGCAAACAGGTGAAGATGTTCCTTTACAAATTGATGATTATTTCGTGGTGGAATATCATGGAAAATTTGAGGTTTACGGCATCGCATTAAATCGCAGCACTGCGGAGTCTGCTAAATGTTTTCCTGTTAAAGCCAAGGTTTTGACCGCCCGCAATGCAGAAACAGGTATTGCATTGATTTGTAATCAAAACGGGGAATATGAAGTTCTTGCCCGAAGAATGGATTTGTCTCCTATAGGTGATGAAGAAATCTCTGTGCTTTAAGCACAGAGATTTTTTTTGAAACAAAACTTGACAAAAGTTAAAAATCTTGTATATTTTCATCGCTAAATAATTATTATTAACTAAAAAATATACATTATGAAAACAAATTATGAATGGTGTTGGTCCCGTTTTGGGGAACCGACATTGCTAACCGGTTATTCGGGCGTACTAAGCTTTCGAAAAATTGCTTTTTTGCTGGTTGTTGCCGTTTGCATCGTGTTATGTGTCACGGCAAAAATGTGTTTGGGGAGTGCTGTTGCAGTCATCGGAATTTTGGGGTTTATCTTGTTAGCGCCGTTTTGTCGGCCGACAGAAGTTATAAAGCTTTATAAAGGCGAAATATATGTTTTTTCCAAAAAAACAAAATCTCAAATAACCTATGAACTGATAGATCCTCGTAATCACGAAATGTATGTCGCAACAGACTACGAAACCTTTACACAGGCTCTGGGAACAAACATCGGTTTTCTGATATTTAAAGACAATTATACTAAAAGTTGGTATTATCTCTGTGCAGAAGACAAACCTCCCGTAAAAATGGGATACCGTTTAGGAAAAACATTGTTTGTAAATGAAGAAAACGCAGACAAAAAACAGTTAAGCATTTTGGCAGACGGCAGAAGAGAACATCTGACAGTGCAAAGCTTTTTTTATAAAAACTTTGGCATAACAACCCCGTTAAGCGGCAAAAGCGCACCGGATGAGCTTCTGCTTGTAAAAACTGAGGGGATTTATAAGCTTTACGGTCTGTATACCGGAGAAGATGAGCCATTGCGTTATCGGGAGTTAAATTACTACGATATCGGCGATATGGGAATTTATTTTTATGAAGACAATGCACTCGTTTATTTAAAATGCACCCCAAACGGTATTTTAAAAACAGCAAGTCAGAAAATTGTGTAAAAAAATCCCCGGCTTTTTAAGCTGGGGATTTTTTTTAGTTAGTTTTTCAAACTGTTAATTTTATTTTGAAAATCTTGCAAATTTCTGCCGTAAAAAGCTTCACCGTTAATCAAAATCATCGGGACACCGTTAATACCGAGAATTTGTGATAAAGCGTCAATATCCTGCGAACCGCGGCGGATTTTTTTATCATTCATCATTTTTTTGATTTCATTGACGTCAAGCCCTTCATCAACCAAAATCTGGTTAATCGTTTCTTCGTTCATTTGCGGTAAAGTCATAATACCTTCATAAACTTCCAGAAATTTTCCTTTTTGAGCCGCTGCCATTGCTGCTGTTGCCGCATAATTAGAGTGTTCGCTGATAAAATAAAGCGGGTTAAAGACAAACTTGACATCTGGATTATTCTTGATTAATTGCGCTACAATCGGAGCCAGAGATTTGCAGTGTCCGCAGGCAAAGTCAAAAAATTCGGCCACGACAACCGGAGCCTCTTTGGGACCGACAAAAGGCGCTGCTTCACTTTTGGTAATTTTATCCCAATTGTCAATAAAAATCTGGTTTTCAGATACTTTAGCTTCGTTTTCTTTTTCTTTAAGTTCATTGGCTTTTTGTGCAATCAATTCAATTTTGTTATTAACAGCCTCATCCGTTATTGTCCGAATTTTTTGGTTTAGCTCTTCATCATCGGATACTGAGAAATTCTTAATTGTTTCACCAAAGTTTTCGCTCTTGGCAATTTTTTCTAAAATTTCTTTAGGGTGGTTTTCTATATATTTCGCAATGGCCGTGTTGAGTTTAGCCTGCTCTTTTGCTTGTTTTTGCGGGCAATTATCATTCATATAAATCACGGCACCCGCCCCGATTGAACCCAAAACAATAATCCCTAACATTTTAAGTAATGTCTTCATCAATTCAATTCTCCCATAGTTTTTCAAAAACACCATTAGTTTAGTCGCTTATATAATTTTTGCAACAGCTTTTTAAAATAAGCATAAAAAAGGAGCCTCGAAAGGCTCCTCAAAACAAATCAAACCAAACTATTTAGCATTGTCGATAGCGTTTTGAATCGGACCTTGGTCAATAGCTTGTAAAGGTTCGCCATTGATAATCAAAGTCGGAACGCCGCGGATGCTGACTTTCTGAGAAAGGTTTGTGATATCATCCAAAGCATCTTTGATTTCTTTGCTTTCCATGATCTCTTTTGTCTTGGCAACATCCAAGCCGGCAGATTTAATAACTTCGTCAATAACAGCCGGAGTAATTTGGCCGTTATGAGTGAGCAAAGCTTCATAAACTTCTATAAACTTGCCTTGCTTATGAGCAGCCATGGCAGCTTTGGCGGTCGGTAAAGAACCAAGGAAAGTAACCGGCTTAAAGACAAACTTAACATCCGGATTAGCTTTGATAACTTTCATCATTGTCGGAGCTAAACGTTTGCAGTAACCGCAGTTAAAGTCAAAAAATTCAACAATCGTTACTTTAGCATTTTTCGGGCCGACGAAAGGAGAATTTTCAGCGTTATTAAGTTCTTTGATGTTTGCTTTATAGCTTTCGGCAATACGTTTTTGAGCTTCAATTTGTTCTTGCTGTTCAGCCAAAACCAAAGCTTCACGTACCTTAAGCGGATTGTTCATCAAATAATCTTCAATAGCCTGATTCATATTCTGACCGCCTGCGGCAGTAGAACTTTTACCGGCAACGACAGAAGCAAGCGCAACCGAAACGACCACACTCGCGATAACCGAAATCAATACAGTGATAATATTGTCTTTGTGCATAATTCTCATCCTATAAAATTAATGTTATATAACCCTTAAAAGTTACTGTATAAAAAAATAATTGCAAGCTTAAAATAAAAAATATGTTGACAAAGTGGGTAATTTTTAAAATCATAGAAACAGAAAAAATTCAGATATTTTTGAGATAAGAGGTATAAATATAAATGTTTAACGTTAAAATTTCATTATTCGCCCGCACCAGAGAACTCGAGCATATTATAGACCGCCTGCATGATAAAATTATTGAAATGACAATGGTTTTTAAAGAAGCCGTCGATATTTACTTAAAAGAACTTCGTAGCGAAAACTATCGTGAAACCAGCAAAAAAATCAAACAAATCGAACACGATTCGGATAAATTGCGCCGCGAAATAGAAAGCCGCCTTTATGAGCAGAACCTTATTCCAGATATGCGCGGAAATATCCTGCAATTGGTAGAAAACCTTGATCGGGTTATCAATCTTTTTGATGAAGTGGCGCACAAGTTTTATATCGAACAGCCTGATATTCCGCCATGTTACCATGAACAGCTCAGAACGCTTGTTCGTCAGGTTTCCGATTGCGCGGAAAATATGGCAATTTCGTCGCGCGCCTTTTTCAGGGATTTGGTCACGTTGCGCGATTATTCCAAAAAAGTATATCTGCTTGAACATCAAAGCGATAAAACCTCGGCTAAATTAAGAAAAAACGTGTTCGATTCGGAACTTGATTTAGCCCGTAAAATACAAATAAACACCTTTGTTGAAGAAGTTGCCGATATTGCCGATTTAGCCGAAGATTGTATCGATTCTTTGTTGATTTTTGCTATTAAAAGGGAAATTTAGCTGATGTTTACTTATCTCTTTTTTCTTTCAAGCGGTTTGTTCTTAGGCTGGTCGTTAGGCGCAAACGATGCCTCGAATATTTTCGGCACGGCTGTCGGCACGAAAATGCTCCGTTTTAGCTTTGCAGCAACGATTGCCAGTGTTTTTATCGTTTTGGGTTCGGTTATAAGCGGGCAAAACACGGCGGATACCTTAAATGCTTTAGGTGGCATTGATACGCTTCCGGCGGCGTTTTCCGTGTCGCTGTCCTCAGCGCTTGCCGTAGTTTTGATGTTAAAATCAGGGATCAGCGTTTCCATCTCGCAGGCCATCGTCGGCGGTATTGTCGGTTGGAACGTCTATACCGGCAATAAAACCGATACCGAGACGCTTGCGAATATATGTGCTTCTTGGGTCTTCTGCCCGATAATCTCCGGCTTGATTGCCGTCGGTTTATATCTTATTGTCAAAAAAATTATGCATCACAGCAAAATCCATATTTTGTGGCAAGACTGGATAATTCGTTTGGGAATGATTTTAACCACGGCTTTGGGCGGTTACGCTTTGGGAGCGAATAATATGGCTAACGTTGTCGGCGTTTTTGTTGATTCTTGTATCTTTACACCGTTCAAACTCGGGCGCTTTTATACCTTAAGCGGTGTGCAGGTTTTGTTTTTATTAGGCTCGTTGGCCGCTTGTGTGGGTGTTTTTACATATTCAAAAAAAGCCATTAAAAACGTTGGTAAAAATGTCCTCTCATTTTCGCCTGTGGTTGCGTGGATTGTAATTTTATCGCAGTCTTTGGTATTAATCCTGTTTTCATCGCAAAAATTGGAAAATTTCCTTATCTCGCTTGATTTACCGCCGCTGCCGGCCGTTCCGGTTTCAAGCACACAGGCGGTGATAGGTGCGATTGTCGGTATTGGCCTTGCCAAAGGCGGTAAGGGTATTAAATGGAGCTTGGTGTTAAAACTAATGTCCGGCTGGGTCGCCTCTCCGCTGATAGCGTTTGTCTTAAGCTATGTCACGCTATCGTTTATGGAAAACGTGTTCCGCCAACCGGTCGTTTTGCCTTAATATTCTATTCTCGTGTTGAACCGTGAAGAGAGGGGGCAACATTGCTCTCTCTCTTTGCGGTACGTTCATCAGAGACAGGCTTAAAGCTGACGGCATAAACCTTGCTGCCGTCGCTCATCTCGCGGTCAACGCCGTGTGTTTCGTATGTCACAAGCCCGCGTTTGGCCATAACGTCCAAATAGCGATAAGTCGTCTTATCTCTTAATTCAGCGTGCCACTCGCCGCCAAGTTCTTTAACCCGGCGCATGGTTTCGGCAAACAATTTACCTGATGAGGCGTTTTTATCTTTGCGATATTCCGGCAAAACTGCCATATCGTAAATATGTTTTTCATCCTTGTCATACAAGCAGTAACCGACAACACCCTTATATTCGTCAACGAGCGCCAAGCCGGAAGGTCTGTCCGGCATCATCAAAGTCTGGTCGCCCTCTGGGAAACATTGCTCGGAAACTTTGTCCATCGCATCTTCGTCCAAAAAGCAAATATCGCGGATAAAGCGCTTGCTTTCCGCCGTCTTGTCAAGCTCTGAGGCGTGTTTGTTTTCACAAAGTAAAACCTGCTGTCCTTTCGCATCGCTGTATTTATCGCCATAAGCTTGAGGCAACGATATGCTCTCTGTTGGGGCATATTTGGAAATATCCGCATCTTGATACCCCACGCCAATCGTCACTTTGTGGCAACTCGCTTCATTTGTCAGATATTTGCCGACCATATCATAAATTTTGTTGACCACCGGGTTTTTCTCATAATCGCCGATAGCCTCAATGTTATCAAAGCAAACGTCGCGATATTTCCCCTCGGTGTTTTCCCAAACCCAACTGCCGGAAATAATCCGTCCGTCTTTATTTTCAATCACAAAAAGTTGGGAGTACGGGTCTTTGATGGTCGAGATGGCGCAAGCTTTGCCCACCCCGTCAAAATGTTGGCAACAGTCCGTATATCCGCCGAAAAATCCGGTGCGGACATCATCTCTGGGCAAAAAACGCCCCGTATAAGCACCAAATTTAAATTCTTTGCTGCTGTCAAACGGCTCCGGCACACTCAGCCCCGCTTTGTAAACGCTTTCAAAGTTTTTGTATTGCTCTTCACTAACACCCCATTTTGCCGCTTCGGCGGCAAACCTATCATATTCTTGCTCCGCATATTTTTTGCTGCGGCAAATCGCCAAAATATCTTTATATTTCAGTTTTTCTTCTTCAGGTTTTAAGCTGTTCCAGTTCTTAGAAATAATTTCCATCTCGGCAAGCGGGCGGGCAACGGTTTTTCCTTCCGCGTTCATATAAACCAAATTCCGTTGCACAAAAGAGGCAAAACTATCTTTTTTGTTTGCATGTAATTTTTCCGGCAACCAATAAACCGCATCGTGGATGGATAAATGTTTTTCCGCCATCTTGATATAAGACGGAAAATAACACCCGAAAATCTCCGCGGCCTTAAAACTTGCCGGCAAAAGCCAGTCTTTGTTGTTTTTGTATAAATCGTTATCATCCGGCGCTAGACGGTATGACATACTCTCTTCTTTAGAAACGCCGGTTTCTTTGCCAAGCTCGTTCATTAAAACGTTCATACATCTTTGTTGGGCAGAAAAGCGCATTTGTGATATTTTTGCCATATCATTGTCTTCTTTGTCTAACACATATTTTAATTCATCTACGGTTGAAAAACGAAGCGCATACGCTGCTTTCAGCGTGTTTGTTTTCTCTTGCCGCTGGGAGTCGTTTTCATTAACCTGACTTAACAACTCATCGAGCTTTGCTTTTTTGGAACACGGAGACAAAATTTTCAGAGCCTCGGGACAGTCCAAACTCTCACTATTAAGAACAAGATAAGTTATTTCCTTGCTTAGTTCCGGTTTTGCTCTAACGATATCGCCAAGCGTTTCGTATGCTTTTCCAAGAGAGCTGTAAGTATTCTTTTTATTCTGTAACCCGATATTAAAAGACTCTAAAACCTTTTTAGCTGATTGCGGTTGCGCTCTAACGATATCGCCAAGCGTTTCGTATGCTTTTCCAAGAGAGCTGTAATTATTATTTTCATTCTGTAACCCGACATTAAAAATCTCTAAAACCTCTTTAGCTGATTGCGGTTGCGCTTTAACGATAAAGTCAAGTATTTCGTATGCTTTTTCAAGAGAGCTGTAATTATTATTTTTATTCTGTAACCCGACATTAAAAAGCTCTAAAACCTCTTTAGCTGATTGCGGTTGCGCTTTAACGATAAAGTCAAGCGTTTCGTATGCTTTTCCAACAGACCAGAAATTATTATTTTCATTCTGTAACCCGACATTAAAAATCTCTAAAACCTCTTTAGCTGATTGCGGTTGTTCTTCAACGATAAAGCGTAGATTTTCGTACGCGTCAAACAAGGAATCCCCGTTATTCTTCTCATTCTGCACCCCAAGCTTAAAAGCCTCCAAAACCTCTTTAGCTAATTGCGGTTGTTCTTCAATGATACCGCCAAGTATTGTGTATGCATTCATAAAAGAAAACTTGTCATTATTTTCATTTTGTAAACCAACGTTAAAGGAATCCAAAACCTCTTTAGCTAATTGAGGTTGCCCTTTGATGATATAGCCAAGCGTTTTATATGCCTCAGCAAGGGAAAAATTCTTACTATCATCATTTTTCAACACCTGCTTAAATGATTTAAAAGCACTTAGCGCCGCTTTAGGATTTTTCATTATCAGGTTGCCTAAAGTTACATAATCTGCCATAATAAACTCCTCTCGTTGTTCTTGACGCCTAAGCGCATTTTTCACGCAATTTTTATATATTTTATACCATAATAACGGCAAATAATCAATATATTCTTAAGAAAACTTTGTAATTTAGACACGAGGGAGCGCGTTTAACGGAAGTTAAACGAAGCGTTGATTCGAACCACGGTTCGAAACCACCCGATAAAACACTAAATTCAAGATACGAAAAAAGGCACCCACAAGGTACCTTACAAAGTTGGTCGGAACGGGCTGAGGGATAAAAAACAATTTGGGGAATTGTTTTTTGCCCGAAGGTGAGAGATTTGTTATGTTTTAGAAAAAGGATTAATCCGTTTTCTGAAACATTAGAAATCCGAAACGAGGGAGCGCGTTTAACGGAAGTTAAACGAAGCGTTGATTCGAACCACGGTTCGAAACCACCCGATAAAACACTAAATTCAAGATATAAAAAAAGGCACCCACAAGGCACCTTACAAAGTTGGTCGGAACGGGTGGTTCCCATCCACTTTTCTGTCATTATATTGATTTTAATATATTTTATTTTTCTAAAATCAAGATTACGAACCTAAAGTAACACAGTTTGTATCACACCTAAACTATGCAAAATTTATATAAAAAAATTGATTAAAAGTCAATTCATATTTGCCTTATGGCAATGCAATAGGGATTACGTCGAGAAGACTACTAAATAGGCTCCCCCTCTACCAATTCCCCATCCCCCGACGAACAGCTTTATGCGCGAGTGACGAGAGGGGGGAAACAAACCGAGTAGCAAATTAAACGAAAAAAATCGTTAAAATCACATTTTTCTCAAAGCCCCCCAAAAAAACACCTGTTCTACACCTATGAGGAAACAACATAGGTGAGTGAATTATGGCAGAGTTAGTGAGAATGGTTTAAAAAGAAAACGCCCTACGCCTGTGGTCTGCCTGCCCTTTTATCGGGGTGGTTTGTGCGTATGACAATGTTTAATTTATCATAACGAATAAAAAAAATCTTATGTAATGTAATTTTTTCGAAAAAATCTGAAAAATTTTTAGTTCTATTTTTTGTATGGTCGACGGTAAATCCCACATACGCGCAAGCAGTAAGATGAATTCAACTTCTTATATAGGGTTTTACTTTGCCTACTTTAAAGTAAAGAAAGGTTAAGAAGATGATGAACAATACACTACTCGCTAAGCGTATTCGAGAAGAACAAGAGATGATTTACAGACCCTATAACGTAGATATTCCTGAGGATTCTGAAAAAGTATTACCCGATGAAGACGGTGTAAAACATTACCCCTTCGATTCAAAATTAGCACAAGCTCAGGGGTTAAATTGCTATAAATCAAATAAACCTATAAGAAAAAAGAACCAACCTTCTGTAAATCAATCTTGTTTAAGCCTTCTATCTGACAATCAATTACAGTGGTTCAATAGTCCAAATTTCCACAATAAGTGCAGTTATTACGTGGACGATGACCGTTCTAATGCTAGCAGTCTGTTTGATTTCTTCGTTACGATAACTCCCCCTTATGAGAACAGGTCGACAGAACAAGACTTATTGAACTTAACAAAGATATGTCTACGGAAGTCTCAGAGCCACATAAATCCTAAGAACAGACACAGAATAAACGACGCAACAACTTTACCCAATGTACAAATCAATGTCTGTAAAGAGTGCAACACGTATGTGCACCTTCACATTGTTCTTAAAGCAATGTCAGTAAGAGATTTTAAAGTTCTTATCTACTTCTTATTCAATATATATCGGGCTAAATTTCCTCGTGCCGATGTAGAATACCACAACTCTATCTGCAATGAAACAACCGAACATTATACCTCGAAACAAATCATACGCACCCTATTTACCAAAGACGTTTTTAATACTCCTCCGCCAGCATAATCGTCAACACACGATTGGTCTTAGTTACGTCTGCGGGGTTTTCGCTGGCAAATTTATAGTCTTTGTCGTAGTAGTCGATTTTCCAGAGAATCTTTTTGCCGTGATAAGCAAAACTTCCAAAGTCGTGTTCACCATACGGGTCGTTGTTGGCGTTGAAATCGTTAAAACGAGAAACTTTTAGTAAGATTTCGGCAATTTCTGCTTTTTGTAGCGCCTTGACGCCTCTTGTCAACATAACTTTGCCCCCTTGAAACGACTTGCGGAAATTATCGTTGATTAACTGGGTGATTTTACTGCTTTTCCACATTGTTCAACCCTAATTTGTCTGCACAGGTACAATTTCGCAATAAACAGCTACCCCTCGGGCTTTTTCTTCATCCCAAGCCTTATAAGCATCTTGAATGTAGTAATAAATGGTTGGCATCAAAATTCCATTAACTTTCAGTTGCCACATTATTGCCTCCTATTTATGATTATTCCTAAATAAGATTATAGCATTGTTTTGCCATTTACTGAACAGGAAGTTTTACAATTAATTTTTGGGGCGCATAGTGTTTCAGGCTGGCAAAAATACAAAATTATCAGGTTATAACGCTTTCCCAAGTGCGCAACTCTGTTCTTCCAATAACATATTTGGGGTGTATGGTGTAAAATCCAAGCAAATAAACTGCTTGAGGTGCAAACGGATAAAAATATAATAGCTTGCTTTCCGTATAGACGATAGTCCCTATAAGCTTGTTGAATTATGTCTTCCTTTTGTTTTTTGCTTATCCCCAAAAGGTTAATGATATTGCTCGAAGCAATGTTATATGAAACAATTAGCGATTTGATTATATCTTGGACTTGCATTGTCTTTTCCCACTGTCTTCATATATAGAACTTTCGATTTTTCCGTTTTATAGCGTATTTATGATTAGTTGGCACCAAGCTTGGCATTATTTATCCGCGCAAGCTAAAATTACGGAGAAAAAATAGTTTCAAAAAATATTAATAATAGTTGCATTTTTGAAGCAATTATGCAACAATAAGGGACATAAAATGGAACGATTAAGGTGAAAGCTATGTTAAACAAACGCCAAGAGGTGATTTTGGATTATATCAAACAATCAGATTCTGTTACCCGTGAACAGATACAAAATGCTGTGTCTCAAATATTTGATAAAAGCTCAAAAGTGACAATTTTACGTGATTTAGACGCGTTGATGACTGAGGGGTTAATCACCAAAACAGGTACGACCCGAGCTGCTGTTTATAAGCTGTCTGTTCAAAATAAGTTGCTTGAAGATGTAGATGTTGAAGCTTATTTTGCCAATGATGACCGCCAACTAGCCAATAATCTTTTTAATTTTGATATTATGAACCACCTGTCAAACCTGTTAACCCCAAAAGAAAAACAGGAATATGCGGTTTTAAATGAGCGCTATCTTAGCAATAAAGCCAAAATGTCTCCTACAATTTTACGTAAGGAATTTGAACGTTTGACGATTGAACTTGCTTGGAAATCATCAAAAATCGAAGGCAATACTTATACTTTGCTTGATACTGAGCGGTTGCTTAAAGAAAATGTATCAGCCAAGGGCAAATCCCTCGAGGAAACACAGATGATTATCAACCACAAAACGGCTTTAGATTACATTACCGAAAATCCCAGCGTTTATAAAGAGTTGACCGTACGTAAAATAGAAGAATTACACCGTTTATTGGTGCAAGGTTTAGGGGTATCGCATGGAGTAAGACAAACTCTCGTTGGTATTATTGGAACAGACTATAAACCGCTGGACAATTCCTTTCAAATCAAAGAAGCTTTGGAGCAACTGGTCAGCCTTGTGAACAATACCGAAAATCCACTTGAAAAAGCATTAATCACAGTTTTGATGATTTCATACATACAACCTTTTGAAGACGGAAACAAACGAACATCACGAATTTTGGGTAATGCTTTATTGTTGGCAGGCGATTATTGCCCATTGTCGTATCGTAGTGTTGATGAGGTGGAATACAAGAAGGGAATAATTCTGTTTTACGAACAAAACAATGCTTCATACTTCAAAAAACTATTCCTTGAGCAATATAAACAAGCCGTGAAGAAGTATTTTGAATAAATATGCCTGTAAAGCCGTTTTTAAGCCCGCAAATAAAAGCTTCTGTTTTCAGTTGGTTAGCAGAGCAAAAACAATAAATTCTTCTCCTGAGACGTTTAAAGCGGCAATAAATGCTATCTTGTTATTTATAGGAGTTTAACCAGCCGTTTGTGCCGCTCGTCCCATTGGAGGAGATTCCTGTTCCTGCGTTCCATCTGCCGAAACTCCATAAAGAACTGTTCCGACACTTCCAACTCGTGGGATTTGCCCTGCCCGTCCTTAAAGCTGATAAAATACCTTGTGCCGCTTTCCGTGGATTCCTCCCGAAGCGTGTACGCCTTAACTCTGTATGCCATCCCGCTTGCCTCCTGCAAAAAATAAGTGAGGGGATTTCCATCCCTCACCCAGTAGCCCGCAGGACGGCAGGCTGTTTTAGACGCTATAAAATTTTCGTAGCTTCTTCCGCAGATGGTCTAACCTCGCATAGATGGCACCAGTCGTCAAATGCACGAGCGGGGCAATCTCCTTTGTGGAATACCCCTGCATTTTCAGCAGGACGATTTTCAAGGTACGCCCGTCC
>JAGASU010000106.1 GCA_017621635.1 Alphaproteobacteria bacterium | reverse complement strand
CGGCATATACTGATAAAAGAAAGTCATCAAAAGCGAGGTAATGTGGGCGCCGTCAACGTCCGCATCGGTCATGATAATGATTTTTTCATATCGCAAATTTTCTTCTTTATAGTTGTCTTTTGTGCCACAGCCTAAGGCCTCTATCATATCTTTGATTTCCTGATTTTGGGTAATCTTATCAAGGCTGGCGCTGGCAACGTTTAAGATTTTGCCGCGCAAAGGCAAAATTGCCTGCGTCATACGGTCACGCCCCTGTTTGGCCGAACCGCCCGCGGAATCACCCTCAACAATAAAAATTTCCGTATCTTCGGCGGCTGATTTGGAACAATCTGCCAACTTGCCGGGGAGACGGAGCTTTTTGGTCGGCGATTTGCGGTTTTGAACTTTTTCTTCTTTACGTTTTTTGCGTAAATCCGCTCTGGAAACGACATACTCGATTAACGCGGCAGCATTTTCTTTGTCTGACGAAAGCCAATGGTCAAACGAATCTTTCACCGCTTTTTCCACCAAACCAACTGCTTTGGTGGAAGTTAATTTATCTTTGGTCTGCCCTTGAAACTGCGGGTCACGAATAAACACAGAAAGCATAATTGCCGCGTCGCTTAAAAAGTCTTCCGCCATAATGCCGGCAGCTTTTTTGATGTTGGCCATATCAGCATATTCTTTTAAGCCTTTTAAAAGCGCCGTTCTGAAGCCCTGTTCGTGCGTGCCGCCCTGCGGGGTTATGACCGTGTTGCAATAGGAGTTGCAAAAACCTTTTTCATCCTCAGGCCAAGTAATTGCCCATTCGACTTTTCCTTCATCGCCGGCTAAATCAGCTTCGCCGCAAAACGGCGTGCGGTTTATCGTCAGCCTCGTGCCGATTTGATAATTCAAAAAATCAAGCAAGCCGTTCGGGAAGTTAAACTCGGTCTCAAGCGGGATATTATCTCCCTCTTTAATCAGCTCGGGCGCACACTTCCAAAAAATCTTAATTCCTTTAAACAAGAAGGCTTTTGAGCGCGCCATACGATAGATTTTAGCCGGAACAAACTTGTTATCCGAACCAAAAATCTCCTCATCGGGCAAAAAGGTAATGCTGGTACCGCGGCGGTTTGGCGCATTGCCGACCAAAACAAGTGGGGTTAAAGGTTTACCGCAGGAATATTCCTGCCGATAGAGTTTTTTATCACGGGCAACTTCTACCACCAGTTTTTTTGAGAGTGCGTTAACAACAGAGGAACCGACGCCGTGCAAACCGCCCGACACTTTATACGCGCCGCCGCCAAACTTACCGCCGGAGTGCAATGTTGTTAAAATAACCTCTAAGGCAGATTTACCGGGGTATTTCGGGTGATCGTCAACCGGAATGCCGCGGCCGTTATCGGTTATCGTGACTGATAAATCAGCGTTAACCGCAATATCAATTCTGGTGGCATATCCTGCAACGGCTTCATCCATCGAGTTATCCAAAACTTCCGCGACCAAGTGGTGCAACGCCTGCTCGTCCGTGCCGCCGATATACATACCGGGGCGGTGCCTGACCGGCTCAAGCCCTTCTAAAACTTCAATATCCCGTGCGGAATATTCTTCTTTGGTTGCGGTTGCGGAATTTTCAAACAAATCGCTCATTTTTTCCTCTGTTTCTTATAATTTTTCTTAACAAATATAGAAAAATAAAACTTTTCAGACAAGCAAAATTTGACGATTTTAACAAAAAAATGTGAAGCAATCAGAATAATTACACAAAAAAAGCTTGCATTCTGTCAAAAGTTATGTTAGAAAAGCTACGTTTTATTAATTTTATTTTTATCATTATGAGTAAAGGACCGATAACCGCCCGTATCGACAAGGTCGTAAAGGGCAAAGATTGTTTTTCTGTTTGTGTAACAGTTCTGGCTGACGAGCGTAAAAGTGAGATAAAAATTCCGGATACGGCTGATGTTTCAGCTTTTGCCGAAGATAAGATTATCACTTTTCATCTGGCGGAAGATGTTTCAAACAATGAAAACTTTACGGTACACAAGCGCGAAGACGGACAGCCGGTTTTGATTTTTTTGAGTGACGAGCAGGGTTTTCCTTTTAAAAACGGCCTTTTGTGGCTGGAGAAGGGGAAAGAAACGCTCACATTAGAAAAACTGCCGCAGATTGCCGAGCTTTTGCTCGAAGTCTCGCCTTATTACAGCAAACGCCGCGTTTTGGTAGAAAAGGCGCTTGAGGTGTTGAAATTAGCCCAAGATCCGGAAACGATTGACGCTTTATTTTCAATGAAAGCGGAAAATCTGTATGCGCTTTTAGGAGATACGCTCGAGCCACTGCCGCAAACAACGGCTTTCCCGCTTACCCGCAGTCTCCGTTTGGCCGTGATTGAGGACTTTTTCATTCCGGTACAGATTGCCGATTGTCTGCTTTCTCTGGCAACAAGCGGTGTTGATTTGGAAAATCCCCGCCGGCGTGATTTGTGGCACATTTTGTTTTTGGCGCTTATGCACGGCGAAAGCAAAGAAACAGTCAATGATTTTATTGCCCGCTATGAACGGCAATAAGCTTGTTTTGAATTTAAAAGAAAACGCGTTTCCGGTATGGAGGCGCGTTTTTTTCGTAAAAAAATAAAAAAATACTTGCAAATTAAATATTTTATGACTATAAAGCGCTGAGACAGGTGCTGAACCTGTTTTATAATTCACACGCAGGCAGGCGTCGGCTTTAGAGATAGAGCTTCACGCTCCGGTGCTTAAAGTAATTTAAGTTATTAGCCTGCGGAGGTTTAACTGGAAAATAAGGAATAAGAAAATATGACACTTCCTACTTTTACTTTGCGTCAGCTCGTTGAAGCCGGCGTACACTTCGGACACCACGCTCGTCGTTGGAATCCGCAAATGGCTCCGTATATTTACGGCAAAAAAGACAATGTTCACATTATTGATTTGCAAAAAACTTATCCGATGCTTTACACAGCTTTGGCTGTTGCCCGCGATGTTGCGGCAAAAGGCGGCAAAGTTTTGTTTGTTGCTACCAAGCGCCAAGCTCAGGATATCGTTAAAGAAAGCGCTGAGAGATGCGGACAATATTATGTCAATTATCGTTGGCTCGGCGGTATGCTCACCAACTGGAAAACCGTTAACAAGTCTATCAGCCGTCTGGTTAAATTAAACGAGATGGAAGAAAAGAACGCATACGAAGGCTACACCAAAAAAGAAATGCAGAACATTAAGAAAGAACAAGAAAAACTGGCTCTTTCTTTAGACGGCATTAAAAATATGGGCGGTCAGCCGGATTTGTTGTTTGTTATCGACACGCCGAAAGAAGCTTTGGCTATCAAAGAAGCTAAGAAGTTGGGGATTCCTGTTATCGGCATTACCGATACAAACGCCAACCCGTATGACGTTGATTATCCGGTTCCGGGTAATGATGACGCTATCCGTGCCATTCAGCTTTACTGCGAATTGATTTCTTCTGCAGTGTTGGATGGTATGCAGGCTGAAGTTGCCGCTCAAGGCGTTAAAGTTGAAGACGCCGCTACGGTTTCTGCTGCCGGCGAAGCTTTTGAAAATGTTGAAAACGCTTAATGAATTTAAGTTAAACGTCTTCTTAGGGCGGCGGCTCAAGCCGTCGCCTGATTTGATTATCTATTAGACAAGGGGAATAAAATAATGGCTGAAATTACCGCCTCGATGGTAAAGAGTTTAAGAGAAACATCCGGCGCCGGAATGTTGGATTGTAAAAAAGCCTTGGTTGAAACCAACGGCAATATGGAAGAAGCAATTGACTGGCTTCGTAAAAAAGGTTTGGCATCTGCTGCCAAAAAAGCAAGCCGTATTGCTGCTGAAGGTTTAGTTTCTGTTTTTGTTGAAGGCAATGCCGGTGCTGTTGTTGAGGTTAACTCAGAAACAGACTTTGTTGCCAAAAACGATATTTTCCAAGACTATGTTGAAAACGCTTCTAAAGCGGCATTGGCCGTTAAAGGCGATGTTGAAGGCTTAAAAGCGTTTGTTTGCCCAGTAACCGGCAAAGATATGGGTACAATTTTGACCGATATGATTGCTAAAATCGGTGAGAATATGAACTTGCGCCGCGCTGCTTATTTGTCTGCTGAAAACGGCATTGTTTGCTCTTATATTCACAACGCTGTTCGTCCGAATTTGGGTAAAATCGGCGTTTTGGTTGCTCTTGAAGGCAACGCTGACAAAGCTAAAATGCAAGAACTCGGCAAACATATCGCTATGCACATTGCAGCCACCAACCCGATTTCTATGACAATCGCCGAAGTTCCTGCAGAAGCAGTTGCCCGTGAAAAAGCTATTTTCTCTGAGCAGGCTTTGGCTTCCGGCAAACCTGCAAACATTGTTGAGAAAATGGTTGAAGGTCGTATCCGCAAATACTATGAAGAAGTTGTTTTGGAAGAACAAGCTTATATTATGGACCCGGATAAGAAAGTTAAGGCTGTTGTTGAAGACTTTGCTAAAGAAAACAACGCTGAAGTTAAACTTGCAGGCTTTGTTTGCTTTAAGCTCGGCGAAGGCTTACAGAAAAAAGAAGAAGATTTTGCCGCTGAAGTTGCCGCACAACTTGGTAAATCTGCTTAATTTTCTTTCAGATAAAAATGAGAAACACCCCCGCCAAACGGTCGGGGGTGTTTGTTTGAGGATTAATTTTCGGGGGTCACTTCCGGTGTTTCCTCCTCGTATGTTGCGTTGACTAATTTAATTTCCAACGTTTTGCCGTATAATTTTAACACTCTGAATAAAGCAAACCAATGGAACTTGCGGCGTCCGAGTTCATTTTCTTCTAAAAGTCGCGAATCAACATCCACTCTGCGGGCTATATATTCTAACCGCTGGTTATTTTCCCGACGGATAGCTATTAATAAGTCGCCGATACAGCCACAGATGTATTTTTCAAAATCGTTAGTATGACTATAATGCTTAACTCATTTTTCTTCAAATTTCATGATTTTTCACTCCATATTTAATTAAAACAAAACTGGCGCTTAAAAGCGCCAGGGAGGTAGAAAATCACGTGTTATGACTCTTATGGCCTTCAATATATAACCATAAGCTCCCTGACACGATATCAAGGAATTAAAACACGAGAGCCTTCTACAGCCCTGTCAACATCTCTGCCGACGAAACAAATATAAAGAAAACAAGGTTAATGTCAAGTTAAAAAAGTGTTCCTTTACTTTTCCTGCCAGATTTTTTGCTCTATACTTTCCCAACCTTTATTATGCGTGGCGCCTTTGACAATGATGACGTCTTTTGGGTCTGCGAACTCTTTGATTAAAAAAGGCAAGATAACTTCATCTTTTTCGCCGGCGTAGTGGGTTTGCGGGATTTTTTGGAACTTAGCGCGATAATCATTCAGGCTCATTGATTCGTTTAGAGGCGGGAGTTTATGATACTTTGTCCACGCTTCATGGTCGAGATTGCCGGCGATGGTGATGATTTTTTTGATATTTAAATCTGGTTTAGCCGTGGCAATTAACCCTGCGATTTGCGCGCCGCCGGAAAAACCGATTAAGATGACGGGGCGTGTGCCTGCAATTTGTTTGACGGCGTCATATTCGGCGGTGATGATTTCAGGGGCAAAACGCGCGGTTGTCCAATGGCGCTTGGCACAAATAGGGCTTTTGACGTATTGGCAGGGACGCGCCAGATAGATGACATTCGGGCTTTTATCTTGAAAGGCAAGGCTTCGAACAAGCGTCCCCCGCGGGGTCGGGTCTTGCGAAGGATAGCCCGAGGCATTAAACGCGTTGCCGTCGCCTTCGATATAAATTTTATAGAAAGCGTCAGCATTCGTTATTTTTTGCCAAGTGGCAAGGTCAAAATTTTGCGTTTTAATGATTTTATAGGTATAAGTGTCTGGAATTTCAAGTGTGGTGCAAGCGCTTAGCAACAGCAATACGGCGATTATTTTTGGCATATTTGACCTCTTTTAGAACCGGTTTTGGTGCATTTTGGCACAAAAAGGTTTATTTTTTGCTTATTTTTAGCCCAAACAGGGTGTATTTGGTGTTCTTTTTGGTTTTTTCTTTACAAAAAAACGGTTTGCCGAAACATTTGTATATTTTTATACTGCGGCCTTTGGTGACGGTTTGTTCTTTTTTGAAAATACATTTGCTCATTTTTTCTCCTTAATAAATAGGTGGTATTTGTTGATTTTTGGTTTAAAATCAAGGTGTTTTTGAATAACTAACAAAAAAAGGACTAATTATGATATACGGATATATACGGGTCAGCACCGAAAAGCAATGTTTAGAAAACCAACATCATGAAATCGAGTTATTTTTACAAAAACAAGATTTGGCGGTTGGCAAGTGGGTTAAGGAAGTGATTTCTTCAAGAAAACCGCTGGAACAACGTAAGCTCGGCAAAATCCTTGATAAACTTAACGAAGGGGACATTTTAGTTGCCACGGAGATTTCAAGACTCGGACGCAACTTATTGGAAGTTATGGGAATTTTGCAGGTTTGTTTGGAAAAAAGATGCGAAGTTTGGACTTTAAAAGAAAATTATCGTCTGGGCGCGGACATTCAAAGCAAGGTTTTGGCGTTTGCCTTTTCGCTTGCCAGTGAGATTGAGCGTCAACTGATTTCCGAGAGAACAAGAAACTCCCTTAAACGTCTTAAGGATGAGGGGAAGCACTTAGGCAGGCCGTTTGGCTTTTCGTATCGCAAATTAAAGAAAAAACATTATAGAATCAAAGCTTTGCTAAAACAAAACGTTTCAAAGGCAGAAATTGCCCGTTTAATGGGGTGCACTTGGAGCACACTGCACCGCTATATCCAAACGTTTATTTTAAGAGAAACAATTTAAGACGCCTAAGCCAAAGTTTTATTGAAAACCGGCTCTTTGAACGATTATCTCGTTTAAGGAAAAATTTATTTTGGAGTATGCTCATGAGAATACCAAAGAATTGTCTTCCGCTCACAGTTTTTACACTGTTATTAACGGGAGGAACCGCCGTGGCGCAAGATGTGCCGCAAAATAACTTTAACGCAAATCAAGGAGATATTTATATGTCAGGAAATCATACCAACCAACCCGAGGGATTATGGGAAAAAACTAAAGAATTTGGCAGCGACGCGTGGGAAGCCACGAAAGAAGGAACAGCCAAAGCCTGGGACAAGACTAAAGAACTTGGCAGTAATGCCTGGGATAAAACCAAAGAACTAACCGGTACGGCCGGAGAAGAGGTTAAAGAAAAATCCGCAGACGCTTGGGACAAAACCAAAGAGGTTAGTGCCGATGCCGGCGAAACCATTAAAGAAAAATCCGCAGACGCTTGGGACAAAACCAAAGAAGTCAGCGCTGATGCAGGCGAAGCGATTAAAGAAAAATCCGCCGATGCTTGGGAAGCCACCAAAGAAGGGACTGCCAAAGCGTGGGATAAAACCAAAGAGGTCAGCGAAGATGCTTGGGATAAGACTAAAGAAACTTTTTCAGGCGACACTCCCGAAGACCCGATGTATGCCCCGAAAAACAACAACGGCTCACAACCTAATGTGCGGCAGTAAAATTGTTTTTTTGAAAGATAAAGCTCCCGATTTTGGGAGCTTTTTTGTTGGCGCTTACTTGTTTTATGTTGGTTTGAAATTATATGTTTGCCTATGTTTGAGGAGAAACCTGTATGCGTTTTATTAAAATTTTGATGATTGGTTTGTGGTTGGTCAGCAAAATGGTGTATGCGGCGGAGCCAGCCGAATTTGACCCGACGGCCACAAACAAAAACCTTGATAAAATGATTACCGAGCTTAACGGCAAAAATAAAACCAAAATTGAGGCGGAGGAATTTCTTAACACCCTTAATGTCACATTATCCGATGCCCAAAACGCGCAAAAGCAGTATACTTTAGAGCTTGCCAACATTACCAAAAAAATCGAAGCCTTAAAAAGCGCCACAAATGACGGCGAGACCGCCCTGCCCGGCATTGCCAAAGAATTGGAACAGTATGAAGAAAAAGCCGGAAAATATAAATATATGCTGGCGCAAAATGCTTTGGTTATGGCGAAAATTGATGAGATTAACACGCTTATTTTGAAAAAGCGCAACCGTGAACTTATTAATGATATTCTGGTTAAACAGAGTTCCATTTTCCAGCCTGAGGAATTTTGGCGTTCGCTGTTGAGCTTTGGCGGCTTTTTGCAAGAGATTTTGGTTTCACCTTTTAACTGGTATAAAAAATTAACACCCGAGCAACGGGAAAATGCACTTAACAGTCTGGCTATGCTGACGTTTATGTTAGCTGTTGCATTAATTGCCGCGGTGATTATCAAAAGTTTTATTTTAAGGCATTACGGGTATAATTTGGAGATAAGTGTTCCCTCTTACGGACAGAAATTTAAGGCAGCGGTGTGGATTTTTATTGCCAAAGGGGCGATTGCCGCAGCAATTATCGCGGCGCTTTTGATGTGGCTTGAGCGGTTTGAATTGATGAAAGACAGCGAATTTGCCCTATCATTAAAAATCTTTGCGGTGTATTTGTTGTATTTTCTTATTTTCCGTGCGGCGGTTTTGGCTTCTTTTGCACCGAAAAATCCGGACTGGCGGATTTTTGATATTGAAGCCAAAAAAGTCAGGCGCGCTTCTAATGCCTTGCTTACAGCGGCTTTGGCTATTACGGCCGTATCATTTTTTAACAGGCTCGCAGAAGTTATTGCCCATAAAACGGAAATTATTTATTCCATGCAAATTTTAGCCAACGGCATTAAAGCCGCAGCGATTATCTGGGCGGTATATCGGGGGATGTATGACGCTAAAGATTTATCTGAGGAAGAAGTCCAAAGCGGCGACATTCAAAAACTGTCGTTTTCCTCGCAAATCGCGCTGGTGATTATTTTATTTATGGCAATCAGTTTTGCTTTTTCTTTGTTCGGGTATATCAGTTTGTCTCAGTACCTGATTAACCGGTTTATTATTTCGGTAGCGGTTATTTCGGGGATGTATGTTGCATTCAGGCTCTTAAAGATTTTTTATCGCTTTGTTATTCGCGCCAAATTTTGGATCAGGACGTTTCGTATTAACCCCAGAACGTTACTTAAAAGCGAGGTTTGGTTCGGAATTATCCTAAGTCCGGTGTTTTATGTGTTAGGGATTTTGATTTTGCTTGCGGTGTGGGGCGTCTCTGTTGATATTTTACTTTCTAAAACAAAAGGATTTTTGACCGGATTTAATATCGGGGAAGTGCATATTTCCATCACTTCTCTCACACTCGGGATTATCAGTTTTTGGGTGGCAATGCTCTTGATTAAAATGCTTAAAAGCAGTATTGTCGAGGGTGCTCTGAGCAAGCTTGACTTTGATGACGGGATGAAAAACTCGATTATCTCCGGGGTGGGATTTTTCGGATTTATCTTTTCGGTTATTTTAGGAATTGCGGTTGCGGGCGGCAGTTTTAAGAGTTTGGCGATTATGGCGGGTGCGCTTTCGTTTGGTGCGGGGCTTGGTTTGCAAAATATTGTCAGCAACCTTGTTGCCGGAATTACGATTTTATTTGAAAGACCGATTAAACTCGGTGATTTAGTGGTGATTAACGGCTTTGAGGGGGTGGTTAAACAAATCAGCATGCGTTCGACAATTTTGGAAATGGGGAACAAATCTAATGTCATTATCCCTAATTCAACGATTATTTCGGGTAGCGTGGTTAATAAAACGCTTAACAACCGCATGGCAAGAATCGATATTAAAATCGGTGTTGACTATGGCAGCGACATCACAAAAGTTAAAGAAATCCTTTTACAAATTGCCGAGGAAGATACCGGCGTTTTGAAAAATCCGGCGCCGGCTCTGACTTTTTTGGAATTTGCCGACAGCAGCCTTGATCTTCAGCTTAATTGCTTTATTGCCAATGTTTCCAAAAGCGGCGAAATTTCTTTTAGGCTCAGGGAAAAGATTATTGAAGCGTTTCGGCAAGAAGGAATCAACATTCCTTTTTGTCAACAGGTCATCCGACCGGCAGAAAATTTATTTAGCAGCAATTTGAGCGATTCAGGTTAGATTCTTTTATGGCAAAAAAACGGGGATAAAAAAAATTTTTTTTTGAAAATCATGAAAAGTGCTACAACAATGCTTATATCTTAGGAACACTTACAATATAGGAGAAAAAAATATGAAAAAACTTTTTGCTTTTTTTGCATTAGTATTGACTTTTGCTTTGGCCGGTAATGCTGTGGCCAAAAAGAACGGCGGCGGCTTTGAAGGACCGGGAATTGCCAAGACTTCTGTTGCCGAGGCTTTAAAGATGAGCGATGATACGCCGGTTGTTCTTAAAGGAAAAATCGAAAAAAGTTTGGGAAATGAAAAATATCAATTTAACGACGGCACCGGTATTATCGTCGTTGAAATTGACGATGATGACTGGAACGGCGTTGTGGTTAAACCGGAAAATACGGTTGAACTCAGAGGTGAAATCGACAAAGATATGATGCAGGCGCCCGAAGTTGACGTTGATGTCGTTATTTTGGTTGAATAAGTTATTTGACTTAAAATTTTATAAGCCGGAGAATATCCGGCTTTTTTTATATTTCAATTTCCATTCCATCGTATGCAAGCAGACAATTTTTCGGAAGACTTGCTAAAAAAGTTTCATGGTCAACACGGACGGATAAGTGAGTTAAGATAGTTTTTTTAGGATTAATTTTAGCTAAAACCTCTTTTACTTTAAATAAATCACTGTGTCCGTTATCGGCGGGCTCGGTGCCGTTATTACACTCCAAAATCAACAAATCCAAGTCTTGCAGTTTTGCCATCACATTGGCCGGCATTTCTTGCCAATCGGTTACATAGGCGAAATTTTGATAGCGAAAAGCTGATGACATCATACTATGATGAGGCAGTTGACATGTTATCAAATTCAATCCAGATATGCTAAAATCTCCGAAATCGGGTAAAAGTTTCCAATTTATACTTTTACTGTCCGGCTCAGCTTCGGCTTTATCTTTAAACAAATAACCGAAACTATTTTTGAGTTCCGCCATCGTCCCGATTGCGGCGTATACATCTATGCCATGTCCCAAAAGCTTGGTCGCGCGCGGGAGTTCGGGAATACCGGCGATATGGTCATAGTGTCCGTGCGTCATTAAAACGGCGTCAATATTTTTGACATTGTTTTTATTTATCTGTTCCCTGAAATCAGGCCCGCAATCCACCAAAACGGATTTTCCTTCAGCTTCTATAAGAATCGAGGCGCGCGTACGGTTATTTTTCGGATTTAGCGAATCGGCGTTACCCCAAGTGTTAAACATCATCGGCACACCATAGGCCGAACCCGACCCCAATATCGTTATTTTCATCAGATCGTTTTTCCTTGTTTAAATTGCAACAACGGCATTATTATAGACTTGTTTAAACGATTTATGGAAGTTTTTTCTTCATCTAAGGCTTCTATTTGGTTAATAACTTTAATATCTTCCCTATCACGTTCGCGCTTTTTTAACAAAGACAATTCATCAACCAGACTATCCCTGTCTTTGGCGTACGCCAACATACGGTTTATCAAATTTTGTTTGTCGGTTGCCGGCGCTTCCTGCAGGCTTTTGATAAATTTATTATTGTTCATAAGCTGGTTTAACGCAGGAAAACCATAGGCGTATAATCCGGTTTTGCCGATTGATGCAAAGTAAATGGCTTGTTTTCTCCGGCGAAAAGCTGCCCCTAAAAAGCGTGACAAACAGCGCACGCGTTCCTGCTCATCGTGTTTTCCAGGAGGTGTTTGGCGCAATTTCTTTTCAATTATTGACATAGTATCTTCGTTTATGCCGCCGCGGATCAGGTTTATATCATATTTTCCGGCCAAGACAGAAAAGCGGCGCAGCAGATTATAGGCTTTTTCATTTTCGGGATTGTTGGCAATTTCTATCCGGCCTTCCCTTAAGCCTTCTACCGCGTGATAGGTGTCAACAATTTTACCTTTGGGGTATTTTTTGGAATATTCAATATAAAATTTTTCAATATTATAAATGCCGTTGTTTTCAATATCCATACAAGACAAATCATATATGCCGTACTTTGGGTGTTTGGCAACGGTTGCCAAATTATGACTTAAACGCGGATTACCGACATCAAAGCCTCTGGTTCTTAAATTTTCTATCACATTTTGGTATTGTTCAAGATTGCTGATGGCGATATCATAATCCATCACCCGACAGTTGGGATCAAGATAACGGTCTATGGCCGAACCGCCGTATAAAAAAAGTTCTTCACAACCGGTTAGATTCATAAATTCGTCAATAACTTCAGGTATTGGCTTTGGCGCATTATTTTTCATATTTTCTCCTCTTTAATGATGAATAATGCATTTCCTTTTACCATATCTTTACAAAAGCGTCAAGTGTTTTTTGGAAAATTTGTCAAAATTTATTTTACCTTTGAAACTGCCCTATTTGCATTTATCATTTTTTTGAGTAAACATCATTTTTGAGATTTCCGCGCGGTTATGTTCATTGACTTTATCTTTAATCAAGGAATGGACATCAATTACTATGCCTTTGCGCGGCTCTTTATTTCTTTTGCTTTCAAACATCGGCACACTTTTTTGGGTGGGAGAAAAGCCCAAAAGCAGAGGTTCGCCCTGTTCATTATAACCTGAAACCATCATCGCATGGTGCGGCTCATTTCTTTTATTAAATAAAAGAACCAAATCGCCTTTTTTTATATCTTTGATATCTTTTAATTCTTGGCTTTCGGAAGATTTGACATATTTTTCCATTTCTTTGGCGATCTCTTTCGGCTGAGCCAGAATTTCTTTATCCATTTCTTTTGAAAACAACGACATCTTGAATTTCTCTTCAGCCCCTACCAATGATACCGTTATGGCTTTAGTGCAATTACCGCGGTCTTTTTGGGGATTAAGAGGAGCTTTAAAGTCCTCTCCTACAATTTTTCTTACCGCTATTTCGGTGGCTTTATTTGTCAGCTTGTTTCTCCAGACTTCCTCTTCTAATTTTTTTTCATTGATTTCTTTTGCAAAATGAGAATACAACACATTCACCATTTCTTGCAAAGTCTGTTCGTTTCCGGTCTTCATGGCTGCAATGATGTTATCTTTGAGAGCCAGCGTTTCAGGACGTTCGGCAAAATCGTTTATAATGATATTAAGGCGGGTATTCTTTTCAAATGTGGCAAAATCATTATCATCCGTTTTCTTTTCGGGTTCGCCCTGCTCTTTTCTTTCGAGTTCGTAAAACTCTTTAACAAACTTTTTAACGTTTTCCAACGGCATCGTTTCGCATTGTTTCTTGCACTGTTCTTTAAACGCCAAAACCATTTCATTGCGGTTTATGACATCTTCGACATACCAGTTATACATTTCTTCCGCGTTAACTTGAACCATTTTCATTCTCCATTTTTATAAATTGTAACATAAATTTACTGTAATAGCAATTTTTTTTGACATTTATTGTTTTGACATTATTTTAAAGGTGTTCTTAAGCTTTAAAATTTATGAGATAATCTTTTTTATTTTACGGAGCTATTTATGGACTATACCTCTGTTTATACATCACCTATGGGAAATATCCGCCTGTTTAGCGACGGGCGATCTTTAACCGGACTTCATACAGAATTTTGGTGCAAGCGACAAAATAAAGAATTTAGCGTTTTTGAAAACGGCGATGAGCTTGATGTTATCAAACAGACCAAACGTTGGCTTGAGATTTATTTTGCAGGAAAAAAGCCTGATTTTGTGCCGCTGCTTGCGCCTGCCGGCTCCCCTTTCAGGCAAATGGTTTGGAATATATTGCTCTCTATCCCTTATGGCAAGGTTATGACCTATGGTGAAATTGCCAAACTTATGGCGCTTCGTTTAAACAAAGAGAAAATGTCAGCACAAGCTGTCGGCGGTGCCGTAGGGGCGAACCCTATCGGGATTATTATTCCGTGTCATCGGGTTATTGGGACGAACGGAAATCTGACCGGATATGCGGGCGGGCTGTGCGCTAAACGTGCTTTGCTGGAGCTTGAGGGAATTGACACCTCAAAGTTGATTATGCCCAAGTCCAGCCGTTTTTTATAGAAAAATTTGGCGATAGCTTTGATATGACTTAAAAAAACTTTATCAATTATGCAAAAGAGATATTGACATCTTGAAAATATGTATTATAGACTGTTTGGTATGTTTAATGTATTGAGGTAAAATTTAAAACAGACAATGAGTCCGGTATATAGTTATGTTATCAATTTGATATTGGTTTTAGTTCTTGTTTTTTGTAATGCTTTTTTTGTTGTTTCAGAGTTTGCAATTGTAAAAATTCGTCGTACCAGACTTGAAGAACTGGTGCATAATGGTAGTAAGCGGGCGAAAATTGCGCTTAAAATCAGCGAGCATCTTAATACTTATTTAAGCGCCACCCAGCTTGGCATTACTTTAGCCTCCCTTGGTTTAGGCTGGCTCGGTGAACCGGCGGTTTCAAGATTGCTTGAAAATTTGTTTGCCGGATTTTTTGCAGAAAACACGGTTTTGCTGCATTCGGTTTCTTTTGGTGTGGCGTTTACGTTTATCACGCTCTTGCACGTTGTTTTGGGCGAATTGGTGCCGAAGTCTATGGCTATTCAGGACACCGAACGTTATGCGCTGATTATTGCCGTACCGCTTTACACATTTAACAAAATCTGCACCCCGATTATTTGGTGTTTTGATCATGTGTCTTTATGGATTTTGAAGCTGATGGGTGTTCAGGCGGCTGATGAAAGCGATGAAGCACACTCGGAAGAAGAAATCAAGCTTATTATTGACGCTTCACAAAAAGGCGGCGTAATTGATGACACGGAAAGCGAGATTATTCAAAACGCCATTTGCTTTTCCGAGATTTTTGCCCATGAGATTATGATTCCCAGACAGGATATGAAATGTATTTATCAAAACAGCAGTTTTAACGAAGTTATGGAGTTTGTTAAACAAAACAAGCATACACGTTTTCCGTTATGCGCGGGAGATAAAGACCAGATTTTGGGAATGATTCATATTCGCGATTTGTTAGAGTGCAAAAATTCACAGCATAAAGATATTTTAAGCAAAATTGTGCGTAAAATCCTCTTTGTGCCGGAAAATAAATCTATTTCGGAAATTTTGCATGAAATGATGCGAAAGCGGATTCATCTGGCGATTGTGGTTGATGAATACGGCGGAACGGCCGGTCTCCTTTCCATGGAAGATATTTTGGAAGAACTGGTGGGTGATATCCGTGACGAACATGATGAGGTTATCAGCGAACCGGTGAAAGTGATTAATGAAAAGGTTTGCGAATTTGACGGCGTTTATTTGGTTGAAGATGCATGCGAGTGTTTGGGGATTCCTTATCAGGAACATGAAGAAAGCACTATGGGCGGATATGTTTTCAACCTCTTGGGTCGCGAACCGAAAGTGGGTGATATTGCCGAAGACGATTACTGTGTATATGAAGTTATCGAAATTGACAATATGCGTATTACCCGAGTTAAAACAACGGTTAAAGAAAGGACAGAACCCGAAGAAGAGGAATAGTTGTCTTTTTCTTTATTTTATCAGCGCTCGCAAGGGCGCTTTTTTTTGTGTACCGCCGCTTAAATTAACCTTTTATTAAACACGAGAATCTATTATTCGCTCCGTTTTTTATTAATATGAGGAAAATGATGGAAAAGTATTGGTTTTTTGTTGCTCTGGTTTGCAGTTTATTAAACGGTGTGTTTATTTATACAAATCAGATTTTTAAGCTTGCGGGACCTTTATTTATGGTTTTCCGCGGTATCGGACAATTTTTGGCTTTACTGCCGTTTGTGATATTTTTTTCACCGATAGAAAATGTGACTTTTTACCTTTTATGTTTGGCACAAGGATGTTTAATTGCATTTAACGACTATCGCCTTTTTCGGTCATCGAAGGCCTTTGGGGCGGAAGTAACAAGTTCTCTCCAGCCTCTCTCTATCGGTTTGATTTTTATGCTTTGGCTGACGGTTCATCCGGCAGATTTAAGAGAAATGCTGCAACAACCGTTTCATTTTGCCTTGGTTATCTTATGTTTATCCGGCATTACTTTTTCTATTTTGAAGATGAAGAAAGCAAAATCTTCGGCACGGGCCATGCAGTATCTTCTGCCTTGTTTGTGTCTGATGTCGATTAACGATGTTATTAACAAAGAAGCGATGATGCATGGTGCAGAGCATCTTGTTTCGGCTATTTATTTTTATTGCTTGATTACGGCGTTTGTTTCGGGAAGCACTAATTTGGTCCTTTATTTGAGAAAACATAACTTCAATGAACTTAAAGCCCCGCAATATAAATTCAGAGCGCCGGTGATTGTGCTGCTCGGTACGCTTTGTATGATCAGTAAAAATTATGCGATGTTTTTAGCGCCAAATCCGGCATATGTCTCGGCCATTATTTTTCTTTATCCGCTATGGATTGTTTTGGGTAATATGCTTTATAGGCACCTTGGCGGGAAAATTTCCTGCGCCAGCGTGCGTTTAAGCACCGTATCGGTTTTGTTAACATCGGTTATCGGATTAATTTTATTACGTTAAAATATCTTATAAAAAAGCGGAGAATTAATCTCCGCTTTTTTTTACTCTGCCAAAAGCGCCTTTTGATACGCCATAAACGGATCGTTGCCTGAGGCTTTGATTGTTAAGCTGTTATCTTTATTGACCTTATGGCTGTCAATTTGATTAAAATCATACTTCGTAAAATCATTTAAATCAGCAAATTGCGAACCGGCGATATAAATGTCTTTAATTGTGACTTCGTCTGGGGCTTCACCAAAGTCTAAACGAAAACGGAAAATTTCTTTAACAGGCAAGACTATGCTATATTTATGTGTCCCTTTTTCAGCTTTACGGGT
>JAGASU010000105.1 GCA_017621635.1 Alphaproteobacteria bacterium | reverse complement strand
GCGGTTTTGTTTATAACAAAACATGAAGGAGTTGAACATTATGGCAACCAAAAATTACGAAATTATCAAAATCAGGAACGGCATTGCCCGCCAGCTGCGCGATACCCGCATCAGCGCGCATTTATCGCTGGCTCAGGTCGAAAAGCTGTCCGGCATTCCGGCCAATATTATCGACCTGCTGGAAGTCGGCATCAAACCGGTCGACCTCGGCCATCTGCACCAGCTGGCCAAAGCCTACGGCAAGGCGGTCAAAATTACCCTGATATGAGAAAAGCCCCGCGATTGCGGGGCTTTTCTTCTGGTTTTAATAAATCTTATTTGTTTTTCAAAATAG
This sequence comes from Alphaproteobacteria bacterium, assembly GCA_017621635.1. Lineage (GTDB taxonomy): Bacteria > Pseudomonadota > Alphaproteobacteria > RF32 > CAG-239 > CAG-267. The sequence continues at coordinate 23,411 of JAGASU010000105.1, read as the reverse complement.
ATTTACCGGCATAGACAGCCATATCGCCCAGTTCTTCCTCAATGCGGATGAGCTGGTTGTATTTTGCCATACGGTCGGTACGGGACATCGAACCGGTTTTAATCTGGCCGCAGTTGGTGGCAACGGCAATATCGGCGATGGTCGTGTCTTCGGTTTCGCCGGAGCGGTGCGACAACACGGCGGTATATTTGTTGCGCTGAGCCAGATCGACGGCCTTCATGGTTTCGGTCAGCGAGCCGATCTGGTTAACCTTAACCAGAATAGAGTTGGCAACGCCTTTTTCAATGCCCATGGCCAGACGTTTCGGGTTGGTAACAAACAAGTCGTCGCCGACCAGCTGAACTTTGTCGCCGATGGCTTTGGTCAGCATAGCCCAGCCTTCCCAGTCGTCTTCGGCCATACCGTCTTCAATGGAGAAAATCGGGAATTTGGCGCAAAGGTCTTTGTAGAAGTCAACCATTTGAGCGCTGGTATAGGACTTGCCTTCGCCCTTCATTTCATATTTGCCGTTTTCATAGAACTCGGAAGAAGCTGCGTCAATGGCCAGAACAACGTCGTCGCCCGGTTTGTAGCCGGCGTCTTTAATCGAGTTGACGATGAAGGTCAGAGCTTCTTCGGCCGACTTCAGGTTCGGTGCGAAACCGCCTTCGTCGCCGACGTTGGTGTTGTGTCCGGCAGCTTTCAGGTTCTTTTTCAGCGTGTGGAAAATTTCGGCACCCATGCGAACGGCTTCTTTGATAGAGGAAGCGGAAACCGGCATAATCATGAATTCCTGAATGTCAATCGGGTTGTCGGCATGCTGGCCGCCGTTAACGATGTTCATCATCGGAACCGGCAGAGTGCGGGCCATGGTGCCGCCCAGATAACGATACAGCGGGAGACCGGATTCTTCGGCCTGAGCCTTGGCAACGGCGAGCGAAACGGCCAGAATGGCGTTAGCGCCGAGCTTGCCTTTGTTTTCGGTGCCGTCGAGTTCAATCATGGTTCTGTCGATTTCAATCTGATCTTCGGCGTCCAGACCGGCCAGAGCGTCGTAGATGGCGTCGTTGACGTTGGCAACGGCTTTTTCAACGCCTTTGCCGCCGAAACGCTTTTTGTCGCCGTCACGGAGTTCAACGGCTTCGTGTACGCCGGTAGAAGCGCCGGAAGGAACGGCTGCGCGTCCGAAAGCACCGGACTGCAGAACAACATCGGCTTCAACAGTCGGATTTCCGCGAGAGTCTAAAATTTCTCTTGCATGGATATCGATAATAGCACTCATTTATTTCTCCTGTTAGTGATTTAAAATTTCTGTAGGTACAATCGGTTATTTTTGCCTCAATGTCAAGCCAAACTATGCGTTATTCATCCGATTCTTAAAGATTTTTCCGTTTGCAAAATTTGTTTGCCCGTGTTAAGAAAAAAATATGAAAATACAAACTTAATTCTCTATCATTATGAAGAAGACAACTATTTTGTGGCTTGTCGGCATTTCGGCCTTTGCATTGCAGTGCCTGCTTGTCGGTCTGTCGTTTGCGTCCGTTTGCCCGATGTCGGCGGCAGTGAACTTTGCCTGCGGACTGCTGCCGCTGGTGTTTGTTCCCGTTCTCTGTCCGCTGATTTACCGTCACGGCGTCAAAGTCTGGAACCGCCGCCGGATTTATCCGCCCTGGAACCTCATTTCCTGGGGCGTGGTTATTGCCGGTCAGGTATGTCTGGCCTGTATTAATTTTTTCGTTTTGATTTGGGGCATCGTCTGGTTTTTGTCCGTCTTTTTCCCCTCTGCGGAAATTTCGTCGCTGATGAATCTTCTTTACATTGTCGCGGACATGTTTTATCGGGGACTGATCTTCTGGACGTTCGGAAAGCTTTTCCTGTTTATCCTGCCCGGCGGTCCCGGAAGCAGCGCCGGTATGTCCGCCTCGTCTTAAGCGAAAAAAAACAGCCCAAAAAACGCCGTTCTTTGCAAACGGCGTTTTTTTATTGTCAAATTGGAATAATGCGCTAATATAAACCGTTAGTATAACAACCTCACGGAGGGCATATGTTTTCGGATAAATGGCATAAACGCTTTATGGAAGTTGCCGAACTGGTTTCGACCTGGTCAAAGGATCCGTCGACCAAAGTCGGCGCTATTGTTGTCGGTCCGGACCGCGAGATTCGTTCCACCGGCTACAACGGTTTGGTTCGAGGCGTTGACGACAACAAGCCCGAACGTCTGGAACGCCCCACCAAATATGACTTCTTCGAGCATGCCGAACGCAATGCCGTTTACAATGCCTGCCTTATCGGCGCATCGCTGAAAGGCTGTGTCATCTATGTAACTTCCATGCCTTGCCCGGATTGTGCCCGCGCAATTATTCAGTCGGGTATCAAAATGGTCGTGACCTACAAGCCGGAATTTGACGAAAACGCGCCGCAGAACACCTGGCGCGACAAACTGGTCTTTTCGGAAGAAATGTTTAAGGAAGCGGGGATAGAATATCTGCTGCTGCCGCCTAAAAAATAAAAATTCGGACTTCGGACTTTTAATCGGACTGCTATCTTTAAAAAGTTGATTTGTTAATTATATAACAAAGCAAATTAACGGTTTCTGTTTCAATCCTCGGCTGGTTGAAAAGGTTTTTGTGACTATTGCACAAAAGGAGATTAGAATGAAAGTTCTTATAGCGGACGACCATGCTCTCTTTCGCGACGGACTGGGAATGCGTCTGGAACAAATTGACCCGAATGTCGTCATTCTGCAGGCCTCAAGTTTCGGACAGGCTCTCAAAATTCTGGATCAGGAAAAGAAAATCGACCTTGTTGTGCTGGATCTGGATATGCCCGACATGCCTTGGGAGGAAGGTTTGGGCGAAATGCGCAAAAAGGCCGAATGCGCCCGCTTTGTCGTGGTCTCGGCTTCCGAAGACGTGCGCAACATCCGCAAGGTGCTTGAAAGCGGTGTCTGCGGCTATATTCCCAAACGTTCTGATCCGAAAATTCTAAACAGTGCCTTGCAGTTGGTTTTAGACGGCGGAACCTATATTCCGCCGGCCCTGATTGAAAGCGGCGGCGCGGCGCAGGCCAACGGCAACGGCGCCAAGCCCAAAGGCAAAACCCTGACTAACAGGCAGGCTCAGGTTCTGGATCTGGTCGCGCAGGGATTGTCCAATAAACAGATTGCCTATGAAATGGGTGTTTCCGAAGCTACCGTCAAACTGCATATCAACGCTCTGCTGCGCTCTATCGGCGTAACCAACCGTACGCAGGCCGTCGTTACCGCTCAGAAAATGGGCCTGATTTGAAAAAGTTCCGCAATTTCGGAACAATATCTCCGGATTTTCAGCAGGCCGGACGTCTCCTTTATGGATTCCCCGGTCAAGCCGGGGAATGACAGTATTATTTTTCTCCCTTGTTACGTTCGGCCTCTTCCCTGTCATATTCGGACTTGTTTTTCTTTTTGTCATTGCCGGACTTGTTTTTATTACTGTCCCGCTCGGGTTTAACCCGGGCATCCAAAAGACACAAGGCAGAGCCTCACGATATGTACATAGGAAGCAGCGCGCTTCAACAAAGGTTCGTACCGCAGCCATTGATGCGGTCAAGCTGGCTACAGCTTGCGCGCTTCAACGAAGGTTCATACCGCAGCCATTGATGCGGTCAAGCTGGCTACAGCTTGTCAATCCCTTTTTCTGTAGGCATATCCTGCAAAGAGATAACCAGCTTCTTGTCCAAAGCGTAACAGATGTTGAGCAGACAGCTTAAGGGAAGGCGCAGCAGCCTTTCTTCACAGCCTTTTTCAATACTCTTTATTTTTATTTTAGACATTCCGGTCATCTCGCTGACGTCGTCAATATCCAGCCCTTGCCGCTGCCGCGTTTGTGAAATCTGTTTTCCGAAGTCCAGGAAAAAATCTTTTTTGTAAATGTCGGTAATTTCTCTGTTCATATTCAACTCCTTCAATGTTTTGTTAAAACAAAACCGCTCTCAAAAGAGAGCGGAGGAGTTGCAAACTGTATAGAGACAGCACGCTTATTCGTCCGCAAAAGCGGCTTATTTCGCGTCATCCTCCACAAAGGAGGTTATAATTGGTTCTCTATAAGGAGTTTGCATACTCCGCCGGCAGTCTAACCGTTTCTGCCGGCAAAATTGATTATAAAGAATGATTTCTATTTTGCAACCGGGATTTATAAAAAAAGCCCTCTCAAAAGAGAGGGCCGGAAAAGTATGCGGTTAATGATAAGAACGCATCAGCCCGGCCAGAACACCCTGAACCCGGACACGTTGTGCCGGCAGACGCCGCGGCTGATAGGCGCTGTTACAGGGAATCAAAACGACTTCGTTGTTCTCGCGTTTCAGAATTTTCAGCGTTGCCTCGCTTTCATCGACCAACGCAACGACGATTTCGCCGTTATTGGCCGTATCGGCTTTTTTGATAATGACGGTGTCGCCGTCCAGGATACCGGCCTCAATCATTGAGTCGCCTTCAATCGTCAGCGCGTAAAACTGGCCGCGGTTGACCATCTCAAACGGCACCGAAACCTTTTCCGTTTCGTTGGCAATCGCTTCAATCGGCGTGCCCGCGGCAATTTTTCCGTAAAGCGGAATTTGTGCGGCGCTGTTTTGCAGGGCGATTTCACGTTTTTTTTCTTCTTCAATGATTGCCTTCGGTTTAAACTTCGGCATTTTGATAACTTCCAGCGCCCGCGCTTTATGAGGAAGCTTTCGGATAAATTCGCGCTCTTCCAGAGCTTCGATTAACGCGTGAATGCCCGATTTTGATTTCAGCCCGACGGCGGCCTTCATTTCTTCAAAGGAAGGCGAGCAGCCGGTTTCCTTGATAACCTTGTTGATGAACATCAAAAGCTGGTATTGTTTTTGGGTCAGCATATCAAAAAGCCCTTATAAAAAAAGTAGAACACCTATGTAAATGTTCTACTTTAGTTCTTTTCCGCTGTCAAGCGGAAATGCTATCTTCCTTTCTTGCCTTTTGCGGCCTTAATCAGCTGCGGCGGCATTTTCAACGCCTGCGGATGCGGCTTTTGGGTAACGGCCAGCGAACTGACCGGCGCGAACGGTACCAGCGGTTTCATCGCGTTTCGAAGCTCGGCCGCTTTTTTCTCGTGTTTGGCTCTCGCCAGCTTAATGCTGTTCATGGCTTCTTCAAAGCGCAGCCAGTCGAGCGCCAGACGGCATTCTTCCTTATATCTGGTTGCCAGCCCCCATCTTTCTTTCCGAACTTCATACGAACTTTTGATGATGTCGGCCGTGGTTACGCCGCGTTTTTGTCTGCCGGCTTCGGCTTTTGCTCTGGTCAGGGCCTTTCCATAGATGCCGGCAATGACTTTGGGCGACGGATTTTGATTGGCGGCCGACATGACCGTCGCCAGAAAAACTTCGCCGCGGTTGTCAAAATCAAGTTCCGGAATCTCTCTCAGGGCGGCATAAACCGGCTCGTATTTGACGATGCGCATATATTCGTCCATCTTATGCCGGAAATCTTTGGTTTTTGACAGGTCGCCAAACATGGTCTTAAAGGCTTTGGTGCGGCGCGCTTCCGTGGTTTTGCCCAAGGCGGCAAGCTTGGGATAGTCCTTGGCGATGCCCGGCCAGACGACTTTGTCTTTTTTCTTCAGTCCGAACAAAAACGTGTTCATCGTGCCGCCGATGTCCATTTGATACAGTCCGAGATATTGGTTGCTGCCCATAATGTAAGGATTCATGCCCGATTCAAACAAATGCCCGACGTCCGGGGCTTCCATTTCGGCAAATTTCATGTTGACGCCTTTGTATTTGCCGCCGGCTTTGACCTTCATGCTGTTTGCGGCTTCCGTAAAACTGACGGTTTTTTCAAAATCAGCCTTATTGCCGGTTTCGGCGCTTATTTCCGAGTTGGCGTCGTCGCGGCTGCTTTCGGGCGCTTTGGGCGCTGCGTTGGCTGCCTGCGAAAAAAGCGTAATCAAACCCGCGCCGAAAAAGGCTTTGTACTTCGCCGGGATTTTCTTGACCGCGTCCACGGTTTTCTTCCACAATAAAGCGGACGCCTCTCCGGCATCCTTCATCAAATCTTTTTCCATTTTTCTCTCCGTTTATTCATTAACAATATAGTCTTTTTCCGGCCCTTCGTCCAGTATCTTTTGCAAATTGTCTTGAAAAAATATTTGCCAGCGTTTATAGTTTGTTCAAAACTTGAAATTAATTCGCAAATAGGAACAAAAATGACAATTGAGACCAACGTCCATCGTGAATCCCGCCTTGCCAAACTAAAGGCTCTGCAGGACAAGGGGTACAACCCGTATCCATATCGTTTCCGCCCTGACGCTTTTGCCGCCGACCTTCAGGAAAAATATAAGGAGCTTGAACCCGGCGCCGATACCGAAGACCGCGTGACCGTTGCCGGCCGCGCCATGGCCGTCCGCAACAACGGCATGTTTATCGACATAAAGGACATAAGCGGAAAAATTCAGGCTTTCTGCCACAAAAATCATTTGAGCGAGGAAGATATTGAACGGCTCAAATGCCTGGACGTCGGTGATATGGTCGGCATTTCCGGCTATGTACGCCGTACGCCGCGCGGCGAACTCTCGATTGCCGCCGAAAAGTTTGACATCATTTCAAAATCGCTGCAGCCGCTGCCGGAGAAGTTCCACGGCCTGACCGATGTCGATGCCCGTTATCGTCAGCGCTATGTTGACTTTATTATGAATGAGGACAGCAAGGAAATCTATAAGAAGCGTTGCCAGATAACCTCGGCTGTCCGCCGCTGGTTTGAGGAGAACGGTTTTCTGGAGGTGGAAACCCCGATGCTGCATCCGATTATGGGCGGCGCCAACGCCAAACCGTTCATTACCCATCACAATTCGCTGGACATGGATTTGTACCTGCGCATTGCACCGGAACTTTATCTGAAGCGTCTGATCGTCGGCGGTTTTGACCGTGTATTTGAAATCGGCCGCAACTTTCGCAACGAAGGTATTGATAAAAGCCATAATCCGGAATTTACCGGTCTGGAAGCCTATCAGGCCTATGCCGATTACAATGACATGGCCGATTTGTTTGCCAGTTTGATTCCTTACGTTGCCGAGAAAGTTCTTGGTACCGACGTCATCAGGTTCGGCGAACATGAAATTGATCTTTCCAAGGGTTTTGTCCGCAAGTCGATTGTTGATTTGGTTAAAGAATACGCCGGTATTGACCTTATGCAGGCCGAAACGCTGGAAGAGGCCAAGGCCATGGCCAAATCCGCCGGAGTTGACGCGTCGTCCTGCTCATGCTGGGGTAAAGTTGTTCAGGAGGTGTTTGACGAAAAGGTTGAGCATAATCTGATTCAGCCGATTTTGGTCATGGATATGCCGCGCGACGTTTCGCCGCTGGCCAAAACGCATCGTTCCAATCCACGGTTGGTCGAGCATTTCGACGCCTATATTGCCGGCATGGAAATTGGCTGCGCTTATTCCGAGTTATCCAATCCGCTGGAGCAGAAGGAGCGTTTTGACGCGCAGTGTGCCGCCCGCGATGCCGGCGATGACGAAGCTCAGATGCTGGATGAAGATTATGTCGTCGCACTTGAGAACGGTTTGCCTCCGACCGGCGGCATGGGCATGGGCATTGACCGTTTGGCCATTTTGCTGACCGGTGCCGATACCATTCGCGACGTTATTGCCTTTCCGACCCTGCGCAAGAAAGATTAAGTCTTGACAAAGGCCGCCGGAAAAACAAAAAGGTTGCAGCGGAAAAATCTCCCCCGTCGGCTTAAATGGCCGGCGGCAGGGAGCTTTTTTATTTTTGCGGCATTATTGGCGGCGGCTTTGTTTCTCGAATTTTGGCAGAGAAACGATGATAATGCGGCTCTTTTTGCCGGTGCCGTGCCGACGGCGCTGATTGTATTGGATACGGTTCCGGCGCAGTCGGAACCGGAACTTTGCTATTATCGCTATCAGCCGTTGACGCCTTTTCCCGAACCGGGAAACCGTTTTTTGCATGATGATACCGAAGATGTGAAGATTGCCGCTGCGGAGAAAATTGATGCCGAGTATCTGGCGCAGGCTTTGTTTACGGACGAAGAGGAAACGGATATTTCCTACCGCATTGCCGGGATGGTGGAAAACGGCGTTTCAACCGGTGTCAGCACGTCTGACGGCATTTGGGACGTTTTGTGCCATGTCGAAAAAAATGACTTGGCCGATCGCAAGTCTTATGAGCTTTATGAGGAGGAACTGCCCGAAAGCGAGGTTCGAGATGAATTTTCCGATTCCCGCGACGGCTATTTTGTATATAATCGTCATAAGGACATCAAAAATGTTCATGTTACCCTGAGCCGCAAACCTTATTATTTCGGTCCGGAACCGGTAATTGCCGTTGTTATTGACGACATGGGCATCAATCAGCGCCGCACGGCGGATATCAGCCGTTTGAACGCGCCGTTGACTTCCTCTTTCCTTACCTACGGAACCGGATTGAACCGGCAGGTAAAAAAGGCAGTCCAGGCCGGTCACGAAATCATGATACATGTGCCCATGGAACCTAAAACCAAGGCTAATCTGGCGCCTGATACCTTAACGACGGAAATGGACGAGGCCGAAATAAAAAACGGACTGCAAACCATGCTGCAAAAATTTAAAAATGTCCGCGGCATCAATAATCACATGGGATCGCAGTTTACGGAAGACAAACGGCGGATGAACTATGTGATGGACGTTTTGCGCGATAATAATCTGTTTTTTCTGGATTCCAAGACGTCGGCTCAATCGGTCGGCCGCAGTGTTGCCCGTGAAAAACGGGTGGCTTATGCGCACCGTCACGTTTTTTTGGATAACGAAAACCGGGTCGACTATGTGAACAAACAACTGCGCCTGGCAGAAAATATTGCCCGACGCAACGGTTATGTGGTTGCCATCGGCCATCCGAAGAGCGCAACGTATCAGGCGCTGAAAGAATGGCTGCCCCGCCTGCCGGAAAAGAAAATAAAGCTGGTGCATATGAGCGAAATCGTAAAGGTTTTGAACCCGCAGCTGAAGGCTTCTTTTGAAGAAAACCCGGCCGAATGAAAATTTTTTTGCAAATTTTTAAAAATATGTCTTGACCTGAACGATATTTGCATATATACATTCGTTAGTTTTTTGGCAGATTGCTGCTGAAAAGTCCTAACGGTCCCATCGTCTAATGGTTAGGATGGCTAAGTAAAAAATTAACGGTGTTAATTTTTTGTCTGCAACATCTTGATTGTCTTAACGAGTGAGCGCCGAGGTGTCAAGCGATACGAGTTTTAGAGAATCAAGCTGGTGTCCTTATTATTTTGAAGTCCTAACGGTCCCATCGTCTAATGGTTAGGACACCACCCTTTCACGGTGGCGATACGAGTTCGAATCTCGTTGGGATCACCACTTCAAACGGCAGGTATAAAAACTGCCGTTTTTCTTTTTATAAATCAAGCAGTTGACCAAGTTCGAATGTTCGTTTTTTGAACAGAGTGTTTTGGGCGAATTTTACGAACTCGTTTGATGATAATCCTTTATTTTTCAATGGCTTGAGTAAGTTTGAATCTCATTAGGTTGTTGGGATTATCATTTGAAAAAAATCATCTCATTTCGTTCCATTAACTGACGTTGATGTCACTTAATGAACAATTTTTCGGTTTTACTTTTTCTTAAATTTCGGTAATTTATGATGAATTTAGGAGCTTTCATAAAATGGCAAATTTAAAAGAAAATTTCAAAAAATGGTTATTTCAACAAGGAACAAAACCGGGAACGATTACATCATACTTGTCTCGGCTTCAAAAGATAGCCGATAAAGATTGGAACAATTTAACAAGTAACATTATTCCTTTTTTGGTGAAGTATTATGAGCTTGCTAACAAAGAATACTATCTGGATCGGGTAACGATTCTGTATGCTTTGGAATATTTTAACACAATTTCTGACAATATTTATAAAAATACTAATATAACAACCGAATCAGACATAAAATTATATTTATTTGACGGAGAAAAGGACTATTTTATTTGTAATACTGATTTGAAATCTCTTTATGATGATTTGTGGTTAATTAATCGTCATCTATACGAAAGCAATGACACATTAGCAAGCAAACATAACTCTATATTGCCAAGCTGAATCCCCTTATGCTTGAGATAAAAGAAAACTATCATAAAGACCTTAAAAGAATAGCTGTGCATATCGTTTATAACAATAAAGGCGTACAAGACAGAAAAACGGCTCTAACGAAATACTGTAATTTTCTTTATGCTACATATAAGACAGCAAATTATGACTGCAAAACTAATAATACAATAGCTTATGTACAAGGTCTAAATCCTAACAAAACCATTAATGGAAATTTTAAACAAAAATATCCCATTACCGGCAAACAGGCCAGACAAGTAAAACCGGATTTAAAAGTAAGACGAGATACAGAATTGGGATATGTCTATACTCTACGTGACTTAGCTGACATTTTTAACATAGATTTTTATACTGCTATGGATTTAATGTCACGATTTGGTAAAGAATACAATATAAAAACCGTTGTCCGAGATTATTATAGTGCTGATGCAACAAATGAATGTTTGAAAGCATACCATCATTATAAAGATAAGGAAAAGTCAGCCAAATATAAAAGCGTTGACTACAATAAAAAAGGTTATGAGCAATGGGTTACTCGTGAATATATAATCAAAAAACTAGGCATTAAAAAAGCGGCTTTTTATTCTCGCATTAAAAGTTATTGCCTGTATATTGATTATGCTGAGCATGCCCCCAAGTACTACCTTCCTGAGGTTAAATATTTAAAACAAGCACCAAAAAGTATAATGACATCCAAAAGAAAGAAAAATCATAAAAACAAATAGATAAACAATAAAAAACGGACACATCCTACAACTAAATGCTAAATATAGCTTTCTCTGATATAAGGAAAGTATAGCAAGCGATAAAAAGCTGAGAGCTATAAATTAAATTCCTTTATATGGAGAATTAAAATGAAAAACTTGAATGAAAATACCCGGATGGGTTCCGCTTTAGCTACCGCCTTTAATCATCGCGAGACTTTCTTAAACGGAAACAACACAGCCATCAAGCAGGAAATTAATCCCCAACCTATCGGCGACATTGAAGATTTCAATTTACCTGAGTGTTTGAAAAATCTGTCTCTGGAAGAAATTTTTGAAAGCAGTAAACTTTCCGATGACGAAATAGAAAAGCTGAAAGAAAGCCATGCGAATGACAATCTGCCGCCAATGTCTACGGATCCGACACAAATAACCGAATTCATTACAATGGTTAACTCCTCTGTCAAGGCCGAATTAGCGATTTTGAAGTCAGCTCCGTTATCCGAGGAGGAATACTTAATCCGATTTCAGAAACTCCAGCTTCAAGCAGCTTATCAGCTTTTGGCGGAATGCCTGATTGGAGAAGACATCAGACAGATGAAAGCTCACAAAGGATTGAAAGACAAAGGAAAAAGCATCGGAAAAACGACTAAAAAGGACGCCATTGCGGCTAAATACCCACACCTTGGAGCGAGAAGAAGTCGAGACTTTCAGAAGCTATTCATTGAAAATGTTTGGCAGGCCATCAAAACCGCCTTTGAACGAGGTGAACTTCCGACCAGAACTTTGGCTTTATCCCATGGAATTAGCCAGAAGGCAAGAGGAATAGTCGGAAAGAATCACTACGATTTTAAGAAATGGAGGGCTAAAATTGAAGATTTTGAAGTCGCATTTAAAAAACTTAATTCAACCGAAGAAATAAAAGCCTGTTCGCTGTTTTGCAACATCGGTGTGGGTACCAGCTTGTTGGAAAAGTTTACCAAAATTAAAATTGTGGTTGCTAATGAAAAAGATACGCGCCGAGGGAAAGCTCACAGAAGGTTATATCCTGATTGTGAAACCATTATAGGCGGGATTGATGAACCTGACACCTTTGATAAAATTATTGACGCTAACAAAAGACACGGGGCAAAACTTCTCTTGGCCTCGCCACCTTGCCAAGAAGCAAGTTTGCTTAATAATTCCAAAAACAAAGGAAAAACACACAAAGCCGCTTTGTTTGAAGATACTTTGAAGGTTGTTAGAGCCGTTGGTTATGATTATATATTTATTGAAAATGTACCGCAATGGCTAGCCAGTCGTCCGGAAGCTGCTCTATCAATTTTGGGCGAGAAGACCATCGGAGAATATGTTGTCGATGAGCTTGAAAAATTAGGTTACAATGTAACAGTTGGTATTTTGTCAGCCGCTGATTATGAAACAGCAGAAGACCGCGAGCGTGCCATTATCCTCGCCTGTAAAAAAGAATTGGGAATATGGAAATTTCCAAAGAAGCATAAATTCCGCCCGACGGTTTTTGAAACTATTGGCAACTTTTCCTCTTTTGAAGCCGGTGAAATTGATCCTAAAAATAAATGGAATTATGGCTTACCTTTGGTAGCTCATGAAATTGATTTTTTGGCACATACACCAACTGGCTGTTCTGCATGGGATAATCTGATAAAGTTTCAGCCAAAGAATAAAGATGGTTCAAATGCTAGAGCACAATTTTAGAAAGGATATACCAGAATCAATCCGGCATTTCCATCACCGACAATCACAAGCGATAGCGGTCAGATTGGCGGTTTAGCAACCATTCACTTTGGACGTCCGTTATCTGATGGCACCTACTCTGATAGTCGGGTTCTTTCTATCGCTGAGATATTGGCTTTAATTGGATGTGAAGCTGATTTTTTGGAACCGTTGAACGCACCGAAGAGCGATGAAGAAGATTTTGATGCTCTGACTTGGGAAAATGGTATGCTGACCAGCCCTGATGAACATTTTGTCCGCGAGGTGCTTGGCGAGCATGTCTGCCCGAAGTTTATGTTGAATATTATGAACACCCTGCCTGTTCCTACCAATGATAACAAGGCTAGCAAGGAATAATTAATATAAAATCATTTTAAGGGATGGTTTCGGCCACCTCTTTTTTATGGACCTTATTTACCTATTTTGTCCTCAAGCTGCTCGGTGACCGTTAAACCGTTCCTGTTCTTTTCTGCTATCAAAAACAGTCCTCTGCCTTTTGTTTTTTCTTCCCATAACGCTCCAATAGCTGCTTTTTCCCTTGTATCAGCATTATCAATCAAATGAGCCCCTTTGTATTCAACAACAAGAATTCGTCCATCATTAAGCAATGCTACAAAATCGGGATAAAATTTATCTGTTGAGGTCGGAAGCCAGAATGAATTCGGATGCCGAGCAACATTTCGTATCCAATATTTTACATTTTTATTAGTATCCAATGCTTTTGCACATTGAAACTCTTCGCCACCAACACCACCATCAAAATTGGGAACATTATTCGCCCCAAGATAATGTTTGGCAAATTTGTATCTTCCCCTGTATAGCAGCTCATTAGCATACATATTGTCAAAAAATTCAAAACCATTATCAAAATTTAGTTCAACGCGAGCCTGGGGAGCAAAGAAAGAAATTTGATGAGCTTGTTTCCTAGACTTAGCATACGCCTCTTTAATCTTATTTGATAGCTTTGTTGCAAGAGCATATTTTGAAAGCATTAACTCGGCTATTTTGATTCCTCTGTGCTCTGTCAAATATGAAACAACATTAGTCAACCATTTTAGCATAGTTGCTTGCGAAAAGTACGAATCTCTTAACTGTTTATCCAACCATCTCACCAGATTTTCCGGTGTCCAGTTGTCAATGCTCATAAAAGGCATAGACAATTGTTCTTCACCTGCCGGAGAATATCTTAAAGTATGGTCATCAATATCAATCGTAAAACTATTACCTTGTCTTGCAATTTTAAATTCGTTTTCGTTTAACTGATACGGTGCATACTCATTTAAATCCCAATCAAAATATTCAAAAACAATTTCAGGGTCTGCCAACTCAAGTTCACCTTGCAACTCCACAAACATTTGCGGCACTTTAAATTTTTCGCCATTTCTCGCAGGTGTTGGCTCTTCCTGTTTGTTTTTATAATTTTCGAATTTTGTTTCTAACTCAAATTGCTCATTTTCGTTAAGCATCGGCTTAATTTTCTCAATATCATCTGAAGTCGTTTCATTGCTAAAAACAAGACTATGCGAACCGTTACTCTCCTTTTGTAAAGTTATTGTTTGGGGCAACTCTTGTGTTTTGATAATGGTTTCGGATGTGAGTATAATCTTATTCGGCTGCGGATTACTGCTGAATAAATCATTTGCCGGAGTTCTTTCTATAACATTTTGGGCTTCTTCGTCAGAGAATCCCTTATTTTCAAGTTTTTTAACAATACAATCCGTTGCTACGCCGAACTTTGGCGATAAAACATAAGCATAGGCACGGTTTAAAGCACTTATTTTGCGATTTTTTGCATACGGCATACGCATAACACGTCCAAGCAGCTGTTCTACCGCTGTATCACTTTGAACATTTGCCAGAGAACATAAAACATACGCAAACGAACAGTCCCAACCTTCTTTTAAGGCCTGAACAGTAATGATATAGCGGATGGGGCAGTTACGGTCAAAAACATTAATCCCGTCTAGTTCTTTTTGTTCTCCGGTTGCTATGGCAATTTCATTTTCAGGTATTTGTTGAACATTGATTAAATTTTCTTTCAGTCTTTCAACTGTTACTTCACCTTTTATGTCTTGTGCTTGAAACAGCAAAATCGGACGAACATACTCTTTTTCATATTGAGCGGCTTTTTCCAGTTCGGCACGCTTGGCAATTGCTTCCGTTACAGCCAACTCCCAATTATTATGTTCAGTTAAAGCTATTGGAAGTTTTATCATCTCTTCTTCTTTTAATTCCGTTGCATACACATTATACAGAGTATTATTTTGCACTCTTGGCGTAGCTGTTAATTCAATAATCGCAGACGGATTGATACGTCCTTGCATTTCCGCGCTCAGATTAGTCACCGCATTATGAGCTTCATCAACAATCATAATCGGTCTATGAGCAAATAATAAGTTGGCAAACGAATATTTGAGATGACCGCTTTCATCTTTTTCCATCCCCTCTTGTGCAGAGATATGAGTAAAGTGCGGCTCTAAATTTTCATTATGTTTGTAAACATTATATTTTGCGGTATCTTTTTTGCTGAAAGACTGAATGGTTGAAACAATAACACATAAATTTTGCTCTATATCTGAAGGACGAATATTAAATTTTTCATCAATATCAAACACTTTAACATGACCGCCAAACTGTTCATCCAAAGCTTCCCTATATGGATGACGGGGATTTTTAAGAGCTTCTGCCGTTTGTTGTCTGATAGTATCAGAAGGCGTAAACCACAAAACTACAGGAAATTCCCGCTCAAGCCATACTTCGCTTGTTATTTTAATAGCATGAGCCGCAATAATTGTTTTACCACCGCCTGTCGGGACTTTCAAGCAAACGCGCGGCGTATTCGGAATTGTTGACCATACAACATAATCACTCTTAAGCTTTCCTAAACGATGGCTTATTTCAGGGTTAGATATAATATTTTCATAAGCCTGTTTATGCCCGCATATACGCGCTTCTTCAAAGAATTTATGTAAAACATTCAGCGTATTATTTTGATAGTTCTTCAGTTGCATTGTTTTCTACCTTTAAATTTATCCTATATCGGCTTAGCTAAATCGCCAATTTGAACTTTATCAAAAGGAATATCCTCTTCCGTAATAATGGTTCCTCCAAACATAATTCCTCTATTGGTTCTAATACTCTTTTTATTTACAGATTCAATTGTTGCCATTTTGGGTTGTAAATGAATAACTTTTCCAACTCCTCTAACAATTTCCAATTTTCCTAATGATTCATTCGTATCTGGGTCGAAAAGTTCTTCATCTTCTTTATATAAAAGAAAATGTTCCCCTGTTTTAATTCCATCGTTTTCTCCTTTATTTATAACGACTTTATATTCATTTAAAAGTTTAATAACTTTAACAACCGTGTCTTTTACTTCATCCATTGTAATCACCTTTACTATGATAAATTCTTAATTTTTCGATTTCTTGATAAGGAATTGTGGGTTTCAATATAATATTTTTTCTATTTTTTATTAAGAAATCATCCGTATATTGTTTTTCAATTTCCGAAATCACTACCTGTAAATTATTAGATTGCGATATTATTGTTTCTATCTTACCAAAGCCTATATACCTTTCTATATCATCTTTTATATATAAAGAAACTGCAGCCTGAGAAGAAAACAATTCAGATGGTTCAAAAATATAACGATTATCCTTTATTAGTTTTAAATGCGGAAGATTAATAACTGTATTATCAGTATACCAAAAATTTACTTGCTGAGGAATTGTTATTATAGCATATAGTCCAAGAGGAATAACAAAACACATAAAAACTTTTATGGAAACAGTATCATCAGGAGAAAAAGCCCAAAACAAAACACCTGTTATAGTAACACTTATAAGAGCTATTATATATTGCGATAAGAATTCGAGTATCTTTTCTCCCATAACTACCTCGCTTTGACATCATAAGGAGTTTGTTTAAATTCTATATTGAGGCTTTTTAGGCGTGCTTGCGAGATACGGGAGCTTTCGCCATAGATGACTAATTTTTCGTATGGCTGATGTTGCATATCTTCCAAAATCACATTTAATGTTTTATTTGTCAGCACATTACCGCCATCGACACGTTTATCTCTTAAAATACCGTTATAAAGCAAAGCATAAGATACATTATTATATGAGCCAAGGTAGGTTGACTTTGCTGCCGGTTTATTAAATGGCGTTTTCGTTTCGGTAAACCATATATGGGCTGATAAGTTTTCAAAACTGATATTTTCATTGATATTCCCTTCGGCATCAAAGACTTCATTTCCCAGTTTATAAAAGCGAAATCCGCCGCCACCTTGCCAATTAACGGATTTCGAAATACCGCCTTGCTCACCATCAACAACAGCCTTCAACCTTGGAACACAATGCGTGATAGCATGATTTCCCATTTCTATACCAATATACCGCCGTCCCATTTTATGAGCCACTGCCGCCGTTGTTCCTGAACCCAAAAAAGAATCAAGAACTAAATCTCCAGAATCTGAAGCTAATGTTAAAATCCGTGCAATTAGACGCTCTGGTTTTGGTGTTTCAAATGGATTTTTATCTTGAGAGAAAAGTTGTTTAATTTCCTTTTTAGCATCTTGATTATGCCCAACTTCTTGATAAGTCCAAAGTGTTGTAGAAACAATGCCTTCTTTTACTTCTGATAAAAAACGTTTAATTGAAGGTGTTGCACCTCCATCTGGACCAAACCATATTCTATTTTCTTGGCACATCTCATCAAATTTTTCGTGAGATACCCGCCATGAATATCCCACTGGTGGTAAACACTTCCGCCCTGAAGGTGTAATAATTTCATATATATTACGTTCGACAGCCGGACCGACTGATAAATCACTAGATTTCCATAATCCTCTTGGGTCATTATCTGGATTTTTATAACGTGCATTTGCTTCATCAGACCGAGGTAATTTATTAAGTACAAATCCAACTGGGTTTTTACAATAAACAAGTATTGTATCATGCGAACGGGATAGTGTTTTCTTTAGATTAATTGGTGCATAAGCTCTCTGCCAAACAACCTCATCAACAAAATTTTTACGACCAAACACTTCATCACAAATAACTTTAAGATAATGACTCTCATCCGCATCAATAGAAATCCAGATCGAACCATCTTCGCTTAGAAATTCTTTTAATAATTCAAGCCTTGGATATATCAAAGACAACCATTGAGAGTGCTCTAAATTATCATCATAATGTTCAAATGCAGAGCCTGTATTATACGGCGGGTCTATATAAATACATTTAACTTGCCCTGCATAGAATGGTAATAATGCCTTTAATGCCTCAAGATTATCACCTTGAACAATCATATTTTCTTTGGTTTTATCACCATAACCAAGTTCCGGCACTTCTTCCAATAGCCGATACGGTGTTTTATTTGCCGTTTTAAGAGCTTCATCACGCCCCAACCAGTTCAAAATAGGCATTATTGTTCCTTAATACTGTTAATTTGTCTTTTTTTTAATTTTACTTATTGTATAAAGTTCATTTTCTAAAAGCAAGTTTTTCAACGATTTTTTGACAAGAAAAAACTCTTATCTATTTATTGTGAGGTATTTCCATTAAGTGACATTGACGTCATTTAATCAAAAATAAGCGTTTTCGTCCATAACTTAGCAATCCCGTCCAAATTGTAGCAAAATGTCGTTGGCAAGTTGCGTTTTAGGGGCTCACGAATTAGAAAATACACCGCATAATATAAATAGTTAATGAGAAACTTCTCTTAGCTTTGTGAGGAAGGAACGACCGCTGCAAAGGTTAGTTGTTCGCGCAAGTAGAAAGCGACAACTTTCGTAGCGGCGCAAAATAAGACTATTTATGAAAGGAAAACATTATGTGGTATGTAAAATTAAATAACACAATTCTCCCAACTCCGTATCAATATTTCAGCGATTGTTTGGCTGAGTGCCAAAGATTGCACCAAACAATGATTGCCGTTTGTACTGAACCAGTTTTGATTAAGTAAGGAGATAGTGTTATGTTAAAGAATTTTGAAAACTGGCTGTTGCAAAACAATTATAAACCTACCACCGTGACAGATTATATGGGCAGAATTGAAAGACTTTGCAGAAACGAACAGTTTACGCTTGCCCATCTGGTTGAAAATATCGCTTCTATCCTGCCTCAATATGAAACAGCCGGCGAAAAATCAAGCTATGGTAAAAGAAGTCATACCTCTGTTCGTCAGGCTTTGAGACGTTTCAAAATGTTTCTTGCTTCGGAAATATCTGCCTAAGAGGTGTGTTATGACAGATATTAAAGCCTTAAATGACAACTTCCGACAAACATTTACCGGTGGAAGAGTAATGTTAACTGCTGGCATAAATGTTAAATCACAAGATGATATTGCAAAAATCTTATCAGAAGTCAGACAGTTTAATCATTTTACCAAAGCCAACGATCCGTATGGTGAACATGAAACTTCTCTTAGCTTTGCTAGGGAGGAACGACCGCAGCAAAGGTTAGTTGTTCGCGCAAGTAGAAAGCGATAGCTTTCGTAGCGGCGCAATTTGGTAGTTTTGATTACAAAGGCGAGAAAATTTACTTCAAAATTGATTATTATGATGAAAATTATCAATACTTATCAGAGAATCCGGCAAATCCAAAAGTCACAAACAGAGTTATGCCGTTATGCTGGCTGATGAATGCTAACTACAAATCTCATATTTTGACCCGTGGATAACGATTTTGCTTTTGGTATAGGTTTATTATGAAAAAGCAATTCTTGAGTCCACGGGTTATTTATGACACAATAAAATACATTTTTTCATAATCTTAGCAATTTACTAACCAGTAATCTTTTATCTTATATGTAAAATTATTTGAGGTATGCTATGGAAAAAGAAAATCTACCTAAAGGTGAAATTGTTATATACACCAGTACGGATGGTAAAATATCACTTGATACCAAATTGGAAAATGAAACAATTTGGCTTACACAAGATATGATGGCTAAGCTGTTTGAAACAACGCCTCAAAATATTACGATGCATATAAAAAATATTTATGATGATGAAGAATTGGAACAAAATTCAACTTGTAAGGATTTCTTACAAGTTCGGAATGAAGGAAAACGAACGGTTTCAAGAAGATTAACTCATTATAATCTGGATATGATTTTATCAGTTGGTTACCGAATAAAATCTAAAACTGCTGTGCAATTTCGCAAATGGGCAACCAATATTTTGAAGGAATATTTGATTAAAGGATATGCTATTAATCAAAAAGCAATTAAAGAACAACAAGAAAAACTCACTTCTTCACAGCAAATAATTGAGTTATTAAACCGTAGCCTGGAAAACCAGATAGAAACAGTAGAACAAGCTCAAAATGTCAGCAAAATTTTACATCAATATGTTACCGGATTAAACTTGCTCGATGATTTTGACCATAAGCGGCTTGATACACAAGGCATTACTAAACGTAAGGCTATACAAATTTCTGTTGATGAATTTTTAGAAGTAATTGATAAAATGAAAGGTGATTTTGCCAGTGATGTATTTGCTCACCCCAAAGACGAGAGCTTTAACAGTTCTGTAAATCAAATATATCAGACTTTTGGCGGTAATGAACTTTATCCGACATTAGAAGAAAAAGCTGCAATGTTATTATATCTAATTGTTAAAAATCATAGTTTCCTAGATGGAAATAAACGCATAGGTGCCAGTTGCTTTTTGTATTTTATGGATAAAAACGGCTTATTATATGATGATTTAGGATGCACGATTATAGATGACGCAACCTTGTTCGCGTTAACACTCTTGATTGCAGAAAGTAAGCCTGAAGAAATGGATACAATCAAAAAAGTAACAGTTAGTATCCTCAATAGAAACAAGCATTAAGTCTAAGACTTCAAAAATTTAGCCCGATTTGATTGGTTTCAGGTCGGGCTTATGTTTTTACTTATTTTATCAAATCCGTTTGTTTCTGGGTTGTTTATGGAGCATTGGGATATGTTTTTAGGCTTAAAAATACAAATCATACTGTCAAACATTCCGCATTTATTCAAAACTACCTCGCCAAAAGAGTTTATTCCCTCAAATTTTACCCTGCCTCTCAAAAATCTTATTTCGCAGTTGGGGGATATAATCTCATGAAAGATTTTTGTTGATGTAGATACCGGAAGTAACATCACAACCGTTTTATTTTTCAAATACTCCAAATAGGCTTTTCTGATAAATTCTTCTTTTAATTTTCGACTATATGGAGGATTAACAAAATTACTTTTCCCCCAGTCCACCTCTAAACCATTCCATAAATTAGTATCGTGCATATATGGACATGGATCGAAGTCAAAATGAAACTCTTTATCCAGACTATCATATAAGTCTTGAGGAGTTTTCCAGTCATCATTTACTTTTAAGTTGCGGTCTTTCATATTTTTTAGAACACAACCTTTGTAAATTTTAGCAGAGGTTAAACGTAATAATACCTATTTACAATATATTATAGTCATCAAAAGAAATCTGATAACATTGTAATGTCGTGATTTTTGGGATTTGTAAAACAGTTTTTTCAATTATTTTTGATTAAGTGACATTGATGTCAGTTTATCATTAAGATTTATTAGGTAACCTTTAATCGGTTAACAAACTTTCAAATTCGGCAGTCAAAGCATAACTGCGTTTTTTTTCTTGGCTATGTTACCTTCAATCTTGGTCGAATAATGTGTTGAGGATATTTTAGCAGACTGGTGTAATGAAGACAACAAAACCGAAGATAAAGGTTTATTTTCATTTGATTTTAACATATAGGCATTAATGATAATAGGTTTGTACCATATCTAAATAAAAGGTATTTTCTATTAAATTTATATAGTAAACGGTTTGTCATAGATTTGATAAACCATCTCTTTGAAAAAGAGATGTAATAAAGAGAAAGTATATCAGATTTTAAATTTTATAATCTTAACCAGAAAACCAAAGGTTCTTATGTAGGCTTAAATAATTTTCTTTTTTAATCTTTAATTGCATCAATTCATTTTTTTGCATGAATTGATGCCTTGTTCTATTTTTTTATAATTAAATTTCTCAATCTATTTATTCTTTTTTATTTTAATTCTTCAATATTTTAATAATTACATACTTATATTTATATATAGGAAACAAAAGGTAATTTAAAAGGTTTGTTAATTTAAACTTCCAATTCTGATAAAATTTTTTAGTAGAAAGACGTTATTCCTGACTTCTATACAATAGAAAGCTGAAACAAAAGGCTTTATATCAGTTTATAACAAGAAAAGGGAATAAAATAAATGGTAACGATTGAAAAATGTTCCGAATACAATGTTCGAGTAATGAAAACCCCTGATTTTAAGAATAAAGTTCATGGTTACAATTTTTCCTATCCGGTAATGAACACGATAGACATTAGTAATTTGTTTATCTCCGGCGGTGATGTTACAATTTCGATGACGGGAAAGCCTAAGTCGACATTTGCATTTGATATGGAAAATAAAAAGCTAACAATTACCGAAAAAGGAAATCCAAAGACATGTATAATAGATGATGAGCAAGAACTCGGCGAAGTTATGATAAATTATTTTGAAGAACATAAAGCCGAAATACTGGAGAAAACACGCGAAACCAATTTAAAGAAAAGCAAATCTAAAGAAGGCAACCAAAACGCTAAAAAAGATGAAATTCCGAAAACTACAACAAAATCTAACGAAGAAATTTTACAAGAATATCCGGCTGATTATTATAATTATGCTGATAAGTTTTACGGCGTGCTTGAACGAAATCCTGACGAATTTTGTAATCTTGACGAATATATTAACAGATATGATAAATCACCGGGAGAATATTTCTATTGGATTGTCAGGCGTGGTTGGATTTGCAGAATATCAATAGAAACTAAAAGAGCACTTGAACAAATAGGATATGATATTAATGATGCGGAGAAAAGAGAAGAACATGGGTATGGTAAATTAGAAATGAAAGCTCGGATTAGAGAAAATATGCCTATGTTGCCTAAAAACGACTGATTAAAATTTTAAACCGATTACTCAACAAAAGAATAAAGAACAGGAGAGACTTTATTTTATTATCTCTCCTGTTTACTAAATGTAATATAATCCTTTAATCCCGTGCTGATTTAATTTCTGAATATAAAAAAGTTTTTGTCGTCGATGTCACAAATTTCAAAAATTAACCTTTAACATAGCGGTGTTAAAGGTTGTAATTGTATTTCTACTAAAAACGAGTGTCTGTCCGTGTCTTCCTATATAAAGAGGGGATTTTGCAGGAAAGGAGCTTGCAACCTCTGCTAAAATTTACAGAGGTTCATTAAGTGACATCAATGTCATTTATTCAATTAAAAAATTTTTTCATTTCCTGTTTTACATATTTAATCAATCCCGACATATAATTATTATGACAAATACATATAACCAACTCAAAAAGGAGTTATCAATTCTTTATCCCGATGTTACGGATATTGAATTAAGCGAAATGACAAACAACCTGATTGATTTTTATACAACAGCCGTGAAAACCGTTTTGGAAGGTGAAACTCCGGATAGAAAAGAATTTGTCGTTGATGACAAAAACTTTTCTTCATAACCTCATTTATTTTGTAAATCAGGTTAATACTTTGAAAAATAAATAAAAAAATATTTTTAAAATCTGTTTTACATTTGTTTTCAAACACGACATTACAAAATTGTTTTTAATTTTCACAATAAAGGAATAAATAACATGACAAATGTTAATAAAGCAATAGATAAAATATATATTAAGACATTACAGGACGATATTCGTAGAAATCTGAAACATAACAAATCTAAAGAACAACATATGGAATTGGCTCCTATTGGTTATAAGAGTATTCGAGATGAAAATAATAAAATTGATATTATCGTTGATTCTAAACAAGCATCAATCATT
>JAGASU010000104.1 GCA_017621635.1 Alphaproteobacteria bacterium | reverse complement strand
TTCTATGGCTTATGTCCTGAAGCGTAAATTACCGCTTAACTTTGGCGTGATATTGTCAACCGATGAGGAAAAAGGCAGTAAGGGAACGGAAGCTTTTCTGGCAGCACATCCCAAAATCAGCGCCGAAATCGTACTGGACAATGATGTTGGCGGCGATATTCAAAAAATCGTAAGCAAATGTAAAAATCCGGTCTTTGTCAAAATCATTGCCGAAGGGCAGGAAGCACACGGTTCAACGCCGTGGGAAGGCATTGATGCCAATGAGATAATGCTGCAAACTCTGGCTAACATCCGGAAATACTATCCTTATTATGCTCAAAACGGTGTTAATCCCGAAAACAAATGGGTTGATACGGTTCATTTTGCTAAAATCTGTGGCGGCGACGTTTCCAATATTATTTCCCGCTATTGTGAAGCTTTGTGTGATTTCCGTTTGGTTGAAACCAGCACCACTGCCGATTTGAGAAAAAATCTGGATAAATGTATGGTTGCCGGCGTACGTTATGTTATTGTCTCCGAAAGCACGCCGGTGGTTATGTCTGAGGACAATCCGCATATTTTGGAATATAAAAAGTTTGCCGAAGACATTTTGGGGCGTCCGATAGAGTTTGAACATATCGGCGGCGCCACCGATTCTCGTGAATTTGCGGTCAAAGGTTCTACCGTGATTATGCATTCCGGCACCGGGGAGGGAATGCACGCCGACGGTGAATATGTCGAAATCGATTCTGTAAAGCAGATTGCCGACATTCAAATCAAATTTCTTGAAAAGCTGGCCGGAGAAAAATAAACTTGAAGAAAAATCTTGGATGCTAAACGGATTCATACAAATGGCGTCAGCGGCGGGACTTGAACCCACTACCCCTGGTTTAGGAAACCAGTGCTCTATCCGGATGAGCTACGCTGACAACCTGATACTTGTTTATAGCTTAAAAGCTTAAAAATCAAGCTTCTTTTATAATTATTATAAAATTAAATAAGTTTAAGAAAGTATACTTAAAGATAAAAATAAGAAAATAAGTTTAGTTTTTTGTTGATTTTTAAACTTAATTTGGGTAGCCTATTTTTATCAGAGAAAATAAAAGGTAAAAACAATGGTTGTTTCAGGTAAACTAATTGATTCAGGGCGAGGATATAAGACATTCCAACCTAATTCTTTGCAACAAATTGAAAAAGAATTGGATATATCATCCTTATTTACAAAAATTACGGATGCGACATTGGCACTCGGAGAGCTTAATGCCCTAAATTTGCTGTTACCTAATCCAGACCTTTTAATCGAAAAGTATGCCTTGCGAGAGGCTGTTTTATCGTCTCAAATAGAAGGAACACAATCAACAATGGTTGAAGTTCTACAAAATGAAACAAATATAAATGCAAAAATGGATATTATTGAAGTTCGTAATTACCAAAGAGCTTTAAATTATGGCATAGAACAAATAAAAAATGATGGGTTGCCGTTATCCTCACGTTTGTTAAGAAATTGCCATAAAATACTTATGAATAACGTAAGAGGCGGAGAATGTGAAAAAACGCCGGGGGAATTTAGACGAAGTCAAAATTATATAGGAGGGAAAAATCCCGCAACCGCTGTCTTTGTTCCGCCAAAGGAAGATAGTATAGATAATTTAATCAGCGATTTTGAAAAATATATTCATACGGGCAAGATGCCTGATGTTATTAAATTAGCATTACTTCATTATCAATTTGAAACAATTCACCCATTTCTAGATGGAAATGGTAGAATTGGGCGTTTACTTATTAGTTTGTTTTTGGTTAACAGAAATATATTGCAACAGCCAACGCTTTATTTGAGTTTATATTTGAAAAAACATAAATTGGAATATTATGAATTATTAACTAATGTGCGAGAAAAAAATGATTTTAACAGATGGTTTGAGTTTTTCTTAACAGGTATAGTTTTAGTTAGCAAACAAATTATAGATACTACCAAAAAAATATTAGCGTTAAAAGATGAGTTTTCTTCAATAGTCAAAAGCGATAATGAACATAAATTACTAGAGTTTCTTTTTATCAGCCCAGCTATCAATATATCAATTGTTAAGAACGAGTTGGATGTAAGTAAGGCAACCGCCAATAAGATTGTTAATGATTTTGTTCAAAAAGGTATTCTGATACAAACCAATACAATGCAACGATATAAGCAATTTTTATTTAAAAAGTATATGGATATTATAGACGCAGACCTTTAATAAGTTTAGTAATTATCATTTTATTAGACTTATAAAAAAAGTTTTTGTTATAAGTTTAATGAACTATACTTAAAAATAAAAAGAAAGAAATAAGTTCATTTTTTTTTATTTTATTAAACTAGTTTTAAAGGGGAAAGGTACGTAAAATAATAAAAAAATTTAAAACCTTTACGAGAACATCTAAGGTGCGGAAATTGTAAAGCGTCTGGAAACAATTTCCAATATTATTACTGCTAAAAGCAAGAGATGTGCTTCCGTCCTTGGTCGCCTGAGTTGTATATTCAACCAAGGTGAGATAAAAGGCGATATTGGATACGTCGTCTGTTTAGGAGTGGAAATACAATTTCCAACCGCAAACTAGCCCGTTTGCTCCGCGAAGCGCTTATCACGGCGGCCTATCCCTGGCAAAAGGAGGAATAAGCTGCAAAACGGCTATCCGTCAAAAAAAAGCTCCCGCTTACGGGAGCTTTTTCTGATTATTCGCCTTTTTTGATTTTTTCAATCAATTCCTTGACGGAAGGAACCCCGTTGCGATACAACGGATCCGTTGCAAAACGATAAACCTGATGTCCGGCAAACAGCAGGTTGTCTTTGATGCTGCCGTTATGGCTGACGTCATACAGGGTTTTGTGAATACAATAAGAACGCGGGTCGGGCAGGCGGCCGGAGCTGCCTTTTGCCTGAGACCAGGACGAAAACTGACATTGCGACAGGCAACCGACGCAGTTTTTGCGGTCTTCTTTCATCTGTTTCCATTCTTCCGGCGTCAGAAATACGACGGTTTCGTCAGGCGTTTCCCTGATTTCGGTATAACCGGCCTTAATCTGGCTGACGGCCTTGTCGGCGTCTTCCGGCTTAATGAAAATCATCTTTTTTTCATTCATGTTCAGCGGATGAGAAAACGTGCTGTTCGGCTCGTAACGAAATTCCACTTCTCCTTGTTTGCGGCGCATCAAATTTTCCAAAAACGTGTTTTTGATAGCCGAGGAGAAAAAGCCGGTCGGGCTGAATTTTTGCAAAATAACGTCGCCTTTTTTCACTTGGAGCATCAGCTTTTTCCATGCGTCGCTGATGGGGCTTTCTTTGGTAATCATCGGACGTGTACCGAATTGGAAGGCAATTTTGCCGATTTCCGGATTATCGATGTAATCTTCCCAGTCGCTCAGCGACCAAACGCCGCCGGCCAGGATAATCGGTTTGTCCTGCAAGCCGAGCTGATTCATCGTTTTGCGCAACTCGACCACCCGCATATAAGGCGTTTGCGGCTGAGACGGGTCTTCTGCGTTGGACAAGCCGTTGTGTCCGCCGGCCAGCCACGGGTCTTCATAAACCACGCCGCCCAGAAACTCTACAAACTTGTTGTAGGCTCTCTTCCACAAAACCTGAAAGGCGCGTGCGGAAGAAACGATGGGATAATAGTAAACGCCGAATTTTGATGCCAGTTCGCCCAAGTGATAGGGCAGGCCGGCACCGCAGGTAACGCCGTGAATTAAACCTT
>JAGASU010000103.1 GCA_017621635.1 Alphaproteobacteria bacterium | reverse complement strand
TTTTTTTGCCCTCACCTGTTGTGTCTCTGTTTTCAACTCTCAAAGTCTGATTTGCTTGATCTTCGGATTTTAATGTATCATTGAGGGCGCTGTCTTGATAAAACACCTCGGCAGAAGGAGATGTAACAACATCTTCAGTCTGTAATAAAGATGCTGCCGGCTCGGAAATAACGTCATCCGTATCTTTTATGGCAAATCTTTTATGATCTTCAAGCCCCCTGTTGGCAGTAACTGTGCGGATAGCCTGTGCATAATCCTGAAGCATGGTCTGCATTTTGTTAAGGGAACCATCAATGTCAGTTCTGATTTCACTTTTAAAAGCCTGAAGTTTGTGTTCAACATTCAGGTAATCCGTAATTTTCTCATCTTTCTTATTTGAGTTTTCGTATAAACGCTCAATTAAAGATTGTAGCGAAATATTAACACTGCCTTTAATCTCGTTGCGGAAATCTTGTAATTTCCGATCAATATCAGAGTAATTGGCTGTCTTGTTGCTAAGTTCTCCCGAATTGGTTTGCATCTTTTCAAGCATTCGCGTAATAGCAGTTTGCGAGGCAATAATTTTATCACTTAAAACTGCTGTATCTGTTTTCTCTTTGTTTTGAGCCGCTAGCAGGCTTTCTAACACTTTCGAAATAGAAACTTGCGAAGCTATTACCGAATCGGTAATATTGCGCGTTTCTTTCAAAACATCAAGAAGAGAGGCCCGTGAAGAGCGGATTTCCTGTGCAATAACCTCAAAAGCTTTGCCAAAATCTGCCGGAACGGTAGCTGTCGGAGCTGCTCCGACAGGAAGTTGCTTAAAGGCAGCAGCCATAGAACTGGCCAGATTCTCTGCAAAAGATGCATCCATAACGACACTGCCAATTCCGCCTTGTACTACGGTTGCCTGAGAGGCATTACCGGAAGGAGTGCTGTTATCTTCCGTAATAAAATCTTCTTTTTTAGATTTTACAAACGAAATTCCCCGTTCTGTCTTAACGTCTTCAATATGCTCAATTAGCAGACGGCCGCCGGGCATGCCTTTAATCAAATCAATAATATTTTGAGGCAGCGCTAAAAGCTCATCATCGAATTGATCTCGTTTGGCCTTATTAAAAATATGCACTTGTCTAAAAATATTTAAAAAACGCTGTGCAATTAAAATCGGAGCTTCTTCCGCATTTTTATCACTGCCAAACTCTACATCATTTAAATTTTCCACGACTGCAACCTTTACACAAAATGACTAACCATACAAAACTTATATATAATGATAATTCAGCTTATAAAGCGATATCAACAACTTTATGAATCTTTTTAAAATCATCATTATCAAAATAAATTCGTTCTTCGGGGTTCCACATCAAACCATAAAGTTGTCCGGTTTCATCTTCCCTCAGGCTGACAACAAAAGCTTGTTGTTCCGTTTTGTAATATAAGGCAATATCGCCGACACTGGCAACCTCGGAAGGCGCTACAAACATAGTAGCTCGGCTTGACAAGATTGAACCCAGTCTTCTTGTACACAAACTGACGCCGTAAACATCATGCTTATCAAATAAATTGGCCGGTTTAACTGCTTCTTTGCTGGAAACACCGCGGTCAACCATAATTGAACCGTCAGAACCGGATACACCGAATACCGGAACCTTCAATGCTTCAAGATCAACAAGATTATTATGGTCGGCAGCCATGCGATTCATATTATTAATTTTATATTTTGTATCGTTATGAATGATGATCTCTTCCAAAACGCCGGCTTCATCCAAACGCTTAACTTCAGCTTTCAAATCATCAAGCTCAAGTCCTAAGGCTTTGGCTATGTTTTTATATTCTTTATCAGATACTTCGCGTTGTCCCATTTCAATTCTGTGGTACACGGACAGCGTCATTTCTGCATTTTCTGCAACTTCAATCAAGGTTAGGGATTTTTCGTTGCGAATATATCTCAATGCAGCTCCTAAAACCTTTAAACCACTGCTTTTATTAATTTCCTGACGGCGTTCCTGCTCTTTTTTCCAGGCCATTACAACTTCATGTTGGGAATTTTGCTCATTAACATATAAATCTTGCAAAGAACAATCCAATATTTCGGCCACCGTAATCAGTTGTTCCTGATTAAGGCGTCTGTAACCTTTTTCTATTTTGGAAATGGCCGACAAGCTGATTCCTAGTCTGTCAGCTAAATCTTGCATTGAAACACCGCGCATTTTGCGGTTAATCCTGATTTGGTTGGGGAATACAATTTCTTCCATAGCAATATCACCTTATAAAAAATAATTTTTACTCTATAATAATAATGCCCTGAAAATATGCAAGTCAAAAAAGATAAAAAATTTTAAATCTGTATAACTTTTGTCAAAGCTAACAACGCGGGCGATTCGCAAAATAAATTTAAATAGCTTTAAAGATAAGCCGGATAATCCGCAAACAGTATTCTTTAATTTGGACAAAGCAAAAGACCCGCTTTATACAAAATGAAAGAAAATACTGATAGAATATCCTAAACCGTGCAGTTTTAGAAAAAGGCCGTGCCGAAAAGTGTTTTGAATTTATTGGTCTGCATTCTCCTGCCTTTGGCAAAAATTTCTTGAACCATAAAATCAGAAACAGACATTCCGCCGATATTTGTCACGCCGAGAACATCGTCCATTCCATGCAACAAATAAAACGGATTAGGTCTGGACGGGTCTCCGTTAATATATTGTTGAAGATTGGCTGCAATCGAACCATCGCCTTCAACAACCTGATTCCCGTCAAATTTATCAAGAATACTATCGTGTCCGGCCTGAGCAGCATCGGAATATTTAAATTTAGTCTTTTCACTTACGATTCTTCCGTTACTGTCTTGTTTTCCTGCTATGTTAAACTCGACCGCTCCATTTTTAAAGTAGACTTCATAATCGCCGGTTTTATCTCGCTTGGTTGCGTAAGAAACAGCCGTTTGTCCGGTTTGCATATCAATATTCATGCTGATTTTCGTAACTTTTCCGGAATAGTCGATTTGCTCAATAAAGATTTTTTCGGGGTGATCCGGATCAAAAGTAACCTGACGCGATTTGAAATATGTACCGATATCTTTTCCTTGATCTTTTAAAGATTTAACAGCCAACTGCGCTATAATGGATTGTCTGTAAGCCGGATTCTTACCGATAGGCGAGTCTAAAAGGGTTTGTAACGCTCCCATATTGAGTGTTCCGTCCTGATTATACAGATACTTGTTAACAAAGTTATGTTTAAACGTTACTTCATCTTTAATAAGCTGACCGCTGGCAGTGTATTCCTGTTTAATTGTCGCATATTTATCCGACATCATAATGTGCTGGCGTCTGGTAATTGACGTGTACTCACGCTTCAAGACAGATTCCCCTTCAGCATTCTTTTCATCAGTAAATTTCACGCCCGCGACAGAAAATGCCTTGTTTCCGGTTCCGTCATCTTCGCCGAAAGTATTAGCTGCCCCTGTCAATATCCGGCGAATACCGGCCTTAACCCTTCTTTTGCTGACACGACCACCGGTTTTAGCTGCTTCAATTCCGGTATCAACAGTGTATTGAGCTAGTTCACCTGCTTTTTCTTCCATTTTGCTGGTGATCTTTGAACCGAGCTTTTCAGCAGCACTGAGGCTTGAACCGGTGGCAAAGCTGCCGGCCAGACCTTTAACGGTAGGCATATAAGCCCAGGCAATAACCAAAACAAAAATAATCATCATCATATTCGGTCCGAAAAAGGCTAATCCGGTGTTGGGATTTAAAAACAATTCTTTTGGATCCGCAAGTGTTTCAGTCGATTTGGTTAAAATCATATGGATATAATTTAATAAACATTCAAGCAAAATTCCCATAAAGATGAAAACAAACATAGAATGTAAAATCCATGAAAATGTTTTAGACAGATAACTTTTCGTTCCCTTAAAAGCGTATCCGGTAACGGCAAAGGGTAAAATAGCCAGAGAAATACCGAGCTGCAAAACAGCATCAGCCATAACCCACGGGTAAGCAACCATAAAGAAAATACCGCCAAGATAAAGAAATAATCCGTCAATAATGTAAATCGGGTGCGGAATGATATGAAATAAGCGGTCCGGTCCGTTACCACGGCAAAATGCCCATCTTCCATATTCAAACATATCATAAATTTTTCCTTCAACCTCATTAACAGAACAGATAATCATATTGCCGATAGATTTCGGAATGCCGCCCTGATGTCCGAAAATTTTGGCCCCGAGAGAATCTATAAAACCGTTAATTTCGCCGGCATAATTGCATATTTCAAAGCTAAGCGAACTTCCTCCGATATGTCCGACAAGAGCCAGACTGTCTTTAAGCACCGGAACAATTGTCATATTCAAAATATTATAATAATCTTTTGTAACGATAATGTATACGGCAATGCAGACAAAGGTTTTACGCATGATATCATTAAGCAGGGCTGCCGGATCTTTAGACCCCATAGATGCCACATTTCTTAAAATCATGAGAGCCAGCGATACCGCCAGAAAAACAATTATAAGCCGTCCTAAATCTTTAGAAAAAATACTGTAAGACGCTTCTGCAACTTTGCTTCCTGCATTAAACAAAACCTTAAACATATCACAAAATAAACAGATTTGATGAGGTGTCGGTTCAACACAGTTTGTTTCAGTGTCAATGCCTAAAGTTTCAAGCACGGCGTCGGTAGCGGCTTGAACAACATTATCAACAATTCTGCCCACCATATCAAAAATGCTTGCGTGAGCTGAAACCGGAGCAAATACCAAAAGCGCCAGAATAAGAGCCGGTAAATATTTTGAAAATAACTGTAATGTTTTTTTCATGATCGTTCTCCTCAGCGTCTCGGCCTTTGGGTTCTAGCCAGATATCTGCCGTAACGGGCCAGTGCTCTTCTAAAAAAGTTGCCGTTGATATTACCATGCCTTTCAATGGCCGAACCGGCTTGATGTTTAAGGACGTCTTTGCCGTATTTCTTAGCTCTGTCATAAGTTTTTTCTTTTAGCTTAGCCGTAATTTGAGTCATCACCTGACTCATCGGGTTGCCGACAAGCGCTTCGCCGAAAAAGTGTGAGCAAAATTCGTTGGCAAATAACGGAATAATGCGTATAGCGAGAATATAACAAAGCAAGAGCTTAAAAAACGGCAAAGTGAAAATACCTAAATTGTCTTTTAGCAAGTCAGACTTGTCCTGATTGTAGGCTTCAATAAAATTAAATACCTCTTCGCCGGCGGCCAAACTGGCTTTTGCAAAAGAATTGTCGGCAATGGTTTCAACCAGTGTCTTGGCGGTTAAAATCCCGAGCGGCAGGAAAATAAATAATCCGGTGTAATAAACAATGCTGTCTATCAGGGTTTTTAAATGTTCTCTGGTCCAGCCAAAAGGCCAAAGAGCCAAAGCTAAAGGAAGCAAAATAATTGCAATTCCCAAATTAAAGGCAATGTCAAACATATAAAACGATGAGATAAGCATAATAAAGAAACCCAAAATATAAAAAATAAGGCCACTTAAAAAGATGTCAGCGCTGATAAATTGGATTTCAAGCGTCCAGCCTAATACCGTATATTTAAGATAAGAGTCTTCACCATGAATTGAATTACAAAGTAACATATCCCCGAACTTCATCATCTGGGAAGAAGCGTTATGAATTTGGACGGCAATGTTTGTAATGTTTTTAGTCAGATCGTTAAGAGCATCAATTTTAACGCCCTGAATACGGAAATTAAGCAGTTGAAAATCAAAAGTTATTGCAAATGCTTCATTTGCCGAACAAACGAGCAGTAAGAGAAAAACTAAAAATCCAAACACTTTTTTCATCATATTTTCCTCCTTTTTATCACCAGCCGGAGGCTCCGGAAAATTCCGTTCCGATATCCATGCCGATACTGAGCAAGGGGTTAACAATTTGTCCGACAATTTCATCAATTCCGAAATGAATTAAAGTAAAAACAAGCGCCCACTTAAACATAAAAGTCAAAACAGCATCAATAATTTTGGCCGGATCCTGCACGGTGAAAGATCCCAGAGATTTTAAAAAGAACATAGCAAGCCAAATAGCCGCACCAAGGTTTAAAATAAGTTTGGATAATTCTAAAACCGGTTCGGATAAAGCAACAATAGCCGTCACCATCGCATCCATCAACCAGTGGACAATAGCGCAGGACCAGCATCCGCTTTGACCGGGAACATATTTTTCATCAAAAGTTTTGCTGTTACAATATTCTAAATATTCGTTATGGTCATATCCCGCCACGCATAATGAAGGTAAAAATAAAACACATAAGCAAAAAATACCGAAAATAGCAAGTTTGCGGTTAAAATGCGGATAAGAAATTTTATAACTCAAATTAATCATCGTTATTGTACCCCGCTAAAGAATCAAGCTTAGAGCTGGCCTTGCTTGACATTTGTTTAATATTATCCTGCATTGCACGAGTTGCTTCATATTTTTCCATTACAGTCGTAATGGCGTTCGTTGCACCGGCAGTCGAACCGCCGACAAAGGAGGCTGCAGCTTTTTTTACCGCATTCATAACAAATTGGGATATTTTTTTCTGGAATTCCATTCCTTGTCCGCCGCCGATAAATTTATCAGCCAAAGCAACGCCCATCCCCGGAATGTTGATAAAGAGTGCGGATAAGAGGAAGATTGAGAGCAGAATAGGACCTAACCCTTCAATGTTTTCAGCCACCAAAGATCCTTGAAAAGAAGCAAGCAATTTTTCAAGTGCCGCCATGGCAAGCGATATCAAAAGAGCTAAAAACAGCATAATACCCGAAGAATTCAAAAACATTAATAAACCATATTTGCTCCACGGGCGTGTGTAATTAAATGGAACGCCGACAATCAAAAACGGTATTAAGAAAACCGCAAAATTAAGCCTGAACAGCGAGTCTACTAAAAATAAAATGAAAAACAGTTTGGCTGCCGTAAAAATAAGGAGCATGCTCAATCCTACCAAAATAGCGCTGATGCGTAAACTGCAAATTAAAGTAATTCCGATACGGATACCGCTGTTTAACCTGTCGTTAATCGTGCAGGCAACACAACTTGCCGTTGCCGCAATATCGCCTTTTAAACTGCTCATAGCCAGTTCATCTGGGATTTTGCAAGTTGCTGGGTCATGTGTGAAAGTAACAACTTTATAATCTCCAAGAGAAAAACTGTTTTTAACATTAGTCTTTTCCAACACGGTGAGGCCTAACTCGGCCAAGGTTTTATAAATAGGAAGAATAAGGGTGTTAAATACCCAGGCAATATGTTCCGTATTTGAAACGAGGTAAGCACAAGCTGCGCAGAGAAACAGCTTCTGCCCGATTTCAGTCCAAACTTCTCCTAAGTTTTCTTCTTTAAAAGAGGCTAATACATTTAATAATTTAAAAGCCATCCAAATTGAAAAGGCAATACAGATAACGGCCGCACCGGACGAACCGCGGGTAACCTCATTGCTGGCGTTTTGATATAACCGGTCGATAATCATCAACACTTTATCAATGATAACAGTTTGCCAACAATCGGCTTGCTTGGCATAATTTCCATCTTCTCCTAACGAGGTGTCATCATCTTTTTCGCAACCGCTAAGGCCGAAAATAAGAGCAAAAGAAACCAAAATCCGAAAGCTTTTAGCGGAAAGAATGTTATAAAATCTATAAATTAAATTCTGTATCATAGTCCACCTCACCGCTTAATTTTATTCCATAGTGCGCTAATATACGGCTTGGCTATTAAAAAACGCCGGTTAGCATCTTGTCCGATTTTACGCCATGTTTGCTTATGCCACATCGCATTATATCCTTGCGCGCCGGTTCCGGTTAAAAAGCCCCGCATAGCCTGAGCCTGTCTGCCGCTCCAATGATATAATTTATCTGCTCTGGTTACTCTGGCGGTAACGTGGCCGGCATATTTAACTCCGTCAACGGCAGTGTCTCCGACAAAACCGGCTACTTTCTTTCCTGCCTGAATTGGTTTTTTAGCTAAAGCGGCACCAACCTCACTTCCCGGAGAGATTGAGGCAAAATCACCCGTATCTGAAATGTCACCGGCAAGTTTTCCCATTTGTTCAAGCAATTGGACGGTTATTGAAAAACAAATAATGGTTAAAAGCAAATCGCCGTTGCTCCATAAATCTTGGGACAGACTTTTTATAGCGTTAGCGTCAATTTGCATATCAAGATTAGTCAAAAAGGCATTAAGAGCCGGAGAAGCAAATGATATGTCAGAGGTTCTGCCCATTGAAAGAAGGACCATCTGAATAGCGATTCCCAGAATAATTCCGAGCATCAGAAAACTAAAGAAGACATTAATAAAAAGATTCCATATGTTTTTTGTGTATCCTAAAGTTAATTTTGAAACGGCACAGGCAATACCTAACGGCAATAAAATTGCAGCAAATGTTAAACGAATTAAAATATCAACAATATAAAATGAAACGCCGATCAGGATAACCCATCCGAAAATAAATAAAATGAAACCATATAAAAGCATCAGATAATACCAGCCGAAGAAAGAATTAAGCGTAGCATTGCAAACCATTGCTTCGCCGATGGCAATAGTTTCATAAATGGCGTTGCTGAATTGTTCTACAGCCTCATTAATTAAATCAAATAAACAAGCCCAGCCGCGGCCCATCCCGCTGATATCAATATTTTCCATAAAATGGCTTAAAGATAATTTTCCGCCAATCTCAATACCGGCCTGCAAAATAGGCACCATAACATCATTTATAATTAAAGAATCTTCAGTCGATTCGCTTAAAAGAAGAACAATCACCGCAAGCTTAAACATATAAAGCAGTAAACCGCGCTTATCACCGGTCATATAGTCGGCAACAGTTTGTTTTCCAAAAGAGCTTACCAACTTAAATGTATTAACCGCTATATAAATGGCTCCGGCAAGAACTGCCACATTTCTGAGAGGTTTGGCAAGGTGTTTCCACGCTCCTTCTGCGCATCTGAGACTGGTGTTTGAAATAATGTCAAAAACCTGACACAAAAGACAATTAGCATCAATTCCTGCATCATGATATTCTCGGATAGTCGGACAAACATCTTCGCAACCGCAGAGAAGCATAATAAGAAACAGCATAAAGTATGGCCTTATTTGGTAAAATGCTCTATGTAATATGGTAACCGCACTTCTCATTATTTTTGCTCCATTTCTACATATCCAACACATCTCTGATGATGTCATCAGCCTTTTTACCGGCCTTCTTAAGCTGCTCGCCCCAGATATCTCTGCCATTTTTATCATCTAATCCGACAAGTTTCTTAGCTCCGTCTTTTATGTCGTCTTTAAACTGTGCGGCAGCACGCGCCGGACGGCTGTGTGCAATGCTGTCCCCGACCTCTTCCAAACCGGATTGTACAGCTCCTTTAACCATACCTGTTGCTGCATCTTTAACCGGTTTGACTGTGTGATTATAAGCTGTAGCTCCCAGTTTCTTAGCCTCTCCGCCAACACTCTTGGTTGACGAAAGTTTATCGGCAATACCTTCGACCCCGCAAAAGACTTTGAAGGCAATCATACAACAAATGCTTGTAGCAAAAAACGCCTCGACATTTAGAGCATCATTGATAAGCTTTACATCAGACTCATTAAGAACGATTCGTTCGGTGAATCGTAATAGAGTCTTTAAACTTACTTCTCCGCCAATAGTTCCTGCTTTGACCGCATATTGCATCATTTCGGTCGTAAATTTGATGATAACGCTTAAAATAATGAAGTTAAAAGCAACGTTAACAAAAAGATTCCAAACTT
Organism: Alphaproteobacteria bacterium; assembly: GCA_017621635.1. Lineage (GTDB taxonomy): Bacteria > Pseudomonadota > Alphaproteobacteria > RF32 > CAG-239 > CAG-267. The sequence goes on along the minus strand of JAGASU010000103.1, from coordinate 2,895 downwards.
TTTTGGTGTAACTGATGGTAAGCTTTGAAATACCGCAGGCAACGGCAAAGGGTAGCATCATACATCCAACGCCCAAGCGAAACAAAAGATCCATCAGATAAAAAGAAACACCAATTAAAATAAACCAGCCGAAAACATAAAATACAGCTCCAAACGGGATAAGCCACCAAAACCAGTCAAGAATACTGGGGATAAATGCCAAACATAAAAGAAGACGTCCCATCGCAATAATAATAAAAATTTCATTATTAAATTCATAAGCCTGATCAATAACGGTATCAAACAATCCGCGAATATCCGTAGCCGCAAAAGATTGAACTTTAAAAAGACTTGAACCGCTGATTAATTTGCTGACATCAATACTTCCGATAATCACCGGTGTAATAATAAATTCGTATAAAAATTCCTGATTACCGAGCATCGCGGTGATAATAGCCAATTTAATTCCCAGAGGAATAATTCCGCCTTTTTCGCCTGAAAGGTAAGCCATGGTATCCTGCTGGGAAAAAGAACCGATGTTCCTTAAAGTATAAACGGCAATATAAATAGCAGTCCCTAATCCTACAACAGCTTGCAAGGGCAGAGAAAACGTATTCCAAGAAAATTCCGCAACACGCGCACACGTCTCTTTAACAACGTTAAACGGTTCTCTAAGCAAGAAATTTTCACCGACCCCATCAGCATAATAATCCCAAAGAGGAAGGCAGGCTCTGGCAAAATCATCGTCAGCAAAAGCAAAATTAGCACAGAAAAGAGCGTATAAAAAGAAAAAATAAATTATTTTAATCTTGGAGGTCATTTTTATCATTGTTACCTCCTTTTTTCTTTTTTAAGGGAATACCTAAGACAATCACAGCTGTAAGCAACATACAAACAACCGCACCGATTGAAAAATACAGAACGTTTTTTTGCCCTAAAAAGCTTAATACGTCACTGTTAATAATGACATACAGTCCGGCAAACATTATAATTGTAATAATAACCGATTTCATTTGCGCCTCAAAACGTTCTTTAAACCTGTCTTAGTATAACATAAAAAAAGCTAAAAAAGTATTACAATATCGTTAAATTTTTCCGTTATTGATAAATTTGGCCGTATAATTCAATAATTGCTCGTTTTTAAACGTTCTGAAAGTTTTGCCTTTAAGGTAAATGACGTTTTTGCCGCGTACACGATTCTCTTCTTCTGAAAAGCCCCACAAACTAAACAAATCAACACCCAATTGATATATTTTTGTGTGTGAAAAAATCTTTAAAACATTTAATTCATTAGGTATGCGGGGAAGATTCTTCACACCGCTTTCTGTTAAATCATTAAGCATCGGACCTAAAAGAAATCTGAAAATCTTAAATCGGGATAAAAATTCGCAAAATAGATTCACTTTAACAACCGGATTAATCTCAACAATATTGCCGAGTCGCATTTTTGAACGATAAGCTTGTGAAGCGCTGTCTAAATTAAGTAATTGCCGTAAAATAACATTTCCGGCTCCGTTAGTCACAAAACTTATTTCTTTAATATCGTCTAAATGATTAAGAAAAAATAAAATTTGATAAGCAGAAGATAAAGAACTCCTAAATAACGAAGGGTAATTAAGAGCGGCAATAGTCGATTCGGTTAGCGTGAGTTTTCGCCAAAGAGGCTTAAAAATATTTTTGCCCTCTAAATAGCCGTGCAGTAAAATAACCATTTTACCCTGCTGTTTAGTTATTTCATAAGTTTCAATATATTTTATAAAGGCTCTTTGGCAAGTTTCAAAACTTCCGCTGGCTCTGCGAATATCCCAGGAATCAAGGAGTCGGTACTTCTTTGTAAAGCAATGACGTTGGATTCGCCATTTTTGATAAAAAAAGACATCTTCCCAAAAAACAGCGCCGCCAAATGTAAAAAAGTCAAACTTCATATCGATTCTCTTATTCTGTTAGCAGTTTCACGCTGGCTTGATTCGGAACGGCCGTTATAGTAACAAAGGCGGAGTCCTTTCCTTCGATCTGAATGAGTATCTGGACGGCTCTGCCGTTTCTGACATATGTCATCTGAGATATCTCAGCTCTGACAACAGCAATTTCTACCCACTCTTTTTTAGGCATTTCAGTAACATAAAAATCAAACACGCGCCCCGCATCGTATCCGACGGTATAGCAAATGCTGCCGGTCCAGTTTGTTCCGTTGCCGAGAGTTCTCGAGTCTTCTATGTTCATAAAGGCTTTATCAGGAAAGGGAATATCGGGAAAATTCTGAAAAACCATCGGAATCTCTCGTCCGTCAGACCCGTATAAAACATTAGGTTCTTTTGCACATCCGCAAAGAGACATTAAAAATAAAAGAATATACACTTTCTTCATTATTATATTACTCCATTCCCTGCAAGCATACAGAAGAATAAGTTAATAAAAAGAAAATATTGCCTTTTTTGTTGGCCGGCGGGTATATTATTAAGTGTCGGGTGATTATATAATATAGTCATACCAAAAGATAGATTTACAAACTTCATAACTTAATATACACTAACAAACGTTGCTTAAATAACGGCGAAAAATAAAATCGTAAAAATAAGATTTAAAAAACAAACGCTTAAATATTTTATGCAGAAAAAAATAAAAAAAATGTAAAAAAGTTGTTGACTTTGGGAAAGTAGTGTCCTATAAGACGTTTCACCGGCAGGGAAGAGCGAGTTCGGAAGAACGAGCAAGGCTCTTGCGGGTTGAAGAGAGGCTCCTGAGGGAGCGGTTATAAGAAATAGTAAAGAAGAAACTAAAGAGGATATGTAGGCAGTATGTATGCGAATATATAAAGTCTATATATCAAGGAACCTATAAATACTTTGAGAATAGACAGGATTGAATATCAAATAACATGAGAGTTTGATCCTGGCTCAGAACGAACGCTGGCGG
>JAGASU010000014.1 GCA_017621635.1 Alphaproteobacteria bacterium | reverse complement strand
GCGATGACACTGGCTGAGATGTCTCTAAAACTGCTGCCGGAGTTGTTATTAATGGAAACACGACCTAAGAGCGATAAGGTTTCGTCATTATTGATTTTAGCAACATAGTTTGCCGACCAGGAGAAACCGGAGGCGAGATAAACCAGGTTTAAGCTTTTTTCGCCGGCGGTTGCAGTTTGGGCTTTGGCTTTAAACACGGGAGAGGGGTTTAAGCTTTGGGGAATATTGTCAAAAATGACACGACCGGGGAAGTTTGTTTCTATCCCGTAGTCAAATTTTAAGACCGGAGTGAAACCGTTGACGGCAATCAGCGTGGCGTTTTCGAAAATATTTTCACCGGTTTTTTCGTTTGTGCGCACGGTTTTGACGGTTTTGCCCATATTGGCGTTGAGCATGGTTTGGGTGTCAATGCCGGCGTAGTCATAATTTTGCTCGATGATTTTTACGCCGTCGCCAAAGATGAAGGCCGAGTCAGGGAGCATACTTTGAGCGGCGTCTTTAAAAATGACTTCATTTCGGCCGGCGGCAAGCGTGGCTTTTTGCTCGGTTTTGATGAGTGCCAGATCCTGATTATAGATTGTGATTTCGGTGTTTGCTGTGGCGTTTTGGCTTAGCAGGGCGCAGGTTAAAGATAATGCGGCGTATTTAAAGTTCATTTTCATCTCCCTTAAAAATGTTTGTTTGATTTAATATAAACCAAATGGCGGTGATGTCAATGGCGTTTTCTTGTAGTGTGGGTTTTACGGCGTAAAAAAACACCGCCCGAGGAGGCAGTGTTTTTTTTAGATTAAGCCACGGAGCTTTCTTTACGACGGCCGATGTTTCTGAGATAAAGTTCATACTCATCGGGGAAGTTTCTGAAAAACAATGTGGCTTCGGTGAACAAATCCAGCTCGGTGGTTATTCCTTTTAAGAAAGATAACACCTCGCTGTGCATACCGTCTTGCATCAGTTCAAGCTCATTGAGGTTGCTTTCGGGCAAAGTGCGATAGTCCGGTCTTTTAACATTGGTGTAAAGTTTAAGCAAAACATCGTAGTCAAGCTTCTCAACAGAAGAGTAGGCCTTGATGAAGCCATACCAATATTTTTTGCAGCAATTTTCAATGTAAAACAGGCTCAATTCCTTGTTATCGCGGCGTGCAAGCTCCTCATAACCATCACCGAGATAGTGATGTTTGATGATGTAAGCGTTAAGCTCTTTATCAGAGCGCAACCGTACCAAATCAGGCAGGACTTTTTCCCAGAAACCGTAGCGCTCAATGTAAGCCATAAACTCCGGCTCTTTGGCAATTTTAAGAAGAGCTACCTGCTTGTGCACGGGGAATTCGCGAATGTTGATGAACTTATAGAAAGGTTCAGTTTTGCCGAGTTCAAGCTCGTTTAAAATCTCGTCTAAAAGTTCGTCAGCCAGAGCATGATGCAGAATGTGCTGGCGGATTTCATCATAATTGCCTCGGGCAATGAGCTTTTTTTGCTGTTCAAGCAAAAAACCATGTTTTTCGAGATACCACATCAGCTCATTGTGATTGCCGCGGTTCAGAAGAATCTCCTGACCTTCGGCACCAAATCCCTGCTTTTGGCAGAAAAGCGACATTTCTTCCAAATTACCGCGTGTGACAATGAAATTTTGCAAAACCTGAGGCATTTGCAACGGCTTCGTGCTTCCTTGATAATAAGTTCTTTCAGAAGAACGCGGAGGTTTCTCTTGATAGGCCTTAATCATGGTCATCACTTCTTCGTGGTTACCGCGTTTCATCAATAGCTCAATTATTTCAGAAGACGGGTAGTTTATCTTACAGTCATAGATATCCACGTTACAATGCGGCCAATAGGGTTCTTCAATTGTTTCTCTGAACTTTGTTTCATAGAAATAATGAGAGAACGCGTTCATGACGGCATGGTGTTCAGACCACTCTTTTTCTTCGGCTTCACGACGTTGTTTTTCTTTAATGCGGAATTCTTTAGCAGACTGCTGAGAAGATTGCCACTTTTTTGCCTCATTGGCAAGAGTTTCGTTTTGATTTTCTTTTTTCATAAGGGTAAAAGTTTTTAGTAAATAAATAAAATTTGACATAAAAAAAATGCACGCTTATGAAACTTCAATAATAACTCCATAATTGTACATTAATTGAGATGTTTTTAGAGGATATTTGTCTAATTGTCAAGTAAAAAAACAGCGGTTATTCGAGGCTTAAGCGGGCTTGCTCCAAGCGTTTGATGTCATCACGGCATTTCATGGCTTTTTCAAATTCCAAATCAGCGGCGTAAGCTTTCATCTCTTTGGTCAGGCGTTTGATTTCTTTGTCAATATTTTCCAATCTGTCGCGGGCAATCGGGGCGGGCAGCGGTTTGTCGTCTTCGGTTTGCGTCATGGTTAAGAGGGTGTTGGAGATGGCTTTTTTAACTGTTTTCGGGGTGATGTTATGTTCTTGATTATATTGCTGTTGTTTTTTGCGGCGGCGTTCGGTTTCATCAAGCGCCTGCTTTATCGAATCGGTTAGTTTGTCGGCATATAAGACAACTCTGCCTTCGGCATTTCTTGCGGCGCGGCCGATGGTCTGAATCAGCGAACGGGTGGAACGCAAAAAGCCCTCTTTGTCGGCGTCTAAAATGGCGACGAGCGAACATTCGGGAATATCCAAGCCCTCACGCAACAGGTTAATGCCGACTAAAACATCAAACACGCCCTGACGCAAATCACGAATAATTTCGATACGCTCAAGTGTGTCTATATCTGAGTGAAGATAGCGGACTTTGATGCCGTTTTCGTGCAGATATTCGGTTAAATCTTCGGCCATTTTTTTAGTTAACGTGGTGACTAAAACGCGGTTGCCTTTTTTGATGGTTTGACGACATTCTTCCATTAAATCATCAACTTGATTTTCCACCGGTTTGACGACACAGACGGGGTCCAAAAGTCCTGTCGGGCGGATGACCTGCTCGGCAAAGACGCCTTTGCTTTGTTCTAATTCCCAATCACCCGGGGTGGCGGAAATGAAAATAGTCGGGGCGCGGAATTTATCCCACTCTTCAAATTTCAGGGGGCGGTTATCGACGCATGAGGGGAGACGGAAACCGTAGTCTGAGAGTGTGTCTTTGCGGTTGCGGTCGCCACGGTACATCCCGCCGATTTGCGGAACGGAGATGTGGCTTTCATCAACAAAAACAAGCGCGTCTTTGGGAAAATACTCAAACAAAGTCGGCGGCGGTTCGCCGGGGGCGCGGCCGGTCAGGTACCGCGAATAATTTTCTATGCCTTT
>JAGASU010000102.1 GCA_017621635.1 Alphaproteobacteria bacterium | reverse complement strand
TAAGCAATTGTATAATATACGAGCTTCTTTCTTAAATTTCCTATCGGCTCATCACTTATCGGAACTGCATTTGTATAGGTTGTCTTTCCGTTTTGCTCTATCTCGGTAAATACGCTTATGGACTCCGAGCTTGATCCGCATTGGCTTGAAAAACTTCAAGAAAAGAAAGACAAACACTGGAACGCCTTTATTGCCAACAATCACGATGAAATCATCGAGCTGCGTGCATCACTTGCCGAAATGAGCAAAGAATGCGGTCTGCCGATTGCCGAATACCGGAAAATGGTAGACACAATCAAACGCGGGGAACGCGAAGCCGAACGCGCCAAAAAGGAAATGATTGAGGCCAACCTGCGCCTTGTTATCTCAATTTCTAAAAAATACACCAACCGCGGTATGCAATTCCTTGATTTAATCCAAGAAGGCAACATCGGCCTGATGAAAGCGGTAGACAAGTTTGAATATCGCCGCGGTTATAAGTTTTCAACCTATGCCACATGGTGGATACGTCAGGCCATCACCCGCTCAATAGCCGACCAAGCCCGCACGATTCGTATTCCCGTCCATATGATAGAAACAATCAACAAGCTTGTCCGCACCTCCCGCCAGATGATGCTGGAAACCGGACGTGAGCCGATACCGGAGGAATTGGCCAAACGCCTCTCCATGCCGGTTGATAAAATCCGCAAGGTAATGAAAATCGCCAAAGAGCCGGTCAGCCTCGAAGCGCCGGTCGGTGATGAGGAAGATTCTTCGTTAGGTGATTTTATTGCCGATGAAAATGCTTTGCAACCGGTCGATTCGGCAATTCATACCAACTTAAAAGAAACCTGCACCCGTATTCTCTCCTCCCTTACCCCGAGAGAAGAACGCGTGTTAAGAATGCGTTTCGGTATCGGTATGAACACTGACCACACCTTAGAGGAAGTCGGCCAGCAGTTTAACGTCACGCGTGAGCGTATCCGCCAAATTGAGGCTAAAGCTCTAAGAAAGCTGAAACACCCGAGCCGAAGCAAAAAGCTCCGTTCGTTCTTAGACCAATAAACAACAAAAACGCGGCTTCTAATAAAACCGCGTTTTTTCTTATCTGAATTAATCCCCTCCAACCTTTTTTCGCGTTATAGCAAAACTTCTTTTAAACGATATCCCCCTCTCCTCTGACACAAAAAAGTGCCGCCCCTCTCGGAACAGCACTTTTTAATTCGTTAAAGCAAAACTTAGTTTGCCGCAACAGCTTCCGCCGGAGCAGCAACAGCCGCTGTTTCATTCTCAGCGCTGTAAGCTTTAGCCTGCTTTTTAGCTTCGTCAGCTGATCTGGCAACATTAACCAAAATCGTCTGAGAAACTTCCGGATGCAAATCAAGTCTAACCTGATAAACACCCAAATATTTAATCGGCTTGTCAAGCGAAACCAAACGGCGCTCAAGTTCAAAACCGGCTTCGTGAATGGCATTAGCCACATCGCGCATGGTAACAGAACCATACAACTGGCCTGTTTCAGCCGCCTGACGAATGATAACTGCGCTAAAGCCTTTAAGTTCTTCAGCTTTCTTGGTTGCTTCTTCAAACAAACCTTTATTGCGGGCTTCTAACTCGGCTCTTTGCTTTTCAAAATAAGCAACATTAGCTTCCGTTGCACGCAAAGCTTTGTTTTGCGGTAAAAGGTAGTTACGGGCATAACCGTTCTTAACCTGAACTCTGTCGCCCATTTTGCCTAATTTAACAATATGTTCCAAAAGAATGACTTCCATAACGAACCTCCCTCTAGTTGGCAACATACGGCAACAAAGCAACAAAGCGGGCGCGTTTGATAGCGCGGGCAATTTCTCTTTGTGTCTTGGCGGTTACGTTAGTAATGCGGCTCGGCATAATCTTGCCTTTTTCCGAAATATAACGGCTCAAAAACTTAGTGTCTTTATAGTCAATCTTAAAGTTCGGATTGTCGCTCAAATTCTTTTTCTTAAAAAATCCTTGTTTAGCCATAATGCCGTACTCCTTAGTTATTAGCTTCTTGTTCAGCAACTTCTTCTTTTTCGTTGCTGGCAAATTCATCAACCTTAACCGTCATAAAACGGATAATGTCTTCGTTCAAACGAGCCAGACGCTCATATTCAAAAATAGCGCTGGCAGGAGCTGAAATGTTTAAAACAACATAATAGCCTTTACGGTTCTTTTTAATGCGGTAAGCCAGGTTTTTCAAACCCCAGTTGTCAACGTTGACAACTTCTCCGCCTTCCCTCTTAATAGCCTCAGACAAAGTTTCTACAATGTCGTTAACCTGAGTTTGGCCGAGATCCTGACGGGCAATCAACATACTTTCGTATTTAGTCATAAATAAAACTCCTTATGGATTCTCAACAAAATTAATGTTCTTAACAATATAAATTGTATAGCCGCAAAGCAATCTTTACGGCAAGGACAACACGCACTTTAATCAAAAAATTTTAATTTGCAAGCATTTTTTAAACATTTTTGCCGTTTTTGCCCGTTCTGCGCCGCTCAAACGGAAAACGGGAGCGCTTTTTACGGTCATGACCGTGTTTTTTGCCGCCGCTCTGAACCCGCTGGGCGTGCATTAAATCAAGCAAAATGCCTTCTCTAATTCCCCTGTCGGCCACCGTAATTTCAGAAATCGGCCAAAAAGTCGTCAAAGCTTCGATAATTGCGCATCCGGCCAACGTTAAATCAGACTTGGACTGCCCGATACACGGATGTTTGCAACGTCCCTCGCTTCCCATTGTCTTAATCCGGTTAATCGTTGCCTCGACATCCGGTGCCGAAATGGCAATACCGTCCACGGCTGATCTGTTATAGCGCGGCAATTTCAAATGCACTGCGCCGATAACCGTCACCGTACCCGATGTCCCGATAACCTGAATTTCCTGATTGGCAATAGCTTCAAAAATATGGTGTTTTTCTTCAAATTCTTTCAAAAAGCCTTCCGTGCGCTCCACCACTGTCGTATATTCAAGCGTACTAATCTCATGACCGGCAAAAGCCTCCGAAACCGTCACAACGCCATAAGGCAGCGACACAAACCCTTCAATAAACGTCCGCCCGAATTCCGTCACGCGCGCCAGAGAAATCTGGGTTGACCCGCCCCCGATGTCAAACACTAAAACCCGTTTGATATTACGCCCCAAAAGCGGCAAACACCCGACAACCGAAAGTCTGGCCTCTTCCTTGGAAGAAATAACCTCCAGATCAATTCCGGTTTCTCGCTTAACCATTTCCGCAAAAAAAGCCACGTTCTTTGCTCTCCGACACGCCGCCGTCGCCACAAACCTCGAAGCCACAATCGGCGAATACTCGTCAATCACGCCCCGACAAACCTTAAGCGCCTGCACCGTGCGTTTCATCGCTCTTGGCGATAATTCGTTATCTTGGATAATCCCCTCGCCCAAACGAACCACTTTGGAAAACGTCTCCACTACCCGAAACGACGTTGTCGTCGGTGTCGCCACTACAAGCCGGCATGAATTTGTCCCCAAATCAATCGCCGCGTAATTATTTTGCGCAATGGGAGCGCCGGCGCCTCCGGCGGGCTTTTTAAAGACAGGCCTTAAGCTCGTTTTTTTCTTTTTTTTCTTAACAGGCAGTCCGTTTGTTTGTTTCATTTATTCTCCGCTTATCTCTGCTCTGATAACTTCCCTTAATTCGTCAATCGGAACAAGTTTCTTATTTTTCATAAAGTGCCAAAAAGCCCAGCCGTTGCAACTCACCGAATTGCTTGCTTCCGCTCCCATCTGATGAATGGAGCCAACCGCGTTTTTAAACTTAATTGTTCCGTCCGAACGCACCACGGCTTTAAGCTTCTTTTTCTCATCGTATAACACATCTCCCGGAGAAATCAAGCCCCTTTCGATAACCGCACCGAACGGCACGCGCGGCAGCTTGCGCTTGCAGGTATATTCCAGCGCCGCTTCTTCCAAAGAAGGCTCAATCGCCGCCAGACGCGCCTTTGCTCCCTTAATGTAAGTCTTGTCTTTTTCAATGCCGATAAAGCGTCGTCCGAGCTTTTTGGCCACGGCTCCCGTCGTCCCTGTTCCGAAAAACGGATCCAAAATCACCTCTCCGACGTTGGTGGACGCCATAATCACCCGATATAACAAGGCCTCGGGCTTTTGCGTCGGGTGCAGTTTTTCACCGGTCTCGGCGTTTTTAAGCCGCTCGCTGCCCGTACATAACGGAATTTCCCAAGTCGAGCGCATCTGCACGTCATCGTTCATCGCTTTCATCGCTTCATAATTAAACGTATAGTGCGCTTTTGGGTTTTTCGTTGCCCAAATCAAGGTTTCATGCGCGTTGGTAAACCGTGTTCCCTTAAAATTGGGCATTGGGTTGGTCTTGTTCCAAATAATGTCATTTAAAATCCAAAACCCCAAATCCTGCATAATATAGCCGACCCGAAAGATATTATGATACGACCCGATAACCCAAATCGTCCCGTCTTCTTTCAGAATACGCCTGGCTTCTTTCATCCACTCCTTGGTGTAGTCATCATAAGCGCTTAAGCTCTCAAAGCTGTCCCACTCCTCATAAACCCCCTTGACATCAGTGTTGTCAGGCCGCTTTAACGCATCGCCGAGCTGTAAATTATACGGCGGATCGGCAAAAATGACATCAATGGAATTGTCCTCAATTTTTTTCATCGCCTCAACACAATCTGCGTTAATCACGGTATCAAGGATAGTATCTAAATTATATTTGCTCATCTTAAAAGCATTCCTTCATAAATGACATTACCCATACTCTAGACTGAATTTAGTTAGCATAATCTTAACAACACGAAAAAATCAGCAAAAAACACCTTACCTTTTGAAAATGAATCATTTTTTCTTTTAAAATAAAAAAATCCCGAAAGCAATGCTCTCGGGAAAAAATTAATCACGGTAAGTGCGAAAAGCGCATCTGGCAAAAGAGGCAACTCCCAGCGCACAAGGTAAAAAGCGCCAGCTTAAAAGATCCTCAAACCAAAAGCTACCTGCCTGTTCCATAAAAATGGCAAATGCCACAACTCCTGACAAAACAAAACAGGCAAACACGGCTCCGAATGTAAAAACAAACGGAAAATACTGCCTGCCGGCCCAACGCAGCAAAAAGCAATAAATAAACTCTGCCATAAAATAAGCCGCCAGCGCATACACCGTATAAAAAACCGTTGTTTCAAAAACCGGCCACCCGTCCAAAACCTCATCACTTTTTGCAATGACATAAAGAGCAAATGAACTCCAGAAAACCGTAACGAGCATAACCAGCCAAATCAAACAATTTTTGACAATCCGTTCCCTTTTGGAAAGCGTCCCGTCCTTAAAACTTTCTTTTTTCTTGTCCATAAAACAACAATTTAAAAATAAAACATATTAATTAATAAATTCCATAAATCATCTATAAAAATATCCGATTGCCCTCACTAAACCACACTTATAAATTTTTGTCAATATCTTTTCCACAAAACTTCTCCGCCCTTGACTTTAAATCCCCTTTTGCCTACCATAAACAAAACACCACTGTCGGAGAATAAAATGAAAACCCTGTACCTTGCTTTTGCTTTGCTTATAACCGCTCTTGTCCCGCTTAAAGCCGATGAAAGATACCAAACCGCCCCCTTGCCTGAAGAAAATTTAATAGATAACAAAATCTACTTCTTCGCGCACGCCCTCTGCCAAAACTGCAAAACTGCGTTTATTTATCTTAATTCTCACCACGCCGCCTTAAACATCCCGATTACGGATATGAAATATCAACACAATTTCAATCTC
>JAGASU010000101.1 GCA_017621635.1 Alphaproteobacteria bacterium | reverse complement strand
GGGTAAAGGGTTACACCCGTTTATGAAGAACCGCCGGCTACGCCGGCGGGTTCCTTTTTTTATAAGAGCTTTATGTAGAAGAATGGTGGTTTTATCTGTGAAGCGGTCGGGATTTGTTCGTAAGACCATACAGTAAGAAATGGTGTCTGCGTCTTTATGTATACACGACAGGCCTCTCCCGACCATGAAGCAGCTTTATTGTATTCATCATATAATTAAAAACAGGTTAAAAGTTAATTGAAGGGGAAGATAGTTGTTTTTGGGGGATTTGTGTGCTTTGCACGAGTTATGGATTGCTTCGGTTATTGCCTTACGGCTTACCTCGCAATGACGCAGGAGGAAGAGGCAAGTTCGGGGAAGAATTTTGTCAACTTTTTTACTTGCAAGGGGGTGAAAAATGTGGTATACTGAAGTTGTTATTAAGTTATGATGTTTATTATTGGAAAGGTTTTTGTTTTTTGAGGGGGACTTCGAAAGCAGAGGTGTTTTTAATGATGACATTATAAAAAAAAGTTTTTTTATTGTTTAATTTAAAACAGCCTTATAGCTGTTTACGAAGGAGTAGAGTAAGGCTCGAACCTCGTTAAAAAAACAAAAAGTTATGATACAGAGAATAGTTAACACACTTGAAGAACTTGGTTTTGTGCGTGAAGATGCTCAGAAGGCAGAACTTCTTGCCATGAGTGTGCCGCAGTTGATGGAAGAGTTTGTTTTTCCGAAGTGTCTGTGTTTGCCGCGTTCGGGCAGACGCTATCCGCGGATTGATGACTCTTTTATGGCGCTTATGGTTCGGCACGGAAAGGATTTTCTGGCGGCTGACTATGAGCTTGGGAGCGTGCTTCTTGAGCTTGCCATGCAGCGTATCACCAGACATCCGGAATTGCCGGCGATTGATTACAAAGGCAATTTGCCGGAGAAATGGAGAGCTTATTCCGCCGGTTCCCTGAACCCTGATGGTATCAATGGTTGTCCGGATGAGCCGGGGCTTTGGGGGAGTGAGGAAGTGCGTTTCATCGTTGAGATGTTGCCGGTCTGTTTGACACTTTCTGAGCAGAAGTACGCAGAGCATGCCAGACTTATCTTGTTCCAGCTCATAAGCCGGCTTGATGCTGATTTTATGTGGCTTGATGAGAAGTATTGCTATTTGAGCCAGAAAGAAGTGTGGAAAAAGGCTTGTGATATGGTTTTTGAAACAGGACTTGTGAAACCTATGCTCAATCGTTTTGCTGAGTCTAAGGCCGGATGGCGTTCGGGGATGAGTTTTTATCGTTGCGATGGATTTTCGATTAATGATGAAGACTATCTTTTGAGCAAGATAGACCTTGAAAAAGAGGTTTATTATACGGGAGCTGCCCGCTGGATCCTTAAACTTTTCGGGCTTTATGAGAAGAAAACCCGCAAGCGCATTCTTGAGGAGATTTGGAGCGCTTAATGTATCGTGAAAAACTGTCTACCCTAGAGGGGTAGGCAGTTTTTTTTGTGGGGAATTTGTATGGCTTAGCCACAAGTTATGGATTACCACGCGCTTGTGCCTTACGGCGGCGCTCGTAATGACGTGTAGGCATAAGGAGGCAGTTTTTGTTTGGGACGTAGCATATTGATTTTAAAATATAAACATTCGTTATAATCAGAAATATTTTGTGTGGGGACGGGCAGTTTAAACGTCTTGTTAATTTTTGTTGTGCTAATATGCTTAAAAATGTGGTTAATTTTTAGGAGTAATATTAGCTATGGCAAAAGAAAAAGAGGTAGTTGTTACCGAAGAACAGGAAAAACAGTATATCGACGCTTTGGTTAAAAAAGTGGCGGCGGCACAAAAGAAATTTGCCGAATATACTGAGGAACAGGTGGATTATATTTTTCGCAGAGTGGCTTTGAAATTAAGCTCTCTCAGAATTCCTTTAGCGAAGATGGCGGTAGAAGAAACCGGCATGGGCGTGGTTGAAGACAAGGTGATTAAAAACCATTTTGCTTCCGAATATATCTATAACAAGTTTAAAAATGTGAAGACCTGCGGTATTTTGGAAGAAGACAAAGCCAACGGGCTTATTAAGATTGCCGAGCCTTTGGGCGTGATTGCCGGCGTTATTCCGACAACGAATCCGACCTCGACGGCAATTTTTAAATCTTTGATTGCTTTGAAAACCCGTAACGGTATTATCTTTTCGCCGCACCCCAGAGCTAAAAAGTGTACGGTAGAAACAGCACGCTTGATTTTGGAAGAAGCGGTTAAAGCCGGAGCGCCTGAGGATATTATCGGTTGGATTGATGAACCGACGATTTTGCGTACGCAATACTTAATGGCTCATCCGGACGTTGATATTATTCTTGCAACAGGTGGTCCGGGAATGGTGAAATCCGCATACAGTTCGGGTAAACCGGCGCTTGGCGTTGGTGCGGGCAATACACCGGCTTTGATTGATGAAACAGCAGATATTCAAATGGCGGTTTCTTCAATTTTGATGTCCAAGACTTTTGATAACGGTATGATTTGCGCTTCCGAGCAATCTGTTACCGCGGTGAAAGATGTGTATGATGCGGTTAAAGATGAGTTTATCAAACGCGGGGCGTATATCTTAAGCCCGAAAGAAAAAGAAAAGCTTGGCAAAGTGATTATGATTGACGGGCATTTGAACGCGGCTATTGTCGGGCAGCCGGCGTGTAAAATTGCCGAGATGGCCAAAATCTCCGTGCCGGTGGAAACGAAAGTTTTGATTGCCGAATGTTCTAAGGTCGGGGCGGAAGAACCGTTTTCTGCCGAGAAGCTTTCTCCGGTATTAGCGTTGTATAAAGCTGATGATTTCAAGAGCGGGGCAGAGCTTGCCAAGTCTTTGGTATCGCATGGCGGCAGAGGGCATACGTCCGTTCTTTATACCAACCCGATGAATGATGACAGAATTAAATATTACGGTCATTTGATGATTACAGGACGCGTGATGATTAACTGTCCGGCTTCGCAGGGGGCTATCGGTGATATTTATAACTTTAGGCTTGAGCCGTCTTTGACTTTGGGCTGCGGTTCCTGGGGCGGCAATTCGGTGAGTGAAAATGTAGGAGTAAAACATCTGATGAATATTAAGAATGTGGCTAAACGCGAGGAAAATATGTTATGGTTCAGAGTTCCTCCGAAAATCTATTTCAAACCGGGGTCTTTGGGTGTCGCTTTAAAAGAACTCAAAGGTAAAAAGAGAGCGTTTATCGTAACCGACAAACCGTTGTTTGATTTGGGTATGACACATAAAGTTACTGATGTGTTAGATCAGATTGGCGTTTCTTATAAAATCTTTTCTGATGTTCATCCGGATCCGGATTTGACAACGGTTAACAATGCCATTGCGGGATTGCGTTCTTTTGAGCCGGATGTGATTATTGCGCTTGGTGGCGGTTCGCCGATTGACGCCGGTAAGATTATGTGGATGATGTATGAACATCCGGAACTCAAATTTGAAGATTTGGCTATGCGTTTTATGGATATCCGCAAACGTATTTTCGAATTTCCGCCTTTGGGTGAAAAAGCGATGATGGTTGCTATTCCGACAACGTCCGGTACGGGTTCGGAAGTTACACCATTCTCGATTATTACCGATGACGGCGAAGGTGTGAAGTATGCGATTGCTGACTATGCCTTAACTCCTTCGATGGCGATTGTTGACAGTGATTTGGTTCTTACTATGCCGAAAGGTCTTTGCTCGGCTTCGGGTATTGATATTTTAACCCACGCACTTGAATCTTATGTTTCTTCAATGGCGACTGAATATACGCGCGGTTTGTCTTTGGAAGCGGGTAAGCTGGTGTTTGATTATCTGCCGCAGTCTTACGCGACTGCAGACGCTTATGCTCGTGAAAAAGTTCATGCGGCGGCAACGCTTGCCGGTATGGCATTTGCTAATGCGTTCTTGGGCGTTTGCCACTCTATGGCGCATAAGCTCGGCTCGCACTTTAACATTCCGCATGGTGTTGCGAATGCTTTATTGATTTGTCAGGTTATCCGTTACAACGCAACCGATAAACCGACGAAACAATGTGCATTCCCGCAATATAAATTCCCGCATGCAAAGGCTGCCTATGCTGAATTTGCCGCGGCAATGGGCTTTAAAGGCAAAACCGATGATGACAAAGTTGATGCTTTAATTGCAGCCATTGAGGACTTGAAGAAGAAAATCGGAATTCCTGCTTCTATCAAAGAGTGGTTTGCCATTCGTAACGAATACACCGAAGCAGACTTCAAGAAAGCGATGGAGACTTTGCCGACCTTGGCGTTTGATGACCAATGCACGGGGTCTAACCCAAGATATCCTCTGATTGAAGAAATCAAGAAGATGTATGAGTTGGCGTATGAAGGTGTTACCGATTTTGATATGTAGGGGCTTCTACGGCACTAGTGCTCTTTGAAGTATTCGCAAGAAAACGTCCAGATTAGGGCGTTTTCTTGTATATAGGGCAAGTACAATTGTTTTTTATTTTGTAACGTTATGGAAAAATTAAGTTATTTGGGGTATGTTTTTTTGTAGTTTTATTAGATAGGGACAGTTATGCGGGAAGAGGTTAATGTTGAGCTTTTGGAAGCAAAAAATGAATTTCGGAAATATTATGATGCCGAGCTTAAAAATGATTATGTTTTGCTTGAAGAAAAGCGTCGGATGTATTTAAAAAAGTTTGTGTTGTATTTGGCGGGCTTTTTGCTTCCGGTTTGGTTGTGGTTTTTTGTTTGTGAGGGACCTCAAGAGGGGTATTGGACTGATGAGGGATTAGTTAAATTCTATTGCGTTTATGGTGTGATAGCGTATGTGATATGTTATATACCTTTTTCTGACTATAAAGAACAAACAAAATCTTTGGTGATGAAAAAAATTTTGTTGTTTTTTGGCAGTTCGGCTAAGCTTCGCAAAAATGTTATCAGGAAATATGATGTTCAGGAATCAGGTTTGGTTGGTGTTTTTGATGACATTGAAAGGGATGATGAGTTTGAGATTGTTAAAGACGGGGTGAAAATTGTGGTCTCAGAGCAGAAAATTACCAAGACCGTTCGCACCGGTAGGGGGTCCCACAAACAAACTTTGTTTAACGGGGTGATGATGTTGTTGGATTTTGATAAGAAATTTAAAGGTAAGATTGCGGCTAAAGAAAAAGGGGGATTGTTGTTTGGGACGCGAATATCTGGTGGTCTTGTTTCTTGGCTATGTATTATACCGCTGTTTATCGTAGGGGCGGTGTTGATTACGTCTATCTCAATGCTGGTTGTATTGAACTTTGGGAATTTTTCTTTTATGGGTTTGTTTTTTTCTGTTTTATGTGTTTTGCTTTATGTTTGGTATAAGAAGAACTCGACATTTCAAGAGGTTTTGCTTGAAGATGTGGTGTTTGCCAAGAAATGGAAAGTTATGGGAACAGACCAAGTTGAGGCGCGTTATGTTTTGACACCGGCGTTGATGGAGCGGCTGTTAAAGGTTAAAAAATGTTTTCATGGCAATAAGCTCGATTTTGCGTTTTATGATAATAAACTTTTAATCGCAGTTTCTACCAACAAAGATATGTTTGAGACGACATTTCTTTTGCAAAAGGCTGCCAGCTATCATAAAGTTAATGAAGTGGTGAGCCAACTGTTTGCGGTGTGCTCGGTAGCAAATCTTATAATGAGTGAGAAAAAGTGACCATTTTGTGAGGTTTTTAACCGGATGTTTACCGCAGGGAAAATATGATTTTTTAGATAGTCCTTTGAGAGGAGAAGTTTGATGAAAGATAAAGGTTTGAAATGGGTTATAGTTTTCGATGTGTTGGCAATTATTGTCGTCGGGCTGTTTGTTTGGGCAGCATTGCTTGACAGGCGGGCGGAAAACGAGGAGGTTGTTAAGATAGCCGAACGCCCGAATTATGATATTGATTTGGCTTTGACAAAACAAGATTGCCGTGAGGTTTCGGGTGCGGTTGATGTGGTGTTGATTACGGACGCAAATTATATGGACTTTACCCGCGTTGCGATTAATTCGGCCAAGCAGACGAAATGCCCGCAAAGCAAGTACAACTTTTATGTGATGACGGTAGATGTTTCCAAATCTGATGAAGCGGCGTTAAAGGCGCTTGAGGGTGAGGGCGTGACGGTGACGCTGAAACCGGAGAAAGAAGTGGATTTATTTTACATCAGGGATACGCACGTTTCCAAGGCGTCTTTGTTAAAATATTACATAGCCGAGGCTTTTCCCGAGCTTGACAAAGCGCTTTATATTGATTCGGACGTTCTCGTTTTGCATGATTTGAACGCTTTGTTTCAGACGAACATTGAGGGGAAATATTTGGCAGCGGTTAAAGACCCGTCATGGTTTTTTGAAAATATGCACGTTGTGGAATTAAACCTTGATGAACGCGGCTTTTATTTTAACTCCGGTGTGATGTTAATGAATTTAGATAAAATCAGAAAAGACGGGCTTAAAGAAAAGCTTGAAGACTACACCAACAATAATTTCAGGACATATATGGACCAAGACGCGTTTAATGTTGTGGTTGGTGATGATGTGGTGTTGCTTGATTTTGAAAACAATGCGATTAATTTTTTCTTTGAACATATTGATTTGGCAACAATGAATCGTTTTTATGACAGAAATTGGAAAGACATTAAAGAGGTGTTTGCACCGGTTACCATTCTTCATTTTGCCTCTTCGAAAAAGCCTTTGGGGCCGCTTGCGCCGAAGGAGGAGTTTTTCAGGATGTTGCAGAGGTTGTGGTATAGGTATTATGAGGGGTTACCACCACTTGAATAAAGGGGTAAATTTAGGCATTGAATTCACGGATGGAAGCCTAGTTTCAAAAATTCATGTACTATTATGTACACTAAAATTTTTGAACTAGGACATCCGCGATTCACTACCAAAATTTACCGCCTTTCTTCGGAGTGAGGCTCGGGCTTTAAGTTCTTTTGCACTCCTTTATTGGACTGTGTTGCGGTGGAAGTCCATGCTTATGCACTTTGGTGAACATTTGCGAATTTAATGCCAAAATTTTCCGCCTTTTATATTTGTTTGTAATGATTTGTGCGAGGGGGAAGCGGGGGCTTTATTTATGGCTGCCATTTTCATTAACGTTTCGCCTTGACAAAACAAGCTAAGCTTTTTATAACAAAAAAGCCTTGACGTTGCAGCGTCTTGGCTTTTTCCAACAACGGAAAGAAGTTGACATGTAACTTCCTTACCTGATATTGGAAGTATTGCATAGAATAATTGAAAAGTCAAGGACTTTTTTTGTTTTGTGTGACAAGTCAACTTCTTTCCTCAACTGCCTACAAGGGCTGAAAGGACTAAGATGATTGACATGGTCAAAGTTTTGAGCGTGATTATTTTATTGCTTAAAATCGTCATTGTTGTTATAAAATAATAGGCGAGGCGGTGTTTTTAACGCCGCCCGTTGATTGTATCTCGAAAACCACCGGCAAGGCCGGTGGTTCAAAAGAGCTTATAGGTATGGTTTTGACATCAAAACTCCTTGAAGTTATAATAAAGTGTCTGGTGAGAGGCTTTATTAAACATCAAAGGAGGTCATTATGGTAAAAGACGTAAAAAGTATAGCAAACACGAGTTGGAATTGTAAATATCATATTGTGTTTGCGCCGAAATATCGCCGCAAAGTATTTTATGGCGGTAAACGTTTAGAAATAGTTCAAATATTAAAAACATTAAGTAAATGG
>JAGASU010000100.1 GCA_017621635.1 Alphaproteobacteria bacterium | reverse complement strand
ATTTTTGTTTGATGTAGCTATATTTTTGCGTGTCGGTTAAAGTATTAGCCATTGTTTTTCTCCCTTTTGATGTAACCATTAGGTTTATTGTATCTTTTTAGAGGTTTTAGGTCAAGTTTTTTTATTTGATTTGTTGGGGGTGATAAAAAGGAGGGGTTATTCGTTTTTCAGGGTGAGGAAAGAGAAGCGGGCGGCGCCGGAGGTGCGTTCGTCAATGAGTTCAAGCGTTGGGGGAATTGTGAGCGGTTCATCTTTGGCGGTTTCAGCGATAATCAACGTATGGGGGGCAAGATAATTATTGGCGCAAAGAGCGGCGAGTGTCGGTTCGGTCAGTCCCTTGTTATAAGGGGCGTCTAAGAAAATCAGGTCATAAGGGGAGAGAGCCAGCGGGAGACGGCGGGCGTCTTTTTTGATAAAATGCACGTTTTTAAAGCCGCAGAGGGCGGCGTTTTTTTGGGTTAAAGTTAAATCAAGGTCAACAAAAGTGACGGTTTTGGCGCCCCTAGAGGCGGCTTCCAGTCCGAAAGCGCCGGTGCCTGAGAAGATATCTAACACGTTTTGGCAGCTCAAGGGGGTGTCTTGCTTTGAATTCAGGATATTAAACAGCGTTTCTCTGGCGCGGTCAGCGGTCGGGCGAATACGGTCGTCCTCTTTTTTGGGGGTGAGGAGCTTTTTGCCTTTAAGCGTGCCTGAGATTATTCGCATATTTCATAAACCTTTCCCAACTGTTCTTTTAAGACTTTTTGCGGGACTTCGCGGACTTCGCCTTTTTTGAGCGAGCCTAGTTGAAACGGGCCGTATGAGAGGCGGATAAGGCGGGCTACGTCAAGACCGATGCTTGCCATAAGCTTTCTGATTTCACGATTTTTGCCCTCAGTTAAAGAAACGGTGAGCCAGGCGTTGGTGTTTTGCTTGGAATCAATGGTGATTTTGGCGGGAGCGTAGGTTACGCCGTCAATCGTGGTGCCGTTTTCGAGAGATTTTAATTTTTTTTCATTAATAATCCCGTGAACACGGACACGATAGCGCCGGCTCCAGCCGTTTGAGGGAAGTTCAAGCGCGCGGGAAAGGGCGCCGTCATTGGTTAAAAGCAGTAAGCCCTCAGAATTAAGGTCAAGCCGGCCGACAGAAATCACGCGGGGAAGGCCGGCGGGGAGGTTGCTAAACACCGTGGCGCGGTCTTTTTCATCGGCGTGCGAGGTGATTAAACCGGCGGGTTTGTGATACAGCCAGAGGCGGGTTTTGTCTTTTGATTTGATTTTTTCACCGTCAAACAAAACCGTGTCAGCGTCTTCGACCAAAAAAGCAGGGGTTTCGATGGTTTCGCCATTGACGGTGATACGGCTTTGTTTTATTAATTCTTCGGCGGCGCGTCTTGAGCAAACGCCGGAACGGGCTAAAAATTTGGCTAATCTTTCAGACATTTTAATCCTTTACATCCAAGTTTTCTGTTCTAACAAAAGGCACGCCCGTTCGGAGAGGGCAAGATATTCGTTAACAAGCGCGTTGATGTCTTTAACGCGTTCGGCTTCAATATTCATCGCTTCGGCGATGTCTAAGATATAGTCTATCTCGATGTCTTCAAGGTCAACATCTGTGTTGGCAATCAGGCAGAGGTCTTTTATCAGCATTAAGGCTTTAGAGCGGTCGGCTATCATTCGGGCTTGGCGGATGAGCGCGTTTTTGTCTGCGGTTTTTATCATCACCGACAGGCTTTCAGCGCCGACATCGTATTTTAGGGCGGCTTCTTTTAAGTAAAGAAGTTCTTCGCGTGAGACCTTGCGGTCTGCGGCAACAAGCCCGCAGATGACTTTTAAGAAGATAAAGCGCTCGGCTTGCGACAGCGTTGAGATAAAATTTTTATCAGGATAAAACATGGTGTGCCTTTGTTTTGTTTTTTTTGATGTTAAAGGAAAGTTGTGCTGATGTAAAGTGTTTTTTTATGAAAAAAAGTCTTGCAATCGGGGGGAAGTTATGGTATTATGTTTTTTGTAAAAATGTATTATTAACTTAAAAATTATTCATTATGAAAAAAAGTAAAAAAACGAGCAACAGCTACTTTTGGGTGTCTTGTTGTCTTTTTGCCGGGGTCGGTTTGACTGTTGCGGCATTGTTACATCTCCCTATCGCCCTTACGAACGATACGGTTTCTATTGGATTATACATTCCTTGTGCCGTTTTGGGTTTGTTGCTGTATCTCTTAGGGACGTTGTACGCAGACGATTATCTTCTTAAGGAGTATGCCAAGGGGGGCGGTGTTGTGATACTGCTGGGCGCTGTCGCTATGGTGGTAAATAGTGTTCTGTTCAGCATTATGGGCAGAGATTTGTCCGGCAGCGATTTTGTATTTGCTGAGTGGGTAAGTTTTATCGTTAGCAGTATTACCGTTGCTGTGCTACATTGCCGCAAGGTATGATTTACACTCTTCGTTTTGCTTTTGGCAGAACGGGGAGTTTTTTATTGTTAAAAAAGGCTTGCAAATTTAAAATAGGTTGTTAAAATCAGGCGTATGAGAGAAAAAGTTTTTAAAATAACCGCTTTCGGGCGAATGGAAATGTGGATGAAAATGCGGTTTGCGTTTCCGTCGGCGCAGGCTTTTTTAGGATAATTTTAACAGGCGGGGTGACCCGCTTTTTTTATTTTACGGAGAATTGAGAGTATGAAATATTTGATTACAAGCGCGCTTCCTTATGTGAACGGGACAAAGCATTTGGGGAATTTGGTCGGCTCTTTGCTGCCGGCAGATGTTTATGCCAGATATTTAAGGGCTAAGGGCGAAGATGTGCTTTATATCTGCGCGACCGATGAACACGGCAGCCCGACCGAGATTGCCGCCAAGCAGGAAGGCATTACGCCGGAAGCGTTGTGCGAAAGGCAATATAAAATCCAGCTTGAGATGAATAAAAATTATAACCTTAAGTTTGACTATTTCGGGCGCAGTTCTTCCGAGAATAACACCAAGCTGGTGCAACACATTGCAGAAGAGCTTGAGAAAAACGGGTTTATTGAAGAAAAAGTGATTAAACAGTTTTATTCGATTGATGATCAGATGTTTTTGGCAGACCGCTTTATTATCGGGACTTGTCCGCATTGCGGCAATACTTCGGCCAGAGGCGACCAATGTGAAATTTGCACGCAAGTGTTAGATCCGACGGATTTGATTAATCCCCGCTCGGCGATTTCAGGCAGTTCTAATCTTGAACTGAGGGAAACCAAGCATTTGTTTTTAGCTCAGTCCAAGCTTGCGGGTGAGCTTGAAGCGTGGATTAACAAACAGTTTGAGTGGCCGAAGCTTGTTAAAAGCATTGCGTTGAAATGGCTTAAAGAAGGGTTGCAGGACAGATGTATCACCAGAGATTTGTCTTGGGGTGTGCCGGTCAATAAACCAGGCTATGAAAACAAAGTGTTTTATGTGTGGTTTGACGCGCCGATTGCTTATATCTCGGCGACTAAAGACTGGGCAGACGAAGACCCCGAACACCGTGATTTTATGGATTGGTGGGGTGCCAAAGCCGATGTGCGCTATACGCAGTTTATGGGCAAGGATAATATCCCGTTTCATACCATCAGTTTTCCGGCAACGATTATCGGCGCAGGCAATGAGTTTAAACAGCCGGATTATATTAAGGGTGTGAACTGGCTTAATTATTACGGCGGCAAGTTCTCGACCAGCGCGCACAGAGGCGTGTTTATGAATCAGGCTATCGAGCTGTTTGACGCAGATTATTGGCGTTATGCACTGATGAGCATGATTCCGGAAAAAGATGACAGCAATTTCACTTGGGAAGATTTTGCCAAGGCGGTTAACGGCGATTTGGCGGACTCTTACGGCAACTTGGTGCAGCGTGTCTGCGTTATGCTCAAAAAGAACTTTGAGGGTGTTTTGCCTGAGGTTGGCGCAAATGGTGTCATTGAAGAAAAGCTTATTGCCGATTTGACAGAGGCGGTTGGCGATTATGATAAAAATATGAAAGAGCTTGAGTTTAGAAAAGCAACGCAATCTCTCCATAATGTGTTTATGCTGGCTAATGCTTATATTGCCGAAAAAGAGCCTTGGAAAAAGGTTAAAGAAGGCGGGGACAGAGTGGACGCGGCTTTGACCTTAAAGACGGCAGTTAACATTATTTTGATGTGTGCAGTGCTTTCTTCTCCGTTTATTCCCGCGACGTCAGAAAAAGTTTTTGAAGCGTTCGGGGTTCAAGAAAATGAGCGGGCGTGGCCGGTTGATGTGCGCGCGGCACTTGATGTTTTGGGTGCCGGACGGGTGATTGACGCGCCGGGGATTTTATTTGCCAAGATTATGCCGGAGCGGATTGAGGAGCTGAAGGCTCAGTTTGGCGATGAGACTAATGCTATAAAGCAAAAAGGCAAAGAACTCCATATTTAAAGGGGAAAATTTTGTGAATTGACTCGCAGATGGAAGCCTTATTTCAAAAATTCATGTACTATTATGTACATTAGGATTTTTGAAAAAGGACATCTGCGGTCACTTCGCAAAATTTTCCGCCTTTAAGGAGCGGGGCGAGGGTGTTGAGTTGGCGTACCTCGCAATGACTCTTAGGCGGAAAATTTTTTTTTAAGTATGGACTTATTAATGGTTTTTACTTTTTAGGGGGGGATCTCGACACCCCCTTTAGATTTTTTGACGATAGGCTTCAGCGGTAAAAAAAACGGCGGGAATGGGGATAAATTTAAAATAGGGGTTTTTATTTTGGCGGGGTGTGGTATACCAAAAGCAATATTTTGGGTTTTTACGAAAGGTCTTAAAAATGTCTGACGAGAATATGACAGAAGATGAAAACAAGGCGGCGGAAAACGGTGCAGTGGTGACTGCGGCGCCGACGGTGGATTTGCCGAAAGAAAACATTGCGCCGACGATGATTGTGGAAGAAATGCGCCGGTCATACCTTGACTATGCGATGAGCGTTATTGTTTCGCGTGCGCTGCCGGATGTGCGTGACGGTTTGAAGCCGGTGCACCGTCGTATTATTTATGCTGCATACGAGAACGGTTATGACTATAACAAAGCGTTCAAAAAATCGGCGCGTATTGTCGGTGAAGTGATGGGTAAATATCACCCGCACGGCGACTTTTCTGTTTATGAAGCGATGGTGCGTATGGCACAGCCGTTTTCGATGCGTCTGCCGCTGATTGACGGACAAGGTAACTTTGGCTCGATGGACGGTGACTCGGCGGCGGCGATGCGTTATACCGAGGCACGTTTGGCAAAAGTGGCGCACGCGTTGATTGAAGATATTGAGTTTGACACGGTTGACTTTATGCCGAACTATGACGAATCGTTGCGTGAGCCGTCGGTTTTGCCGGCACGTTTCCCGAACCTCTTGGTGAACGGTACAAACGGTATTGCCGTCGGGATGGCGACAAACATTGCACCGCATAATCTGGGTGAAGTGTTAGACGCGTGCACGGCGTATGTGGATAATCCGAACATCAGTTTTGAAGAGCTTATCCGCATTGTTCCGGGGCCGGATTTCCCGACCGGCGGGTTGATTTTGGGCTATGGCGGGGCGAAAAGCGCTTATTTGACCGGTCGCGGCTCGATTATGATGCGTGCGAAATGTACGATTGAAGAAATCCGCAAAGACCGCGAGGCCATTGTGGTGCACGAAATTCCGTATCAAGTCAACAAGGCAATGTTGGTGCAGAAAATTGCCGAACTCGTTAAAGAGAAAAAGGTTGAGGGGATTTCAGACATTCGCGATGAGTCAGACCGTCAGGGTGTGCGTGTGGTTGTGGAAGTCAAAAAAGAATTTCAGGCCGATGTGGTTTTAAACCAACTCTATAAATACACGCAATTGCAGACCAGCTTCGGGATGAATATGCTCGCGATTAACAACGGGCGGCCGATGATGATGAACCTCCGCGACATTATTGCGGCGTTTGTGAAATTCCGTGAAGAGGTTATCCGCCGGCGGACGGTGTTTAAACTCAATAAAGCGCGTGACAGAGCGCATATTTTGGTGGGTTTGGCGATTGCCGTTGAAAACCTTGACCCCGTTATCGAGCTTATCCGCACCGCAGAAAACCCCGTGGTTGCGAAAGACGCGCTGCTTGCGAAAGCTTGGCCGGCGGGCGATGTGGAGCCGCTCGTTAAATTGATTGCCGAACCGGGGAGAGATGTGGTGGACGGCACCTATTATTTGAGTGAGGCGCAGGCAAAGGCTATTCTTGACTTGAGATTGCAGCGGTTGACCGGTTTGGAACGCGACAAGATTCACGAAGAATTGCGCGAAATCGGGCATGAGATTGAAGAATATCTTTCCATTTTGGCAAGCCGCGAGAAACTGATGGGCATTATGAAAGACGAATTTGCCGCGATTAAGGCGGAATATGCGAATCCGCGTCGTACCGAGATTGTCGACATTGAAGTTGATACTGATATCGAATCGCTGATTCAACGTGAAGAAATGGTGGTGACCGTGACCGAGGCCGGCTACATCAAACGTGTGCCGCTGAACGCGTATAAAGCCCAGAAACGCGGCGGCAAGGGGAAATCCGGCATGACAACCAAAGAGGAAGATTTTGTGACCCGTGTGTTTGTTTCCAGCACGCATACGCCGGTGTTGTTCTTCTCGTCTAAAGGACTCGTGTATAAGATGAAAGTTTACAAGCTGCCGCTCGGTTCTCCGACCTCTAAAGGCAAGCCGTTTGTGAACCTGTTGCCGCTGACAGAGGGCGAAAACATCACCGCGATTATGAAACTGCCGGAGAATGAGGACGAGTGCAAAGATTTGTCGATTATGTTTGCAACCTCGCAGGGTAATATCCGCCGCAACTCGCTGATGGATTTTGTGAACGTTCAGTCTAACGGTAAGATTGCGATGAAACTTGACGAGGGTGATAAACTCGTGAACGTGGCGTTGTGTGATGACGACTGCGATGTGATGCTGGCGGCAAAATCCGGTAAGTGCAATCGTTTTGCCGTGGCAGACTGTCGTGTGTTTGTCGGGCGTAACTCCAGCGGTGTGCGCGGCATTAAGCTTGCGGACGGCGACGAGGTTATCTCGATGTCTGTGTTGAAGCATACAAAGGCCAGCACGGAAGAGCGCGACGAATATCTGCGGCTTTCTTCGGCCTTGAAGCGCACGGAATATGCCGTTGAGGCGGAAGAAGAGGTCTTTAACGCTCTCACGCCGGCTATCAGCTATGAGCTGTTTAAAGAAATGCGCGAAAACGAAGAGTTTATCCTCACCGTGACGGTAACCGGCTACGGCAAGCGGACGTCTGCTTATGAATATCGCATTACGGCGCGCGGCGGGCAGGGCGTTGCGAATATGGAAATGTCAGAGCGCAACAAAGAGGTTATCAGCTCGTTCCCGATTAAGGACGACCACCAGATTATGATGGTGACCGACGGCGGTAAGCTTATCCGGATGCCGGTGGAAGATATCCGCATTGCCGGACGTAAAACGCAAGGGGTTATTTTGTTCCGCACGGCTGAGGATGAAAACGTTGTTTCCGTGACATGGCTGGACGCTGATGACGATGGGGACGATGCAGACGAAGAGATGGCGGTGGAGGAATTTGCCGACGTTGTGACCGAGGAAT
>JAGASU010000099.1 GCA_017621635.1 Alphaproteobacteria bacterium | reverse complement strand
CCACCGAACCTAACCGGATATTCTCCTCTTGTTTCTTAAAAATTTAACTTGACTTTAACCACCACACTAATATACTCCCCCTTGTCGGTAGAGATACCGTCAGGGCTGTAGAAGGCTCTCTAGAATAAATTTATCCTTGATGAAAGTCAGGGAGCTTATGGTTATATATTGAAGACCATAAGAGTCATATTCTAGTGATTTTCTACCTCCCTGGCGCTTTTATAGGCGCCAGTTTTGTTTTATCAATATTAAACAAGGAGTTTAAAGTATGGAAAATTATCAATATCCCAAAGCAGATAAGCACATCGGCGATTATTTACATCGGACAATGCGAATTAAAGTAATGGAATTGCTTTGGAAAGAACGATTGTCACGCGGTATATCACTTGAAGAAATGGCACTAAAAAGCTGTTTGAATTTGAAACATTTAAAAAAAGTAGAGTGCAATTACCGCGATATGAACTGGTTTAGCGCGGCAGTCATGCTGAAATTTTTTAATAAACGAATAGTCCTGACATTAGAAGATTTGGGCGACGATTGCAAAAATTTAATCTTAACCAGAAAAGATTAAAAACCACCTCAACCCCGCTCCCTCCCCGCGAGTCATTGCGAGGGAGGAACAACCACTTCCCTCTCCGAGTCATTGCGAGCCCCGCGACGTCAGTCGCACGAGGGCGTGGCAATCCATAACTAAACGCTTTAGCGTTGCTTTATTAAAATTTGCGTGACTAAGTCACAAGTTATGGATTGCTTCAGTAGGTTGCGCTCACGCGCCGACTTCGCAATGACTCAAAAAAAGCAAACCTCCATCTAAACAGCCCCCCACTCCAATCAAGGAGTGCGAAATTTTGCGAAATGACCGCAGATGTCCTCCGAAGGAGGGGAGTGTACAAAATGGTACATGACCCGACTGAAGTGAGGCTTCCATCTGAGAGTCAGTTCACAAAATTTCACGCTCTGCCCACTAACACTCCCCCTTAAAGGGGTAAATTTTGCGAAGTGACCGCGGATGTCCTTTTCCTAAAATTTTAGTGTACATAATAGTACATGAATTTTAGGAATAAGGCCTCCATCCGCGAGTCAATTCACAAAATTTATCCCTTTAAGACCGTCAGCGGCCGCCGACGTAATCCCTCCCGCATACCCGGCTCCCTCGCCAAGCGGATAAATCCCCTTAATATTACTCTGAAAATCCTTCCCGCGCAAAATCCGAACCGGTGAAGAAGACCGGCTCTCAACCGCGGTCAAAACCGCCTCGCCGTCATCAAAGCCTTTAAGCTTCTTCCCCATTTCTACAAGCCCTTTTTGTAAAGTCAAATAAAGCTCGGACGAAAAAAGCTCTCTGAAATCCGCCCCGCGCACCCCCGGAAGATATGAAGGGTTAACCCGACCAAAACGAACAGTTTTCTTTCCTAATAAAAAATCGCGCACGGTCTGCGCCGGTGCAAAATAATCTCCGCCGCCGAGCAAAAACGCCTTTTTCTCTAGCGCTTCTTGAAAATACATTCCCGCCAGCGGTTCGTTTGAGCCGAAATCGCGCGCGTCAACGTTAACTAAAACCGCCGCGTTCGCATTTTCTCTATCCCTTTTAAACTCACTCATACCGTTGGTCACAACATGCCCTGCCAAACTTGTCGCGCCGACAACCACGCCCCCCGGACACATACAAAACGTATAAACCGAACGGTTGTTGTCAAAATGCGCCGCCAGTTTATAATCCGCCGCGCCCAAATAGGAAGAACGGAAATAGGTGCGCCCGTACTGCGCCAAATTAATGTCTTCCTGCTTATGTTCAATTCTGACACCGACGGCAAAAGGCTTCTGTTCCATCGCCACACCGCGGCGATACAACATTTCAAACGTATCGCGTGCCGAATGTCCCAAAGCCAAAAACAAATTATCTGTTTTAATCTCATAACACGCACCGTCACGTCTTTGCACCGAAATAGCTTGAAGCGCGCCGTTTACAACCTTGATATCGACAAGTTTTTCATAAAAGCGATATTCGCCGCCAAGCCGGATAATTTTTTTTCTGATATTTTCAACCATTTTCACCAAATGATCCGTCCCGATATGCGGTTTGGCTAAATATAAAATCTCTTTAGGCGCACCGGCCTCAACAAACTCATGCAAAACTTTGGCCGTAAACTTGTCTTTCTTAATACCGGTCATCAATTTGCCGTCAGAAAAAGTCCCCGCGCCCCCTTCGCCAAACTGAACGTTGGAAATTTCTGAAAATTCACCCCTGTCCCAAAACGTCCGCACCATTTTCTGCCGTTCTAAAACCGGCGCCCCGCGCTCTAAAACAATAGGCTTGGCCCCCATCTCCGCCAAACAAAGTGCCGCCATCATTCCCGCCGGCCCGCTGCCGACAACCACCGGACGAGTTAAAAAAACACGTTCGCTCCCCGCAACCTCAAGTTTTTCCTCTGCCTCCACCGCAAAAAGATCCGCATTTGCCTTTATCTCAGCCGAACTTTCAAACTGGGCGGCATACACAAAAAAGAGTTTGTCTTTTTTTCTGGCGTCCAAAGATTTTTTAATCAGCTTTAATGCCGAAATATCACCAATTCCCATCTTTTGCAGCTCGAGCCGGATGTTTGCCAAAACTTCCGTTTCCGCAACCTCAATCCCCGCCTTAATATTGTTCATCCGATACGTTGTCATCAAACCTCCATACAAACATCTGGAAAGGAGTATAAAAAAATAAACCGAAAATTCAACAAAAAAATCCCCCGCCCAAAAGCCGAACTTTCGCCTCTTGACAAATCCCGAAAAAAAAACTAAACCCATTCTGTAACTCATTTTAATCAGAAAGAAAAGCTATGTTTTCAACTACAATTCCCTACGAAGTCGCCTCTTTTTCTTTAGATGAAACCAAAAACGGCAAAAAGATGGCGCGTGTCACCCTCAAAAATCCGGAAGACAACACCTCTCTTAATTGCGTGTTATGGGAAGAAAAAATCCCCGATTCCCCCGAAAAGGTCTTTCGCACCGGTAATATTGTCAAAATCGTCTCCGGCACATACAGCGACACCTATAAAAACTGTAATATAGATCAAATCAAACTCCTCAAAATCGCCAAATTAGGCTTAGACGAAGAAGAAACAGAAGCCTATTGGCAAAAGCTCTTATCCTATATCAACCGTATACAAAACGACGCCTTAAGAACTTTTGTTGCCGACCTCTTTGAAACCCATAAAGAACACTTCAAAATTGCCCCCGCCGCCAAACAAATGCACCATAATTTTATCGGCGGCCTCTTGGTACACACGGTTGAAGTCGCCGAATTTGCCGAAAAAAACCTTGCCCTGTTCCCAAGTCCGCACAATGAAGATGACATTTACGCCGCCTGTTTATTACATGACTTCGGCAAACTTTTTGAATACACAATTAATCTGGAAACCGGCAAAATCGACTATGATCCAGACTTTCCCAAACAATGGATCTCTCACACGCAATACGGCTTTTCAATCTGTATGGCTCAGGGATTCGTCAATGTTGCCCGCCAAATTGCCGCTCACCATGGTCGGGCTGACTGGGGCGCTATTATTGACTTAGGCGAAAGAAACCTCGAACAAGAACTCTATTTCCTCCATTTAATGGATAATCTCTCCGCCAAATTCGGCAAAATCAGCGTGTCTTATTTTGAAACCATGCAAGAAGACGACGAACAAAACTAACCATTCATTCACTCGGACAAAAAGCCTCGGACTTCCGAGGCTTTTTTCTTATCCCGACAGCGTTATTTGATAACACGCTGCACGTCTTCAACAATCAGCGGCGCACGCAAACGGTTGCGCTGATAAATGCTCTCAAGCGCCTCACGGTCGGTAAATTCTTTCTTGCCGCCATAAGTTAAAACCTTAACTTCGCTTGTCCCAAAGAACCGCGCAACTTTTTCGCCGAATCCGCCACTTAGCACGCCATTTTCAAGCGTAACAACAAGTTTATGACTACCTTTCAGTCCTTCAAGCAGCGCCTCGTCCAGCCTGTGGTAAAACTTCGGGTTAACAAGTGTCGGGTTGATTCCTTTTTCTTTTAACGCCGCCGCAACCTCAAAACCGAGTTTCATAAAGTTGCCCAACGCCAAAATTGCCACCTCATTGCCTTGTTCAATCACTTCGGATTTATAAGGCACAAAGGCGCCGCTCTTTCCCGCCTCGGGCAAACCATTCGGCACGCGGATAACCACCGGCGCTTCTTTTTGGCTCATCGCCCAGTCAAGCATAGCCAAATATTCGTCTTTGTCGGTCGGCGCCAGCAAAACAAGATTCGGAATACTTGTCATCAAGGCCATATCAAAGCACCCCAAATGCGTTGCGTCCGCAGAAGATAACCCGCCTAAATGCACCAAAATCACCGCCGGATTCTTATTTAATGCCAAATCTTGCGACAATTGGTCATATGTCCGCTGAATAAACGAACTATGCACCGAAAACACCGGCCGGCACCCTTCTTTGGCAAGTGCGGAAGCCATCGCCACCGCGTGTTCTTCGGCAATGCCCACATCAACAAAATGACCCCCAAACTGTTGGCGCACCTCAGGCGTAAAGCCAAACAGCCCCGGCGTCCCTGCCGTCATCACGACCACATTTTCACCACGCTTAAGCTTGTTAAGCAAAAATGCGTTCGTCAAACTGTTATAGGTTTCCCCCGCAAACGAATTTCGAACCTCGCCGCTTTGAATGTCAAACGGCATATGCCAGTGCCACGGCTCTTTATTTTTCTCTGCCAAATCATAGCCCTTGCCTTTTTCGGTATTTAAATGCACTACAACTGGCTTATTTGTGCCTTTAACACTCTCAAACGCCTTAATCAGCGCCGCAATGTCGTTGCCGTCATTCACATAAACATAGTCATACCCGAGCGCCTTAAACAGATTTAATTCGGCTTTGCCGTTGGTTTGGCGCAAAAGTTCCAAATTTTGATACAACCCGCCATGATTCTCGGCAATGGACATCTGGTTGTCATTAACCACCACAATAAAGTTGCTGTTCAGTTCCGAACCGGCAAAATCAAGCCCTTCCAGCGCTTCACCGCCGGAAAGCGAGCCGTCGCCGATAACCGCAATCACATTGTGTTTTTCATTCTTCAAATCTCGCGCTTTTGCCAAACCGGAAGCCAAGCTCACCGAGGTTGACGTATGCCCGATGGTAAAGAAGTCGTGTTCGCTTTCGTTCGGATTGGTATACCCCGTAATCTTGTCATAATCTTCGGGATTTAAAAAGCCGTTTTTACGTCCTGTGATAATTTTATGCGGATAACACTGGTGCGAAACATCAAAAACAATCTTGTCCTTAGGACTGTCAAACACATAATGCAACGCAAGCGTAGCCTCAACAAACCCCAAATTCGGCCCGACATGCCCGCCGATTAAACTGTCACGCTTCAAAATCGCCGCGCGCACCTCGGCGCTCAACCCTTCAAGTTCGTTAACCGACATTTTTTTAATATCATCAGGTGAATTTACTTTATCTAAATAAGCCATTTTTCCCTCTTAAAAAAAAATTAAACCTAAACCTCATATTCCGAGTCTTTATAAAACATAATTCTTAAAGCTCACTCTAAGTCAAGTCTTTTTTTATTTTTATCAAGGAGCATAAAGTGCCGGCACTATCGTCAAAACGGCAACCGCAGTGTATTTAGAGCATACATAAGAAAACCGCTTTAATAATTTGATCGGTGCTGTACAAGCCGACCAAAACCCTCTTGACATTTTATTGATAATTCTGCTAAAAAGGACTGTTTATTATAACTTCGGAGGCATAAATGAAAGAACTGGATAAATATTTCACGCCGGAGACGGCTGAAACAAAATGGTACGACACTTGGGAAAAAAGCGGCGCGTTCACGCCTGACGTCAATTCTCCCAAAGATCCGTACACAATTATGATTCCACCGCCAAACATCACCGGCAAACTTCATATCGGCCACGCGCTCGTGAACACGCTCCAAGACGTCGTTATCCGTTTTAAGCGGATGCAGGGCTATAATGCCCTATGGCTGCCGGGAACCGACCACGCCAGCATTGCCACCGAAGCCAAAGTCGTCGAAAGCTTGAAAAAACAAGGCTTATCCAAAGAAGCCTTAGGCCGCGAAGGCTTTTTAAAACACGCTTGGGCGTGGAAAGAGGAATACGGTGGCTTTATTATCAAACAATTAAGAAAACTCGGCTGTTCGTGTGACTGGAGCCGTGAACGCTTCACCTTGGACGAAGGTTTGAGCAAAGCTGTCCGCAAGGTTTTTATTGACCTTTACAACGAAGGGCTGATTTATAAAGGCGAACGCCTGATTAACTGGTGTCCGTGCTGTCACACCTCAATTTCAGATGCCGAAGTGGAATATTCCGAGGAACCGTCTTCCTTATGGTATATCCGCTATGACGCGCCTGACAAATCATTTTCTTTAACCGTGGCCACCACCCGTCCGGAAACGATGCTGGGGGATACCGGTGTTGCCGTCAACCCCAAAGACGAACGTTATAAAAACTATATCGGCAAAACCGTCGTTGTCCCGATTGTTAATCGTGAAATCAAAATCATCGCTGACCCGTTTGTGGAAACAGAGTTCGGTACCGGCGCGGTTAAAATCACTCCGGCGCATGATTTTAATGACTTTAACGCCGGCAAGACTCACAACCTTGAGATTATCCGTGTCATCACCGAAGACGGCTTAATGGGCGATGTTGTCAAAAAATACGAGGGAATGGATATTTTAACCGCCCGTGAGCAAATCGTTGAAGAATTAAAAGCTTTGGGCAACCTGGTTAAAATCGAACCCTACACCCACAATGTCGGCAAGTGTTATCGTTGTCACCACACCGTTGAACCGATGGTTTCCAAACAATGGTTTGTCAAAATGGAAAGCTTGGCCAAACCGGCACTGGATGTCGTCAAAAACAAAGAGCTGACCATTTATCCGCCGCGCTATGAAAAAATCTATAATCACTGGCTTGAAAACATTCAAGACTGGTGTATCTCCCGCCAACTCTGGTGGGGACACCGGATTCCGGCGTATTACTGCGAAAAATGCGGCAAAATTTATGTTGGCGAAGAGGCGCCGAAACACGCCTGCACCTGCGGCTGTACCACCTGGGTTCAGGATGAAGACACCTTAGACACTTGGTTTTCTTCCGCCCTCTGGCCGTTCTCAACTTTAGGCTGGCCGGAAAAGACCAAAGATTTTGACACTTTCTTCCCAACCTCAACCCTGATTACCGGTAATGATATTCTGTTTTTCTGGGTTATCAGAATGGTCTTCTCCAGCTTAAAGCAAACCGGCAAAATTCCGTTTAACAAAGTAGTCCTGCACGGCTTGGTTCGTGACGCTTTGGGGCGTAAAATGTCTAAAAGCTTGAATAACGGCATAGACCCGTTGGAAGCAATCGCCGAATATGGCGCCGACGCGCTCAGATTTTCATTGGTTCAGGGCTTATCCTTAGAAGTTGATTTAAGATATTCAAAAGACCGTTTGGATATCGCCAAAGCTTTTATCAACAAACTCTGGAACTCGGCCAAATTCGTCTTTATGGCACTTGAAGACAATAACCACCCCGAAAAACCGGAAACTTCTGCGTTTGCGCCTGAGGATAACTGGATTTTGGGCAAATTAGACCAAACCATCGCCGCTGTCACCCAAGAACTAGACACTTTTGAGTTCGGCGACGCCCTGCAAAAACTCTATGACTTTTTCTGGAACGATTATTGCAGCTGGTATATCGAAATGGTTAAACCCCGCCTGTATGACAAAGAAAATCCGAGTCGCAAAGCAGCACAATATGTCTTGGCACACGGGCTGACCGTTATCTTAAAGCTGTTGCACCCGTTTTTGCCGTTTGTTACCGAGGAATTATATCAAAACCTCAAAACCGATGAAAACGAGCTGTTAATCACTGCCCCGTGGCCGGAAATGAGTAACATCGCTTCCACACAAGACAGTGAAAATATCGAGTTATTGCAATATTTCATCACAAATTTAAGAAATGTCCGCGCCAATATGAATATTGAGCCGTCCAAAAAGACATCGCTTATTTTTGTTGCCAAAGAAGCTGGCAGGTATCTGAAATCTGCCGAGCCGATTTTGCAAAAGCTGGCCTTTGCCAAAACGGTTGAAATCAGAGCAAGCAAAGACGGTATTCCCGATAATGCAATTTGCATCGAGCATTTAAAAGCAACGCTCTATATCCCGTTTGAAGACTTGGTTGACATTAAGGCTGAAATTGCCCGCCTGCAAACCGAAAAAGAGAAATATATCACTCTGATCGAGCGGGTTAAAGCAAAGCTTGCCAACGAAAAATTTGTTGAAAAAGCCCCTCAGGCAACCGTTGCAGGAGAGCGTGACAAACTCAAAAATTATGAAACGTTGTTAAGCTCAATCGAGGAGCGTTTGGCTAAATTAGCTTAAAACACCCGACTTAAAAAAACAAAACGGCCCGCTTAAGCGAGCCGTTTTTCTATTCATCACGAAAAAATTACAAAAGCCCTTTATGCCGAGCCACTTGCAAGCTTGTCCCCTTAAGCTTATACTTTGAGGTATAAACCTTTACCAGTTCTTTGGCCTGAGGAACATCAAACATCTTAAACAGAGCTAAGCCGTCAAGCTGATATAAAGAAATATATTTTTCTAACAGCTCTTTGGCCTGAGGCATTTCCATCATCTTAACCTGCGTTTCCGGCCATAATTCATACTTTTTAAGATAAATATCCAAAAGCTCATTTGTGTCCGGACGTTCCAGCATTTTAACCTCTGCCTCGCCCCATAAAGGATGATAGTTGACAACAACACGCAAAAGCTCTTTTGCATTCACCAGCTCCGTCAGCCTGACCTGTGCAGGATCTTCCAGCTCATACATAGAAACACCAAGATAGATTTCTAAAAGCTCTTTGGCATTAGGTCTTTCAAGCATCTTTACCAATACGCTGTCATTCAAACAATGAATTGCCGCATAACAAGCCAGAAGTTCTCCCGCCTGAGGATGTTCAAGCAAAGCAAACTGTTCTTCCAAACTCAGCTCCAAACCTTGGTCGACTTTGTTTTCTAATTCGTCCATAGCATAATAAATTTAAAGGTAAAATAATAAGTTATCAAAATATGAATTAAT
Organism: Alphaproteobacteria bacterium; assembly: GCA_017621635.1. Taxonomy (GTDB): domain Bacteria; phylum Pseudomonadota; class Alphaproteobacteria; order RF32; family CAG-239; genus CAG-267. Next base: position 5,346 of record JAGASU010000099.1, on the reverse strand, counting down.
ACAAAAAAATCCCCCTGTCAATCTGTTTTTCTCCCCTGACCAAATGCCCCCTCCGTGAGTCATTGCGAGGCGCGTGACGTAAGTCACATATCGCCGTGGCAATCCATAACTTGTGACTTTGTCACGCAAATTTTAATAAAGCAACGCTTCGCGTTTAGTTATAGATTGCCACGGATGCAGCCTTACGGCGCACCTCGCAATGACTCAAAAAAAGCAAGCCTCCATCTAAACTTTAAGCCCCGCTCGCTCCCTTAAAGGAGGGAAATTTTGAGCAGATAGAGATGGGCTTCCAAACAGCCAAAAATTTTAGTGTACAAAAAAGTACATGAATTTTTGGCTGTTTGCGAAGACCGCTCTAGATGCCAAAATTTCCCCCTTTAAGAGTTGAAATCAAGATTCCAGGTCGTATAACGCGCCCTGTCCTCGCCCCAGTTCTCGCGCACCTTAACAAACAAAAACAAATGAATCCGCTCTTCTAAAATATCTTCAAGCTCACGCCGTGCGGATTGGCCGATTTTTTTTATCATCGCCCCGCCGCGTCCGAGGACAATCTGTTTTTGCCCGTCACGCTCAACATAAATCGTCATCTCGGCTCTGACTGAACCATCATCGCGACGCTCCCAAAGTTCCGGCTCAACGGTTAAGGCATACGGCAGTTCCTGTCGCAAATATAAAAATAATTTCTCACGCACAATCTCGGCTGCCAGAAGCTTAAGCGGCATATCAGACATCTGTTCTTCAGGATAAAGCCACGGGCTGACCGGCAGGTTCTTTGCCAAATAGTCATAAAAATCATCCACGCCTTTCCCGACAAGTGCGGAAATCATAAAAGTTTCGTCAAACGCATATTCTTTATTAAGCGCTGCGGCCAGTTCCAAAAGCGTTTCGTTTTTAACCAAATCAATCTTGTTTAAAACCAAGCACGCTTTTTGTTGATTAGCTTTAAGCGCGTCAATAATCGCCTGCGTTTCTTCATCAAAACCGCGTTTAGCGTCCACCACCAGCGCCACGATATCCGCATCGCCGACACCGCTCCAGGCTGAAGCCACCATCGCCCGATCGAGCCGGCGTTTGGGCTTAAACACCCCCGGCGTATCTAAAAAAATAATCTGGGCATTTCCCCACACGCCGATTCCTTTAACAATCGTGCGGGTCGTCTGCGCCTTAGGCGAAACAATACTAACCTTTGAACCGGCAAAATTATTCGTCAGGGTTGATTTTCCGGCATTCGGCGCCCCCAAAAGCGCCACAAATCCGGCTCTCGTTTCATCTTCTGCGCCCTTAAGCATCAATAACTCCCATTTCAACCAGCATTTTCTCAGCCGCATCCTGTTCGGCATGGCGAATGGTGCCGCTGCTGCCCACCGCTTCAAATTTATCTCCGACCGTCACCTGAACGGAAAACACCGGTTCATGCTCAGGACCGGTCTTTTTTAACATCCGGTACAACGGCGCCGGCAATCTCTTCGCCGCAACTTTTTCCTGCAACATCGTTTTATAATCCTTTTTCGGGCGGGACTTCTTGTCAATATGCGCCATCCAGTGACGTTTAACAAAATCCTGTGCGGTTTCAATCGCGCCGCTGTCAAGGTAAATCGCCGCAATCAGCGCCTCGCCCACGTCGCATAAAACATTAGCCTTATATTTCACACACGCGTTAACCGTTTTAATAAAATCGCTGACACCAAGCCCTTTCATAATCTCTGCCACCATATCCTTGCACACTAAGCAGACAAAACGCTGAGCCAACGCACCCTCCGGCTCGTTCTGAAACGTATTGCAGAGCATATCGGCAATCGTTACGCCCAAAATTCTGTCACCCAAAAACTCAAGCCGTTCATAATTGCGGTGAATATCCGTCGTCACGCTTGAATGAGTGAGCGCCTGTTCTAAAAGTTTTTTATTCAAAAACTGATAGCCGAGCCTTTCTTCTAAATCTTTAGTATCCATTGTTATTCAAACCACATTAATTAAACTTTTTTAAGACATAAGCCATATTCAGAGCAATTGCAAGCATTTTTTACCCCGTCCGCTCCCCGCACCGTTTTTTTATCCACATCATAAAAAAAACGCTTGCTTTTCTCAACCGCCGGATATATAAACTTTTCGTTGTTAAAAACTCTCCGTTGGCGCAGGTGTAATTCAATGGTAGAATGAGAGCTTCCCAAGCTTTTAATGCGGGTTCAATTCCCGTCACCTGCTCCAAATTCTCCCCACACGATAAAACTAAGGGAAACGAACACGCAGAAGCGGGTTCGACCACAAGCGCAAGGCAGACGGAAGTATGCCGGTACGCGTAGCGTATGCGCGTAGGGGCGGCCGAGGCTTAAAAAGCCGAAGGTCATTCCCGTCACCTGCTCCAAACTCCCACTTTCCCCTTTCTTTTTTGTTTGACACACCCCCTTTTTTATGCTACCATAAGGTATATGCAATTGCAAATAAGGTCTGTGACGATGACTGAAGAAGAATTAAAAGAAAAAGCTAAAAATGCCAAAACTGCCGCAATGGCAGCTAAGCTTAACAGTGTTTCCGCTCCCGATGCAGGGGAAGACCCCAAACCGGAAATCAAAGCAGCTTCCGAACGGGCGCAGATCATCACGTCAGATCCCACGACCTATCTTTCCCTAAAAGAACAAACAGCCGCCAAACTTACCACCCAACTGGCTTCTCCCGTAACCCCTGAAAATAAACTGACACCGGATAACGAAACAGCAATCGGTCCTTTTGTTGGTTTTATACTTGATGAAGAACTTGATAAATCAAAAAAATACAAATCAAATTTCAGCACCCCGACAGCTCAAAGAGAAACAGAAATCAGAACTATTGAAACCAGAGAAGACTTCAACAATAAATATGATAATCTCGCCTATTTTAATTATGAGGATAAAAAAATTTATATGCCCAAATGGGTGCTGTCTGAGGATGTGCAAAACAGACTCGCGCAAAAAGATAATATGGCAGACTGGTCTCTTAAACTTAAAAGCAATGACCCCGCCGCAGAAATAGCCACTGAGCGCCACGAAAACACACACTTTTTACACGATGCCCGTGGACAAACTGACGCTGATAAAAATCCGTACCAAACCGCTCATATGGCTGTTGATAAAGACTACGTCACCGAAAAAACCGCTTACGCCGTCCAATGCTTAACCTTAGCCAATCTCTATAAAAACCACAAAGAAGCCGGCATAGAAACGATTGAAATTAATGATAAACAATATCCTTTAGCCAGTATTTTAAACCAAGTCCCCGGCTTGCAGGAAGCCGTGGAACAAAATGGTTTTGACCCGTCAGACCCCAAATCCGTCAGCCGTATCGTTAAAATAGCCTCTGCAGACTGGGATAAAGATTGTCTCGACAACTACAGTAACAAACAATTTAAAAACACCGCTCAATCATCAAACAACGAAATGATAAACATAATGAACCAGATTAACGCCGCCAAACAACACCAACAAATTCTAATTGATATGACCAAAAACTTAGACATCGGCTATAACACCAAAATTGACATCCCCGCTGATTGCCTTGCCGATATCCTCCCTAAAAAAGAAATCACACAAGATATCGTAAACAAAAGCGGAAAAACCTTTGTTCCCAACACCGAAGGCCTGCTTGCCATTGATGAATATTTAACTAAAAAAGGACTTAAAAATGACGAGGAAAAAGATCAATACTTAAAAACGCAATATTCAAACATCGTCAACCGGACACCGAACGCAGACCTTGAGCTTAGAGACCTTATGCTTGCCTGCGGGAATGCTGACAATAAAGAAATCTGTTACACCGATAACCTGAAACTTAAAGATCAAAACGGTATTTTAACCGTCTCCAATGACAACGGCAACACATCTTATCCCTTAACGCCGCTGGATGCCAGAGTAGACGAAGTTGCTCAAAATAAAACCAACACCAAAACGACCGAACACACCGCCGCTCCCACACAAAAGACAACATCTTTAACCCCGACCCAAATCGCCGCTCTGGCTAATGCCAACCAAAGGTAGACACCGGCTTTTTTGTTTGACAATCCCTCATTTTAATGCTAAAATAATATTAATTCAAATAATAGCATACGGAGGCTGTTATGGCAAACGAACCGAAAATATTTGACTTTGAAACGCTCGAAAAAACACCGGCAGAAGAGCTTCCCTCAACTATCCTCCAATACGATATCGTTGAGCTTGAAGCAGAAGACCTCTCCGCTTATAAAAAATTGCGTTTTAAAGACAATGCCAAAGTTATGCTCGGAGGCAACGAACCATTACCGCAATCACTTGATTTAACCAACTGTCAGGAGGTTGATTTAAGCGGCAGGGACACCTCTAAAATCTCACCGCAAAAATTAAAAGCCGGCTCAACTTTTCACTACGCAAACGTAACGCAGTCAAACCTGAAAATAAACAACATTCCCCCGCTGGCGCCAAATGTCGACATCAGCCGCTGTCAAAAAGTTGAAATAAACAACGCCGACCTCTCTTTGCTACCTGACTTAAAATTTGCCAAGAATGCTGAAGTATCGCTCGCCGGTTGCACCAATCTTCCCCAAAACTTAGACTTCTCAAACTTAAACACCGTCAACCTCTCAGGTTGTGATATAAGCAAACTTAAAAATCTTGAATTCAAAAAAGGCGCCGCGGTTGACCTCTCATACATACAGAACTTCCCTGAAAATCTTGACCTCGCAAACTTAAACGCCGTGGATCTCTCAGGCTGTGACTTGAGCAAAATAAAAAGCCTCAAATTCAAACAAGGCGCATCGGTTAGCCTCTCAGGCGCACAAAATCTCCCTGAAAATCTTGATCTTTCCGACTTAAACGCGGTTGACCTCTCCGGCTGTGACCTGAGCAACGTAAAAAATATCAAATTCAAAGAAGGCGCCACGGTTAATCTCTCAAAGTGCAAAAATCTTCCCGAAAATCTGGACCTTTCAAACCTAAGCGCCGTCAGCCTTGCCAAATGCGATATCACTAAAATTAATCTGAAATTCAAAGACGGAGCCTCCGTAGACCTCTCCCAAACAACGCCTGTCAGCATGGACGAGCTTGACCTCTCAAACTGTAAAACAGTTAATTTGAGCAACGCTGATTTAATGTTTGTTAACAACAATATCAAATTCAAAGACGATGCTCAGGTAAACCTCAGCCATGCTCAAAATCTCCCTGAGATGGACGTATCAAATTTAAGTATGGTTGACCTTTCGGGCTGTGATGTAAGTCAAATAAAAAATTTCCGTTTTAAAGATAATGCCGAAGTGGACTTAAGAGCAACCAAAAACCTTCCCGAAAATCCGGATGTATCCAACTGCTCAAACGTCTGGTTAACCTTTAACCAGACAAACGACAT
>JAGASU010000098.1 GCA_017621635.1 Alphaproteobacteria bacterium | reverse complement strand
TTAAGGGGCTGCCAGGGGTAAAGGGTTACACCCGTTTATGAAGAACCGCCGGCTACGCCGGCGGGTTCCTTTTTTTTGTCTTGAGATTAAAAAATATTGGCAAAAGGACAATATCAAGCTATAAAGCTTCTACAAATTTATTTTTATGTCTAACTTATAAATTTAAAATTATGGAAAATGTATTTTCTTATGAAGTTTCAAAAAACAAAGGCGTTTTGGTCTCTTTGTGTTCTCCAAACCAGAATGTTCCAAAACACAAAGTGATTAAGACATTGCACACTCAAGGAGCAATTAAAGCACCGTATAAGGAGAATCTTGTTCCGGTTTCTGTTGCCTATGTTTTGCTTGAAAACGGTGAGGTTCTTATTTTTTGCGATTTTGATGTTATGCTTCCTTACACAAAAGAGGAAGCTAAGATTCTGATGATGGCAGACCTCGGGCAAGACGTATACGTTGTGACAAAATGAAATTAGCAGGCTTTTGCCTGCTTTTTTTGTTGCAAAAAAGAAGAAGATTGACTAAATTTGGCATAATCAGAAATTTTTTAAGGCTTTTAATATGTTAAACGCTGGCTTTGATATTTTAGTTGATTCGCTTTATGAAACGCTATCGCTGTTTTTTTATCTTTATCCGACGTATTTGCTCATGGAATATCTTGAGCATAGGATGTCGCGGCGGAGTATGATTTATATTCGCAAAGCCAAGCAGTTCGGACCGGCGGTCGGTGCGGTTACCGGCCTTATTCCGCAATGCGGATTTTCTGCGGCGGCTTCTAACCTTTACGCTACCGGACTAATCACGTTGGGGACGCTGATTGCCGTTTTTCTGGCGACCTCAGATGAAATGGTGCCGGTTTTGCTCTCAGGCGGTGTTGGCGCGGCGATGATTACCAAAGTTTTGGGCTTAAAAGTTCTTTTCGGCGCGGCCGCAGGCTTTTTGATTGATTTATTTTTACCGCAAAAATTTATTTCCCATAAAAAAGAACCTGACATTGAAGCCTTTTGCCAGCGTGAAAAATGCAAATGCAACAATAAAGAAAACATTTGGCGCTCGGCGTTTAAACATACGGAAAAAATCAGTTTATTTATCTTTTTGTTTGCGCTTATAATTAACACGGCATTTATGTTCGGCGGCAAAGAGATTTTACAAGATATGCTGGTCAGCGCACCGGTTTTGAGCAAATTTATCGCGGCAGGAATCGGACTTATTCCGAGTTGCTACCCGTCTGTTCTTATCAGCCAGCTTTATCTTGAAGGTACTATTTCTTTCGGAACCTTGATGGCGGGAACACTTTCTAACGCCGGTTTGGGTCTTTTAGTGCTTTACCGCGTTAACGTCAATTTAAAGGAAAATCTGCGTATCAGCGCCCTACTCTATGGCTTGGGTGTCTTTTTCGGACTTATAACCGAGTTTTTATTTGCTTAAAAATTTTGATAATTGGCGCGAAGTGTTGCAATTTCTTCCGCATAGCCTTCAAGCTCGTTAGGCGTTTCCAAATTTATCGGCAGGTTTCTTATAGCCGGATGATTGATAAAACGAATTAAGCCCTCTTGTCCCAGACTTCCTTTGCCCAGTTTTTCATGGCGGTCTTTATGAGAGTTAAATTCCGTCATGCTATCGTTTAGGTGAATAGCGTGCAAACGGTTTAAGCCGATGATACGATCAAAATCAGCCAAAACATCGTCCAAACGGTTTATGATGTCATACCCTGCAGAAAAAACGTGACAGGTGTCCAAACAGACGCCTAAGCGTTCAGGCGCGTTAATTTTGGCTTTAGAGATAATTTCCGCCAGCTCTTCAAAAGTTGAACCGACCTCGCTGCCTTTACCGGACATTGTTTCTAGCAAGACGGTAGTATGCTTGGCTTCCCCCATCACATCATCTAAAATTTCAACAATTTGCGGAATGGCTGCGGCGACACCCTGCCCGACGTGTGAGCCGGGGTGGAAGTTATACAGATTATTTGGCAGGTTTTCCATCCGCTTTAAGTCATCGGCAAAAACCTCACGCGCGAATTCTCTGGTTTTCAAGTCTTTTGAACAGGGATTCAAGGTATATGGCGCATGGGCCAAAATTTTGCCGAAACAATGTTCTTTAGCGAAGCTTAAAAAGGCATCAACATCTTTTTTATCAATATCTTTGGCCGCCCCGCCGCGCGGATTGCGCAAAAAGAACTGAAACGTATTGGCATTTATCTTTAACGCCGTTTCCCCCATGGCCTTAAAACCGGCAGAGCTTGAAAGATGACATCCGATGTAAAGCATTTTCCCTCCTTTTTTTGTTTAACTTCAGAGCGGATTTAGCACACTCTTGGCGGGGTGTCAATTTTTTTATTAAAATATGAAAAAAAAGCTTGTAATCTAATTTTTTTGGTGTAGAAATATCTTCGTTGAACAGCGGAACGTAGTTCAGCCTGGTAGAACGCTGCGTTCGGGTCGCAGAGGTCAGTGGTTCGAATCCACCCGTTCCGACCAAAAAATTTGAAGCCACCTTTATGGTGGTTTTTTTCTTTTAAGTCAAGGTGTTGGACTATATATAGAAATTAAAAGCGATTCGTTGCAAGCGATTCTATTAATTTTATCAGGCACAGTAAAATCAATTACTTAGATTATTTTAACGTTAATAAGTAACTAAGAGGAAAAGATGATGAAAAACTGTGCTACAAAGTGTGATACATGCTGTAAAACATTAAAAAAAATGTATCACACTTCATCCGAGCCACATTTGTACTTGAGAACTAATACTTTTTATTGCAGAATAGAGTTGCCTACCATAAATAAAAAAAGAAAATGGATAAGGTTTTCATTAAGAACAACAGATTACTACGAGGCACGGCAAATGATTCAAGACATAACTGATATAGATAAAATTTTTGCAGAACTTAATTGCTTATATAAACAAGTTCCTACAAGTCCCCAATTTGTAAAAAATGATGACGGGGCATCTGATTTGGTAAAAACAATAGATGTTGTAGATGATAATTGCGATAAGGCGTTGTTGGAAAAAATTAAGAATGCATTTTATCGGTGTTACAATCTTCCACTGGATAAGCTTATTGAGTATAAAAAAGCGCGAATTGAAGAATGTAATTGTGTGATTAAGGCTGCCCCATTTGCTCAAGAATTTTTAGAAGATAAAAGAGATGTGCAAAAGACACTCAGCGTGTTAAGAACTGAGCTAGCTAACTTGGAAGAACATAAAAAGCTTTATAAGTCAGTAGCGGCAATAATTATCCAAATTCAAAGTCTTTTGAGCGATTCAGGCAGTCATACAACGGGGGAAAATGTTAAGCACGATAGTGAAATGATGAAGGATAACAATGTTAGTGAAGTTCCTACTCATACGATACAAGACGTAATGGATAGGATGGAAATTGAGTTAAAATATACTATGGGAGAAACCACTATAAAGCGTAAAAAACAAGATATTGTTAAAGCTCTAAAACAAGAAGACATATCTATAAATGATGACTATAATAAGATTAACAGTCAAAAAATGATAAATCAGATAGCATTTCGTATCCAAAAATCGTCAAACGACGAAGCGTCAAGTAACAAAACGTCAAACATCGGAGCCCAAGCAATTAACCGAAAATTTCGTAGTATCAATAGGCTAATTGAAACTGCTAATCGACTTGAGCCTGAATACTATCAACTCTATTCTATTTCTCTGCTTAAAGAAAAGATGTCCATTGGCTCAAAACCAAGAGACGAATACCTCCCTTTTAGTACAGAAGAACTTGTTAAAATATTTGATATTGAAAATCCAGTATTCCAACGGCATCCGAATATATTTTGGGCTTGTATGATAGCTCTTTTTTGTGGTGCCAGAACAAACGGGGCAACAACTTTAAGGTATAAGGACATTATTACAGAAAATGGTATAATATGCTTCGACTTCAAGATAGACGATGAAGATAAAAACGACGTCATAAAGAGGTTAAAAACTAATGCCACAGTCAGAAAAGTTCCAATACATTCTAAATTGATTGAACTTGGATTTTTAGATTACATAGAAAGACACAGGAAGAAGAATAAAAACAATTTCCTCTTTCCTAGAGTCTTAACTAAAAATGGCACATATAACGTACATTTTATGCGTCCATTGTTTGAATATTTAAAAAAAATAGGAATAAAAAAAGACAGATGGAAAGCTTTTCATTCGTTCAGAACAAATATAAATAAAGCATTGAGAGATTGCGGGGTAGATGAAACTTTTAGAAATGACATCGTTGGCTGGGAAGGAAAAACGACACCTGATAGGCATTATTCAACCAATAGCTTAGAAGAAATTCAACCACAACTTGAAAAACTGGACTATGATTTCTTGGCGTCTTCTTTTGCTCAATGGAAAGAGTTTATGAAAAATCAGTAATTATCTTGTTATTGTCGAAATAAGGTATAGCTTACGTAAACAGCGGAAAACTTTACAATTAATGTCAAATTAACGTCGTTTTAGGTGATTAATTGACAGGCGTATGGTACAATTAGACATTAAATCAACAAGAATATAAAGGGTATACGACAATGCTTTTTCATTATGCAAGAGTTTCAACGACAGACCAGAACCTAGACAGGCAGATACAAGAAATTCAATGCGACAGGCTATATTGCGATAAACAATCAGGCAAAAATGTTAATAGAGAGCAGTTGCAAGCGATGTTGTCAAATATTCGGGAAGGCGATGAGGTAACTTGCTTATCTATGGACAGACTCAGTCGTTCTTTGGGTGACTTAATCCAGCTTGTTAACGGAATCACCTCAAAAGGGGCTAAAATCACGTTCCAAAAGGAAAATATGACCTTTACACCGAATAAGAACGACCCTTTTCAGAACCTTATGCTGTCAATGCTCGGTGCTATCAATCAATTTTACCGTGAAAACTTACTAGAAATCCAAAGAGAAGGTATCCGTTGTGCTAAATTGGCTGGAAAATATGCCAAAGAGCGCAAGAAAAAGCTCTCTCCCGAACAAGTCAAAGAGATAACTGAAAAGATGAAACAACGTCAAACAAACGTTTCAGCACTGGCGCGTGAATATGGTGTCAGCCGTTGCTTATTATATCAGCTGGCAAAAGGTTAAGGGCTATAATTTCTTATCAGAATGATAGCGTTACCTCTGTTATCACCGCTTGCCTACTTTACTAGCGCAAGGCAATAATTTTTTTGGTCTTGGTTTTTGATGTTGTAGCAATAGCTTCGCTGGTTGCGGATTTTCGCTAAGCAAAAGTTTTTCTCGTCATCATTACGGATATTGTAACAATACGATTCTCTGTTTTCCGTTATCGCCAGACACGTGTTTTTGAGGTCATCATCGTTGATATTATAACAGCTGGCATTGGCTATGACGGGAACAGGAAAACGCAAAGAAAAATCACACTTTCAGAGTCCTTTGTGATTATCTTCATCTGCTTAAAGACTGGCGTACAGAATACGCTCCGAAGTCGGCAGAAGAACAGCCTAATCCGCTATTTATAAAGGCTTTGA
>JAGASU010000013.1 GCA_017621635.1 Alphaproteobacteria bacterium | reverse complement strand
GATTTGTTTGATTGCGTTTTGTTGATAATAGTTCAGATAGGTAGCATAGGCTTGTTTGTAATCATTGCCGAAAAAGTTAGGAAAATTTTCTTTTAGTGATTTTGTGGTATCTCGATATTTTTGTTTGGTGATGTTCCAAGGTTCTTTATGATATAAAGCGAGAGTATATTCCATAGCTTTGACGACAGCGCTGCGTGTTTCGGCTAATGTTCCGTCCCAGTCAAATAAAATCGCTTTAGGATGTTGGTTTGTCATTCTTTACCTCTATTATTGCTTTGTGTATGTAATTGCTGTATAAATTTTATATTTTTGTGTATAATCTCAATTCCTTTTTTTAGTTCACTTAGATTATTAGCTGATAATTCTGTATATTTGTGTGTGATGGAATTGTATGAAATTTGGCATAATGCTTGTGCTGCAGTAGAAATGTTTTCTTTATCCAACCTTCTATTTAAAGGAATAATTATTTTTTTTGTATTAGTTTGTGTAAAAGCTGCAATAATGTTAAATAATGCGGCGGCTGGTAGTTTTGAAGAACCGCTATTGATGTTAGGGTGGTGTATATCTTTTTGCATATCTGAAATTTCTTTTCCACGATTGATTGTTTTTTGTAGAGCTAACTTTTTGTATGTTTCTATGTTCGTGAGATGCGAAGATATTTGAAAGCTAGCGTCTTGGATAAATAAATTTTGATTATGAAATCCTAAAAGAACAGCATCAAATTCTGATTGTTTTAAGTGGGTGAGAGTTGAAAAAATTTTTTTAAATCGTATGGTGTCTAAATAACAGCCTAAACCATATACTTTAGCTGAATGTAGCTTTTTGCGTGCTATTTCAGACATTATGTCTACTTGATTTGTTATAATGATTACGGATGTATTAGGAGTATGTAGGTTGATTTGTTCGCATAAATTATTTATAATAGGGAAATTTTTATATGCTTGTATATGTCTACCGCTTAAATCCGTTAATGTATATTTTGTTTTTTCTTCTTGATTGGCGAATAGCCCAGCACAAATAATTACTAAATTTGAGTTAGCAATGTCGTTTATTCTGTTAGTGGGAAGAAAGTCAATATTTTTAGAAAATTGCTGGTTTCTTATTAAAGCGGCTTCTTCTAAGTCATTTAGTAGACCGTATATTTTTTTTATAATTGTTTGGTGAATATAGTATAACATTTGTTTTAAGAGAAAAGAAATTTTGCTCAGCTAGTAAGCGTATTAATTCAGTTCCTACCTTTCCTGATGCTCCTATGATGGATATTTTCATATATTGCTCTTTCGATATTATCCTTATTTGAGTATATGCAAGTTTATATTTTAGTCAATAAAAAATAGTTAACGATATGAGATAAATGAAAATATTTAACTTAATACCACCCAAAGCCTAGGTTGGAAGATTGGGGGTGCGGGATTATTTTTATGGAGGAAATTTTTGTATATCATCTCAGTTTTTAAGGAGGTTGTTATGAAAATATGCAGAAATGAACTTTTGCTGTTAGGTGGTATGTACCAACTGCTCGCCTTTATTATTGCCCTGTTTAACACGCAAATCAGCTATGCTATGGGCGGCGTTTTGTATGTTTTATTCTGGGTTGCGGTGTTAGCTCTGTCGTTGTCGTTTATTTCTTCGTGGGGCTTTGTGCATCGTATGAATGAAAATTTCCCGAGATTGTCAGTCTTTTTGGCCTCTATCGGGTGGATACCGTATTTTTCTGTTATTTATGCGTTGATTTCGTATGTTGTAGACTTCTTTGTAACCGGTTCGGACAGCATGACTGTTTTCTTAAATAATTATATGCCGGTGTATGACGTTTATATGGCGGCTATCGTTCTTTCGCTTTTGTATGCTGCATACAAAGTTTTCTACAAAAAAGAAGATTTGGTTATGAGCTGTTATAACTACGCTCATCCGGTACGGTAAGAAGACGTTTTACCAGATTAAACTGCCCGTTGAAGCGTGTTAGGTTTTGGCGGGTGGTTTTTTATTTTTCAAACATAAAAGACAGTGGTTTGTGCAGTTCGCGGCGGGTGTGGCGGTTTTTGACGAGCATATATTTTTCGTAGTCAAAACCGTCCGGCGTGATGAGAGCGGTTTGTCCGGCGGCGGCACCGGTGCGCGTTTGCAGCTCGTTTATTTTAAAGAAAAAGCAGTTTTTGGCGTAATAGGTGGCGACTTCTTCGGATTTTTTTGGGGTAAAGGGTTTGTGATTATAGGCGGATTGGGTGGCAAAAAAGATTTTTTCACGCCGGCTTAAAGCGTCACGCAGTTCGGCAACGCTTAAAAGAATACCGTTTTCATCTGAAACACAGGTGTTATATGTCGGGTCAAACATTACCCATTTTTGCTGTTCTTCGAGCCAGGCTTCAGTGACGACGTGATTGTCGATGTCATAGGGGGAAAACGGAAACATTGAGATAACGCGGGCGGTGATGTTTTGGCTAAACATAAACGAGCGCAGAATATGGGCAAGGCAGAGACAGTTCAGGCTTTCTTTTGGGTCGCCGTCCCATGCGTATTCTATAAGATCCAAGAGGCCGGTTTTGATTCTGTTATCATAGTTGCCATTGTGCATTAAGTGGGCAGTTTGATAGTTCATCAGGCTTAAGCATTTGGCATAGGTGGTGCCGGAGGCAGTTATGTCATTTAAGCGATAAAGCGCGTTAATATCGTCATATTCTTTTGCGGTGTCATAGCGTAGAGTTAATTTTCCTTCGTCTTTTGAAAACGTGTTGAATGAAAACAGCGCGCCGCGGAAAATATTGTCAGGGTTAAAACCGTCCTGAGCTTCTTTTTCTTCTTGTTCGTTTTGTTTGAGGGCGGCAAGTTTAGAGCTTTCGCCGGCGGCCTGCTCGGGAAAGTTTTGGCGATAAGCGATAATTATTTTCAGGATTTCTCTGCCGTAGGTTTCTATCTTTTTGGCGGCAAACCCGTTTACAGTTTCAAGTTCTTCGATGGTTTGAGGTTGTTTTAAGATTAAGTCGTCCAAAGTTTTGTTATTAAATACCATAAAAGGGGCAATGTTGCGTTGTTCGGCAATTTGACGACGATATTGGCGGAGTTGGTCATTGAGCGAAGTCATTAAAAATGTCCTATATATTTTCAAACGTTTCTTTAATTTGGGAGATGGATTGGCAGAGGCCGTCGGGGGCGGTTTCAACCATTACGCCCCAGAGGGTAAGCTCTTTGCCGTTAGCGGGGTTTAGGCGGTTTTGAATGGTCAGCTTATCAGCCAAGCGTTCAACCGGCGTTTGCGGTTCAAAGCCTAAAACGGATTGAAAATCACCGCACATGCCGACATCGGTAATATAGCCGGTTTGATTGGGGAGTATCCGCGCGTCAGCGGTTGGAACGTGAGTATGCGTGCCGGCAACAAGGCTGACTTTGCCGTCAAGATAATAGCCTAATGCCAGTTTTTCGGACGTTGCTTCGGCGTGAATATCCACCAAAATCGCATCTACGTTTTTGCCTAAAATAAAACGTTTTAACAATTCGT
>JAGASU010000097.1 GCA_017621635.1 Alphaproteobacteria bacterium | reverse complement strand
GCATTCCGGACAATGTAATCACGGCCGTCCGACGTATGTGGAACTGAAGATTAAGGATATTGCCAAGCTGTTTGACAGATAAAAAGGCTTAAGATGAAAATTCCGGCGTATTTTGGATCAGTTTTGACGAAGTTAAAGATTATTGTGCTGATGACGGAGTATTGCCGTATTACAATCGGATTATGAAAAAGATTAGGAATGCAAAATGGTGAATCAGGTTTTTATGCAGGGATTATTGGCAGCTTTGGCGGCCGGACTGGTAACCGGAATTGGCGGTTTTATGATATTTTTGAAAAGAAGGTATTTGAAAACCGAAATTAACCAGCTTCTGAATTTGGCGGCGGGGGTGATGCTGGCGGCATCGTTTTTTTCGCTGCTGGTACCGTCGATGCATGAAATCGTGCGTGATTCGCGCAATATTTACAGCGGAGCGCTGGGGTATGTATTGACAGTTTTTGCAGGCGTTTTGCTGGTTTGGATACTTAATTTGCTGATTCCGCATGAGCATAACTCAATGGGGCATCACGGTCCGCATTTTGATTTGAAAAAGGCCTGGCTGTTTATTATTGCCATTACGCTGCACAAATTGCCGGAAGGCTTGGCCGTCGGCGTTGCTTACGGTGCGGAGGATATTATCAGTCCGTTGTCTCTGGTGGTGGGGATTGCCGCGCATAATATTCCCGAAGGGCTGACAATAGCGATTTCTTTGGTAGCGGCAGGAAACTCCCGTCTGCGGGCGGCGTTGACTGCGTTGGCTATCGGACTGGTTCAGCCGTTGGGCGCGATTGTCGGTTTGCTGCTGATGGACATCAGTTTCAACATTGTGCCGTACGGTATGGCATTGGCCGGCGGTACGTTGCTGTTTGTGGTGATTAATGAAATTTTGCCGGAAACCTATGGCCAAAAGGAAACCAACCGGTCGGCGGCCGCGGTTTTTGTCGGCTTTATCGCGATGACTTATATCAGTATTGTCTTAGACTGAAGAGGAGGAGAGTATGAGCGAGCCATGGCCGGTTTATGATATATTTTCACCGATTTTAATAGGAAACTATATTCGGTTTGAAACGGCGGCAAAATGTATTGCCAACCGGGAAGCAGGAAATAAAGATGTTCCGGTTGCGGTTAAATTTAAAATCGCCAAGGAGTATTACGAGCAGTTGTCCGGCAGCGAATATCAGGCGCCGCTAATCGGTCTGTCTCTGAGTTATGACGAGACGGATTCAATATTGACGGTTTCGGCAGGTGATTATTTTATCGGCTTGTATGAAAATAAAATTATGCGGGATGTAGCCCTGAAACAGTGTGAAGACTGCAAAATTCGGTATTCCAAGTTTATAGAGACGCTTGAGTAATAATTGACAATGTCTGTTTTTGGGATTAAATAAAAATAAGACAAATAATTATTCTGGTTTTATTGTACATTTTAACCGATGTGAGTAATCCGGATAATTATTTGTAGAGTGAGCTAACTTGATTGTATAACTAAAAAAACATTCGGTATGTGGGATGCTTTTTGGAATTGGGTGGGCGAAACTTTCGGCACTCATGACGGCAGCAAAAACGGCGACTACGACGGATATGTGAATGACACATGGCCTGACTTTTAGCGTCTGAATTGCGGAAGCACTGTTTTTTCCAAGAAAAAACGGTGCTTTTTTTTGCATTTGTTTTATTTTTTGCGGAGAGGTGCCGACAGGCAAAATATCTGTTAAATAAATTTGTAAATTTAATAAAAAGATGTTGACCTGAACTAAAAGATAATATACATATAATGCCGTACCACAAATGGAGAGTTGGCAGAGTGGTAATGCAGCGGATTGCTAATCCGTCATCGTGAATAACGATGCACAGGTTCGAGTCCTGTACTCTCCGCCACTAAAGAGCCCGGAATTTTCCGGGCTTTTTTGATAGTCCGGAACTGATGCAGATGTTGTAAAGGCGAAATTTGTTATTTTGGCGTGCAGCTTTTTCCGAGTATCGTTCTATTGCCTTGTATCTGCGGTTGCTTTTGCGGGTCGGAAAGCATTTTTTTTATGTTAATTATCCTGAATTTCTTTTGCCCTTAGATAAAAAGTATATATACTTTAGTATATGTGGTTGTTGGTTAGTACTTTTGGAGCATTTGGCTGCGGCCGGATTATATTTTGAGGCATGGCGGCTTCTTTGGTGATGGGGCTTCCGGTATATTTGACGACAATTCCTTTGAAACGACAGATGAACGATTACATATATTAGATATCTGAAAATTAGTCATCAAAATGGGTTTTGTATCATGAGAGCAAAGTTCGACCACAAAAAAATCTGCGAACGGTTTGCCGGGCTAAGTTCGGGTGCGCTGTTTATGAAGCGCGGCATGGAAAAAATCCGAATAGTTTTCAGGCTTATCCGGCATTTTCGCAAAAATATCGATTTTATCGTATGGATTGCGCCGTCAAACTATCTGGCCACGGATGACTATGTCAATGACATCAAGGCGGTGGCCCGGGAAATTTCTAACCGGATATGCTTTTTTTCGATTGAAAACATTTCTCTGAACGACGGGCAGTATTTGAAACTTTATAATCTGGCTGACAAATATCGTATTTTTTGCGTAGTGGATGAGAGCATTACGATTAAAAACACGGAGGCGGGAAGAACCAGACGGCTTTTATCCATGAAGCATAAGTTCAAATATCGTTTGATTTTGTCGGGAACGCCGTTGACTCAGGGGCTGATTGACCTGTATTCTCAAACGCAATTTATGGACTCGGCAATCCTCAATATGACGGAGACGCAGTTTATGCACAGCTTTTTGCCGTTTTATATGGATGATTTTGAGGTGTGGAAGAGGTGGTCGACGCCAAAAAATGAAGCAAAGCTGGTGAAAATGATAAAACCCTATTTACTTGCTTGTGATTTTGAGGATAATCTTAAGATAACCTATTATGATAGCGATTTTGAGCTTACGCCTCAGGAAGCCGCCGTTTATCAACTGGAAAAAGAAGATTTCCTGAAAGATAAGGAACAAGTGGCGTTTTTGCAGGTAGTGCAGCGTTTTCAATATCTTTATACCATATGCAAGCATAAGGTTGATGCTTTGTTTAAATTGGTCAGCGAGATTTTGGAACGCAAGGAGAAGGTTATTATTTACACCAAGTTTTTAAGCGAGGTGCGTTTTTTCAAAGAAGCAGGAGGCTTCGGAGATAAAAAGTTTGTGGTGATGTCCGGAAATTCGAATAAGCTAAAGGCTCTTAACCGGTTCGAGAAAAATGTGGATATTATGATTTGTACGTATAAGGTCGAAAGTCCGCGTTTGAACCTTAAAGGGTGCAATAATATTATTTATTTTACACAGACTTTTGATTATAAGGATAAAATTCAAACATTAACTAGCTTTTATAATAAAGATGTTATAAATTTGAATATCTACAATTTTTGGGTAGGAACCAGGCTTGAAAGTCTGATAAAGGATAATCTTAACCGCAAGGAAAACGTATTGAGCAACGTTTGTAATATTATGTCAAGAGATGAGGCTTTGAAACTATGAAGATTTATAAGGACATGAATGTTTTTGACGCAACGATAGAAAGAATTAAGTTTGCGTTTGAAAATTTTGACAATATTTATGTGTCTTTCTCCGGCGGAAAAGACAGCGGTTTGCTGCTGAATATGGTTCTTGACTATAAACGCAAACATAACATTCAGAAAAAAATCGGTGTTTTCCATCAGGATTTTGAGGCGCAGTATCAGCTGACGACAGACTATGTTACCAAGATGTTTGAAGACAACATAGACGATATTGAGCCTTATTGGGTATGTTTGCCGATGGGATCGCGCTGCGCCGTCAGCAATTATCAAATGTATTGGTACCCCTGGGATGACGAAAAGGAAGAACTGTGGGTGCGTCCGATGCCCTCGATGCCCTATATTATTAACTTGAAGAACAATCCGATTGAAACTTATAAGTATAAAATGGCTCAGGAGGATTTGTATGCCGAGTTTGGGCATTGGTATGCCAGACATCATAAGGGTACCACATTGTGTATGGTCGGCATCAGGGCTGATGAGTCTATCAACCGTTACCGGGCTTATGCCAATACGCGCAAGACATTGATGAAAAATTCGCAGTGGACAACCAAAATGGGCAAGAATTTCTATAACGCCTATCCGTTGTATGACTGGTCTACTAAAGACGTATGGATTGCAAACGGCAAAGAAGGTTATGAGTATAACAAGATTTATGACCTTTATTACCGCGCCGGGCTGTCTATCAATCAGATGCGGGTTTCCAGCCCTTATCATGAAAATGCAAAAGAGAGCCTCAACCTTTATCGCGTCTTGGAACCGGGAACATGGGCCAGAGTGGTTTCCCGCGTAAACGGGGCTAATTTTGCCGCGATGTACGGCAATTCAAAATTGATGGGCGCCGGCAAGATTACTTTGCCGAAAGGGCATACCTGGCGTTCGTATGTTAAATTTTTGTTGGCGACGCTTCCGGATTCAATCCGCGAAAATTATGTTGCCAAATTTAAAACTTCTATCCGTTTTTGGTGGAAGAAAGGTGGTGTGGTGTGTGATGACGCTTTGAAAGAGCTTGAAGCCTGTAACTACAGAATACGGCATAACGGCAAAAGCGGATACAGTAAAGACAAAGACCGGATTCAGTTTTTGGGAACACCCGATGACACTGATGACATTAAGTCGACCATTGACATTCCTTCATGGAAAAGAATG
>JAGASU010000096.1 GCA_017621635.1 Alphaproteobacteria bacterium | reverse complement strand
TAACTATAGTTATTATTTTGATAAAGCACATTATCAATCTTTTCTATATTTCCGGAATTATTAACACCAAGTCCGATGTTCACCTCTGCTATTGTTCCCTCAACCTCAACAGAGCCGTCCCCCTCACCGCTTTCTGTCTTTGAAACGGTGTCATTATATATATGAGGCACTGACTGATAACGATAATAAACCGGCACCAGCTTATGATCAGACCTGGCAACATAAACCTTAAATGCTTTACCGGAAGCATCTGCCCGATATTCATCTTCAGAAATTTCCTTTATTTCATAAGCGGACCCATATAAATCAAGGTCCAATAATGGCTCGGCACAAACATCTGCAACCACAAAAACAAACAAAACAACTAAAATATTTCCAATTTTTCGCATATCTGTTCTCTAAAAAATAATCACCTGATATAAAATTAGAAAAATATTTTTAAAATTATCTTAATTCCCCCGTTTCCAAACACAAAAAAACACTTCGTCAACTCAACCGGCAACTCTTTATATCTCTTCTGTTTTCTGCCGGATAAACTCATTGATTTTTTGTTCAATAAGGCAAGCGTCCGCCTCCGCCCAAAATTTAGAAAACCAAAATATCAATTTTTCCATAATTTTAAGTTTCTCCAAAACCTCAAACGATGTTTTAAAATTCAAATCATACACCCATGCAACAAAAAACAACGCCATATCCGCAAAATTACATATATATTCGCGCCGGACCGACTTATGCGCCATAAAATCTACCCAAACTTCAGCACTGATTTTCTGACTATACGGCTCCTCAAAGCAATACGCCGCAAAAAATACATCTTCAATTTCCTTAAAATTCTTAGCCAGCAAATAAAAATTCGCCAACTTGTCCGCATCACGCACCAAAAAACTCACCAACCGCACTCTTTGCCTCATCGTTTCAGGTAACCGCTTATAATCTTCATCACTATACAAATAGTCGATTAAATGCCCGTGATGTCTGATAGGCAAAACACAATCAGGCGCATTAAATAAGTCATTTCCCTCCAGAATCTGCGCCCCGCATACACCATGGTCAACCCATTCTCCGCTCTTTTTCTTAATAATTTCCGCAAAACGCCCGACATCATGCAACAAAACCACCGCCTGCAAATAGTCCTTATCCTCTTTAGATAATCTCTCAAAACAAGCCTCATGTTTTAACAGCAAATTCCCCATTCCCAACACCTGATAAGAATGTTTGATTTTTTCTTCCATAAAATCTTTTTGAAAGTCAGCCGTAATAAGCTTTGAATTTCTTTCAAACGCCGCTAATAAAATTTTTTTCGCCACTGATAAAAACATTTTTACCTCCAACAGCTTATAACCATATCAGCCAGCTCTTAATCAAAAGTAAAGAGAGGCTCTTTAATAAGAACCTCTCTCAAACATAAAACCTGAAAAACTAGAAGCCTTCAGTATCTAAGCGCTTACGCAACTGCTTTCTTGAACGTCTGATTGCTTCTGCCTGACGACGAGCCTTCTTCTCAGAATTCTTCTCATGGCAGCGACGGAGCTTCATCTCACGGAAGATACCTTCACGTTGCATTTTTTTCTTCAAAATCTTTAAAGACTGAGCAACATCATTGCCGATAACAGTAACTTGAACCACTTAAATCACCTCTTTTCTGTTCTCTGAAATTATTAAAAACTAACGTTTTATACCATACATTTTATAAAATGCAACAAAAAAATACCGCCCCAAACCCAAAAAACGTAACCGATTCTTAACAACTTCTCCTCTAGAATGCAAAAATAACCGACAATAAGGATATATCAATGACTAAGCAACCTAAGAACCCTACTGACGTATACGAATTAATGGAAAATAGCGAAGGCGAAGTAATGGCTCTGATTTTTGCCGATGACACAGCCCCGCAAAACGCCACATTTTATCTAAATGAAAAAGAAAAGCGCATTGAACTCACCCGCGCTCAAAACAATATTGTTTTCATTGACGGCCTGCAGCCTGAAAGTATCCAAAAAATAAAAAAGCTAACCAAGCTCTATGTCTGCGAAATAAAATACAATAAAGACAAAGACGCTGAAAATGAAATACAACACGTCTACGCCGCCAATAAAAAAGAACCGGTTGCAGAAGATAAACCGACTCCTCCTACGCAAAAAATCTCAGACAAAGCCAAAAAAGCCCGAGAAAAAATCTTAAAGAAACCCGCTCCTCAGGAATAACAAAAAAACTACCCTTCAATGGGTAGTTTTTCATTACAAAGCTAATATCGCCTCAAAACCCGAAAACCGTATTTTTTAAGCGTTTCAAAGTTTGTTTTGCAATAGCGCGTGCTTTTTCCGCACCCTCCGCCAAAACCTGCTCAACCTCGTCAAAATGAGCCATATAATAGTTATAGACTTCACGCTCCTGAGCTGTTTTTTCAATAATGGCATCTAAAAGCATATTTTTAACGTGTCCGTATCCGAGTTTGCCGTTGCGCAATCCGTCTGCCATCTCAGCCACTTTATCCGCCGGAGCAATAGTCTTGTATACTTCATAAACCAACACTTCTTCCGGATTCTTCGGTTCTTCAATCGGCTTCGAGTCGGTTTTAATCGCAAACACGGCTTTTTTCAGCGTCTTGTCATCTTCATACATCGGAATAACATTGCCGTAAGACTTGCTCATCTTGCGTCCGTCCAGCCCCGGAATCACCGCAATATTTTCATCTGCCACATAATTCGGTTGCACTAAAACGTCTTTACCGTAATATGCATTGATAGCTCCGGCAATATCCCGCGCAATTTCAACGTGTTGGATTTGGTCTTTACCCACCGGAACAATATCCGTGTCAAACGTCAGAATATCCGCCGCCATCAACACCGGATAGGTATAAAGCCCCATATTAATCCCGTCATCATTAGGCTTTCCGGCAGCAACGTTCTTATCAACCGCCGCTTTATACGCGTGTGCCTTGTTCATAAAACCTTTCGGCGTAAAAGCGGTTAAAATCGTCGTAATTTCAAAAATTTCCGGAATATCCGACTGACGATAAAAAATACTTTTCTTCGGGTCAAGCCCCGCCGCCAGATAAATACAAGCAATTTCCTTAATTTCTTTATTTAAAATTTCCGCGTCTTTCTGTGCATTAATCGCATGATAATCCGCAATAAACATAATATGGCGTTTTGCCGCCTTTCCCATTTCAATTGTCGGCTTAATCGCCCCGAGATAATTGCCCAAATGCGGCTTACCCGTCGGCTTAACACCGGTCAAAACCGTTTTTCCCTCAATCATTTTGTGCTTGCCTTTCAAATTTCTGTTGTTTTTAATTTTTATTATTGATAATCTTGTTTTCAGATTTTTGCAAATACTTTATATCAAAAAGGATAACAACAATGTTAGACATCAAATTTATCGCTGAAAACAAAGAACTGGTAAAAGAAGGACTTGCTAAAAAAGGCTACACCGCAGAACAAATAGACATAGATGCACTGTTAGCCCTTTATAAAGACGTCAATAAATTAAAAACATCTACTCAGGCCTTAGCTGAAGAAAAAAATCGCTTGAGTAATTCTATCAAATCAGCCTCAGCCGAAGAACGTCCGGCTATCATCGCTAAAAGTAAAGAACTTGGCGAAGAGTTGAAAAAAGAACAGGAACAACTCTCAGAAGAGCAGCAGAAATTTGATAACATTATGTGGCGTATGCCAAACCTCCCCAGTCCGGAGTCTCCAGTCGCTCCTGATGAAACAGGCAACGTTGTCATCAAAAAAGTAGGCGAACCGACAAAGTTTGACTTCGAGCCAAAAGACCACGTTGAACTTATGGAATTAAATGACTGGTCTGAATTAGAGCGCATTACCAAAGTTTCCGGCGCCCGCACCTATGCCATCAAAAACGAATTATCCCGTTTGGAATTAGCTATGCACATGCTTGTTTTAGATAAGCTTGCAGCACACGGCTTCACCACCATCACCGTACCGTCGCTTTCTAAACAAAAACCGCTTTATGGTATGGGCTATCTGCCGTTTTCTCAAGACGAAGTCTATTATATGCCCGCAGATGACCTCTATCTTTCGGGAACAGCCGAGTTGGTATTAAACTCTTTAAGAGCTGATGAAATTTTATCTGAAAACGACCTGCCGATTCTCTATGCCGGCTTTTCTCCCTGCTTCCGCCGCGAAGCCGGTGCCGCCGGCAAAGATACACGCGGCCTTATTCGTGTTCACCAGTTCTTAAAAACCGAACAATTTGTAATCTGCAAAAATGATATTGCCGAGAGCGAAAAATGGCATAAAACGCTATTAGCCATTTCTGAAGAAGTTCTGCAGGATTTGGAATTGCCTTATCAGGTCTTGGAAATCTGCACCGGCGATATGGGCGCTCCGAAATACCGCCAGTATGATTTGGAAGCGTGGACACCTTCGCAAAATTGCTATCGTGAAACTCACTCCTGCTCAAACATCACCGAATGGCAGGCACGCCGTACAAACTTAAGATATCGTGATAACAAAGACGGAAAAGTAAAATACGCTCATACCTTAAATAACACCGGTATCGCTACCCCGCGCGTTCTCGTTCCGTTTATTGAAAATCACCAGCAAAAAGACGGCACCGTTCGTATTCCTGAAAAACTTCAGCCTTATATGAACGGCAAAAAATTTATCGGCAAAAACGCAAAATAACCTCTTTAAGGTTATACCATGAAAAAAGTTGATAAAATTATCAATTTTATGCGTGCGCTTGAAGAAGTTTGCGTCGTTAACAGAGATTTGTTGCTTTATGACGGCTCAACTGAAAACGACGCAATGCATATCTTCAAGTTATCCTTTCTTGTTATGCTCATCGCGCCATATCTAAAAACACCGGTTGATTACACCAAAATGCTTGAGATGGCGCTGGTGCATGACATCGCCGAAGGGAAAACCGGAGATTACACTGCCGCCAACCAGCTCACTCACCCCGAACTCAAAACCGAAAAATTAAAAAAAGAGGCTCAGGCTATCAAAGAATTAAAAGCAATGTTGCCCGCTCCTCTAAACCGCAAAATATACAACCTCTACCAAGAATACGAAAAAAAACAAACCATAGAAGCCAAAATAGTCTCCGCCCTTGATAAGCTTGAAGCCAACCTTCAGGCCAACCAATACAAAGACGGCGATGTCAGATACTGGCAGCAATGCGAAAACGGTTCTGAGTATTACAAAATGGCTCAACAAAAAAAAGCATTGATTAAAGAAATAGACGAGCCGATCATAACCGAGCTTGAAAATGCCATCATCAACCTGTCCTGCCAAAATATGGCCAAATACGGCATAAAAAATAAGAAAGCCCCGCACAAATGCTGATATACGTTAACAAAAAAAAAGAAAAATACAAAAAAATAAAAATCTTAAGCCTGATTTTTTGCTGTATCCTCATTTTTGTTATCAACTTATCTTGTTTTAAAAAATCAATTCACACACCGCTGCAAAACCTAACGCAATATCACTCCTTAAAAATATCGCAAAGCTGGTATGACAACGCTCAATCCGTCACAATGTTTACAAACAAAAAAAGCTCTCAGGCCGTTATCGTCATTCCCGCAACATTAAACAAAGAAAACTGCATCATCACCGCTACAGCCCTCTATAAAACCCTGACCCCGAACACTAAAATTTCTTTCACCAAAGACGTCAAACAAACTGAACTCCTGCAAAAAATAACCCAAGCTCTGTCCCTTAAAACACCGGAACAGACAGATAAAAATCTCCTCATTACAACTGACTTCAAGCAAGCCGAGCCCCTTATTTTTACCCATAAACTCTATCCACACATCATAAACTACAAACAAGCTGAAAAGGTGCAATTGCCCGTCCCTTTACAAGCCTTATCCGACACGGTCTTCCCTACCCCCGCTTCCCCTCAAACCACGCTTGACAAAGACAAACTCGCCTTAAAAACTTTTGCTAAAGATTATGCCAAAGAACTCAAAAACTTGATATCATCAAAAAAACAAAACGCTTTTTTTGCAAAAAACATCTTCCTGCAAAACGCCAGAATATGCCTGCAAAACAAAGATAAAACCAGCTGTCGCACCTCGACCGAACTTTCTTTAGAAAAAAATTTAACCAAAGCCCTGAGCAGTTTTTCAAAACAAAATCCCCCTCAAAAGTTAATTTTTCTAACTTCCGAACAAAAAATAAAAGCCCCCGAACCGCTCAATCCTGATGAGGGATTGCGTTTCAGCTTCGGTTCAAAAGAAGCAATTTTACTGCCCCAAAGTATATCTGCACTGGCAAACCCCGCCAACGCGTTCTATATATTAAAAAAACACGCCGGCCTGAATCCTGACTACACTTCGCCGGATATGAACTTTTACAAATTCAAAACAATGGAGATAAATTTAAATGACGACATATAACGGCTACGAATTAAATTATTCAATCGAAGAATTAAAAAAGATGACCACCGAGGAAATGACGGAT
This sequence comes from Alphaproteobacteria bacterium, assembly GCA_017621635.1. Classification (GTDB taxonomy): domain Bacteria; phylum Pseudomonadota; class Alphaproteobacteria; order RF32; family CAG-239; genus CAG-267. The sequence goes on along the minus strand of JAGASU010000096.1, from coordinate 4,727 downwards.
GTAACACTTCTCCCAGAAGACGCTACCGCTTATAAAGCATTGGAAGAAGGAGATAAAAAAGCCTTAAAACATCTCGTCGCCGCCGCTAAAATTCTCAACAATGTCGCCCTAAAGCAAGACAATCCGCACAACCTTGCGCAAAAAGAAGCACTTACCACGGCCGCACACGCCGGCGATGAACACGCAATTCTTGCGCTGAAATTATTTAATTCTCTAAACGGCGTATCCGGCTTAAACGGCATAGACCCCGAACCGATAAATATTTTCAAAAACCTCACCACCCCAAAAGGAAAAAACTTTTATCCGGCAGACTTAAGCGAGCAAGAATTTCATAACATTTTATTGCAGATGTTTAAAGACAATCAAATTGAAGAAATCAAAAAGATTCTCTCCGCCCGCACCATGGTCGTCCGTGATGGTACTAAATTAAAAGCTATTGATTACACCGAGTATTTCAAAGATGAATTCTCAGAAATGGCCAACGAGCTTGAAGTTGCCGCTCATTACTGCACTAACGCTTTATTCAAAGAATATCTTTCTTGGCAGGCTCAGGCGCTTCTCCAAAACAATGAAGATATGGATATGCTGGCAGACAAGCACTGGGCAATGATGCAGGACACACCTCTTGAATTTACCTTAAGCCGTGAAAACTATGACGACGAAATGACCTCAACCGTTCTCGAAAATCCCGAACTGGCAACCTTAATCAAACAACATAACATTGAGGTCATTGCCAAAGATATGTTAGGCGCACGTGCCGGAATTGTTAACAAGCAAGGAACAAAACTTCTTTTAGAGTTCAAAGACACAATGCCCAAGCTTTGCAAAATGATGCCTTATACCGATAAATACGAGCAAAACATCAAAGCCGATTCTGAGGTTAAACAAACAATGGTTGACGTTGATTTAGTCTGCTTAAGCGGAGATTATGCGCAATGCCGCGGCGGAATGACTCTGGCGCAAAATCTGCCCAATAACGACAAACTTGCAATTAAAACCGGCGGCGGCAGAAGAAATGTCTATCATCGCCAGGTACGGCAAAGCAAAGACGACGAACGCACAAAGAAAATGTTAGACGCGTTCTTGGCTCCTGAATTTCACCAATACTACAATCCCGAAGCCGACCATATTTTCGTCATCGGTCACGAAAACGGACATTCTTTAGGGCCGAGCAGCGAATACCAAAATTCCCCCGGTATCTGCAAATCCATTATTGAAGAAAACAAAGCTGACACGGTGTCAATCTCTTTTATGCCCGAATATGTTAAACAAAACATCATTACCGCCGAGCAGCTGAAAGAAGTATACACCACTTGGATTTTCCGTCTGCTTTTGCGTGCAAAACCGGTATTTCCGACCGAAACCTATAAAATTATTGATTTAATAGAGTTCAACACGCTCTTAAAACACGGCGCCATAACTTTTGATGAAAATAAATTAATTCATATAGATTTTGATAAAGTAAGCCCCGCCGCCTATGAAATTCTAACCAAAGTCATAGATATCCAGCTTTCAAAGTCTCCCGAAAAAGCCCGCCGATACATCACCGAAAACACTTCGTGGACCGAGTTGCATGAATATATCGCCGCAACACACAAGAAACTCGGCTTAAAGAAATACAAAAATATTGTAAGTTTCTTTTAAAAAAGGTTGCAAATAAAACTAACTAAGATACAAAAGAATTAATACTCTAGGAGAACTAATATGTTTGGACGCTTTTTCTACGGACAATGCTCGCTGCGCGAAGCTTTTTGGAAATTCTCTGTTTTAGGTTTGCTCGTCATCGGCGCTCTGGCCAGACTTTCAATGATTTTGTTAAAACAAACCGTTAATTATGACACCAGATTTTTCCGGATTTTGCTAAACAATCTTTCTATTCTTCATATGAACACGACAACCGTTCTGTGGCTGTGTCTTTATATCACCTCGTTTTTAACTCTTGTTGCATATTCCTGTCTTTGCGTTGCCGCAATGTGGAACACCTACAAAGAATATGAAAAAAGCAAAATTCTGGCCTTTATCTGCTTGTCATTGGTCTGTATTGCCGCCTATTTTGCAATAAAAACATCAATTTATTAAAAAACAGTCGAAGTCCGGTTAATCCGGACTTTTTTTAATCAAAAATCAGGGGATAACCCCCGTTTTTTGATAAATTTTGCTTGGTAAAATCTAACGATGTGTTATAGTAAATCAAGCAAAATTGTACAATATATAGAGGTTTTAAAATGGCAGATTTTACAGAAGAAGAAATTGTTAAAAGTGAACAGGAATACAACGCCGATTCCATTAAGGTACTAAAAGGGCTGGACGCCGTCAGAAAGCGCCCCGGCATGTATATCGGCGACACTGACGACGGCTCAGGCCTGCACCATATGATTTATGAAGTCTTAGACAACGCCATTGATGAAGCCTTGGCCGGATATTGTGATAAAACGGAAGTAATCTTAAATCCCGACGGCTCTGCCACAATCCGTGATAACGGACGCGGTATGCCGGTTGACCTGCATAAGGAAGAAGGCGTTTCCGCCGCGGAAGTTATTATGACCGAGTTGCACTCCGGCGGTAAATTTGATAATAATTCCTACAAAGTTTCCGGCGGTCTGCATGGTGTGGGCGTTTCCGTTGTTAACGCGCTCTCCACTTGGTTGAAATTAAAAATCTGGCGTAATGATCAACAATATGAAGCCTCCTTTGCCAACGGTAACGTAACCGAACATATCCATGTAACCGGACAAACCCCCGGCAAACACGGAACAGAGGTTTCCTTTCTCCCCTCGCCGGAAACATTTACCCAAACGGAATTCAGTTATGATGTCTTAGAGCGCGCAATTCGTGAAAAAGCGTTTTTAAACTCCGGTGTTTACCTCAAATTGATTGATAATCGCAATAATGAACCCAAAGAAACCATCTTCCACTATGAAGGAGGTCTTAATGCTTTCGTTACCCACTTAAACAAAGCCAAAGCCCCGTTACACGAAAACATTATTAATTTCTCGGGTGCAGACAATGACATTGAAGTTGATGTCGCTATGCAATGGACGGAAGCTTATAACGAAAGTATGCTCTGCTTTACAAACAACATTCCGCAAAAAGACGGCGGCACACACTTAGCCGGTTTCAGAGGCGCCTTAACCCGCACCATTAACAATTATATCCAAGAAAACGGTTTATTAAAGAAAGACAAAACCGTCATCACCGGCGATGATATGCGTGAAGGCTTGACCTGCGTTTTATCCGTAAAAGTTCCTGACCCTAAATTTTCATCACAAACCAAAGACAAACTTGTTTCTTCAGAAGTTCGTCCGGTTGTAGAAGGCGTTATGGGGGATAAACTTAAAGAATGGTTAGACGAACATCCCGCCGAAGCAAAAATAATCGTTGGCAAAATCGTCGAAGCCGCAACGGCAAGGGAAGCCGCCCGCAAAGCTCGCGAATTAACCCGTCGCAAAGGGGTGCTTGACATCTCCTCGCTCCCCGGAAAACTGGCTGATTGCCAAGAAAAAGACCCTGCCCTGTCCGAAGTCTTCATCGTTGAGGGAGATTCCGCGGGCGGTTCGGCCAAACAAGGACGTGACCGTAAAAACCAAGCTATTATGCCGCTAAGAGGTAAAATCTTAAACGTAGAACGCGCCCGTTTTGATAAAATGTTAAACTCAGCCGAAATCGGCACCATCATTACCGCTCTCGGCACCGGAATCGGGCGGGATGATTTTAACGCTGATAAATGCCGTTATCACAAAATCGTTATTATGACCGATGCCGATGTCGACGGCGCCCACATCAGAACACTGCTCTTAACATTCTTCTATCGCCAAATGCCGGAGCTGATTGAACGCGGTTATGTTTATATCGCGCAACCCCCGCTCTACAAAGCAAAACGCGGCAACTCCATCATCTACTTAAAAGATGACCGTGAAATGGAAGATTATCTCATCAATGGCGGTTGTGAAGACGCTTATCTTGAAGCCGCACACGGTGAAAGAATTGTCGGACAAGACTTGGTCGCTTATGTTGAAAGCACCAAAAAAGCCCGCAACTTAATTTCTCTTTTGAGCATTAAAGCACCTGAGCATATCATTGAGCAAATGGCTATCTGTGGTTTATTTGATAAAAATATCTTAGAAAATATCACCCTTCTCCAGCCTGAACTTGATAAACTCGCAGCCCGCTTGGATACGCTGGAAGCGGAATATGACCGCGGCTGGCAAGCTCAAGCCCTTGAAAACGGTACAATTTCTTTCAACCGCACATTGCGTGGCGTAAAAGAGGAACACATTATCGGCGCCTCGGTCTTAGACAGTGCTGAAGCTAAAATGCTAAACGCGATGAAAGACTTTCTTGCCCAAAACTTCTCTGCCCCGCTAAAGCTTGTAGCCAAAGGCGGCACGGAAACCACAATTGCCGGTCCTGTCACATTGGTAGACGCCGTTATGGCCGCCGGCAAAAAAGGCATCACCTTGCAACGCTATAAAGGACTGGGCGAAATGAACCCCGAGCAATTATGGGAAACCACGCTTGATCCGGAAGCCCGCTCCCTCCTGCAAGTCAAAATCGACCAAATGGAAGAAGCCGACGAAGTCTTCTCAACCTTAATGGGCGACGTCGTCGAACCTCGTAAAGACTTTATCCAAGAAAACGCGCTCAACGTCGTCAATCTGGATATTTAATCTAAAAAAGGAACCTTCGGGTTACTTTTTTATTCCCCTATATATTAAAAAAAACGACAG
>JAGASU010000095.1 GCA_017621635.1 Alphaproteobacteria bacterium | reverse complement strand
TGTCCGTGTCTTGCCGGAATGATTTTTGCTCCGAGAAGTTTCATTCGCATAACATTCGGACGTTCTTTGGCGATGTCAATTTCCCCCATATGTATTTCACATTCCAAGCCAAGATATGCCGCGGCTGTTGCCAGTGCTACGCCGTGTTGTCCGGCTCCCGTTTCGGCAATAACTTTCTTTTTGCCCAAATGCTTGGCCAGTAAAGCTTCGCCGATGCAGTGATTGATTTTATGAGCGCCGGTATGGTTTAGATCTTCCCGTTTTAAATAAATTTTCGCGCCACCGGTGAGAGCGGTTAGGTTTTTTGCGTATGTTATCGGGGTGGGACGTCCTTGATAAGTCCGCCTGATGTATTGCATTTCGTTGATGAAGTTTGAGTCGTTTTTTAAGCTATTGTATGCTTGTTCTACTTTGTTCATTTCTTGTTGTAATTTTTCGGGAACAAACGAACCGCCAAAATTACCGAAAAAACCATTAGTGTTTTCCATTTTTTCCTCTTAATAGTGTATGATGATTGCTTGATTTAAATAAACAGACTGTGAGGTAGTCACCCCTTGTTAAGGTATAGGTGCGTTAGCACCACCAAGCTATATTTCCGGTAATGTTGAAATTTAATGTTAAAATGTCAATACTTGTCTGTTTCATCAAACGGAGTGTATTTTCTACTTAAAATAAAGTCAAGAATTTTTGTTATAAAAATAAGGCGTGCTGATGGGGGCGCGAATATTTGTTATTGACAAAAAACACTATATATGGTATTCGAAAAGGGTTTTAAGTAATTTTTATGTCTAACAATTAATATTTTAAAATTATGGAAAGTAAAAGTTTTTGGCAGAAGTTTGGCTTCTGTTTGGCTGCGGTAGTTATTGTCGGCTGGGTCGGAGTGTTTCTTTTCTTGAATTCGTCAAGTGTTGCACCTCCGGGAACAACAGCGGCAAAAGTTACCTTAGGAACGGTCAGCGATACACCGTATCAAGGGTTTTTCTTCAGGGCTCCTTTTTGCTCGGATGTCGTTTTGGTTAACACCAAACAGCAGGCCGGACGGTATAAGAGTTCGCAGATTAAAACAAGTGATATGCAAACGATTGGTCTTGAGTGTACGGTAATTTATCAGGTTAATTCTAAGAAAGTGCCTGAAATTGTTAAAAACGTGGACGTAGAAAAGATTGATTCGGTTGTGTTGTTTCCGCGTCTTGCGAGCGCTTTGCAGGAGACAATCGGCAAAAATGATATCTTGCTTTTGGTTACCAAACAAGAAATGGTGCGTGAGGCGACAAAATACATTTTAGCTGATTTATTGTCAACTGACGGGTATGTTGACGTGAAGGAAGTTTTGTTCTGCAATCCGAAGTTCTCTGCTCAATTTGAAAAAGCAATCGAGGATAAAAAGAAGGAAGAACAGCTTTTGGAAATTGCCAAGATTCAAACCCAAAAAGTTGAGGAGGAAGCAAAACAGCTTTGGATTTTGGCTGAGGTTGAGCTTAAAGCGCTTAAACAGAAAAAGCAGGTATTGACTAACCCGCTGATTGCGAAGTATGAAGCGGTTAAGATTTTGCAAAAATGGAAGGGTGATGTTCCTTCTACTTTAATGATTTCCGGAGAAGGGACGGCTGTTCCGGTTGTTCCAGTTCAGGGCAATGTTAAACCTTAAAAAATTGAAGTTATGGGAATTTCTATTGTTTGGCCGAGTTTTTGGCTGACAGCGGCGTTTTTTGCTGCTTGTCTGGTGTTTGTATTGCAATTCTTCGGGATAGCTAAGGCTGAAAAGGCCTTTTGCAAAAATGTATTGTTGAACCAAGGAATTATCAGTTGTTTAGGCCTGGTATTGTTTGGGGTCATAGTTGTCAGCACGCTTTGTCTGCTTAATCGTTGTGCTTTTTGTGAGTGTGGCTATTTTCTGTATTTTGTGGTGTTAGCCTTTGCTGTGGTTATCACAGCGGTATTGGTTGAAGGAGAGATCACATTTTCTTTCTTTTCTTACTGTTGTAGCACAGCTTCGCTTGTCGGATTAGGCTTTATGGTTTGTTATCACTTTTCGTATATGTGGTATATGTTGGGCTTTTTAGTCTTGAGCATTATCCTGCTGGTTTGGAGAAGCTTTGTATCTACACATGAATACACGGAGGAGAAGCGTAAGTCTTTTGACGAAGACGATTTATGATAAAAACACCCCGTCGCTTAAGCGACGAGGTGTTTTTTGTTAATGAAGAAACCGGCGAAGTGTTTTTCTGACTTCCGCCATTGTTGTGCTGTCCCGCATCCCGTGAGAGGCGTTGGGAAGCAGCTTGAGCGCTTTTTTCGGCGCAAAAATTTTTGCATACAGTTGCAAAACATCTTCCTTTTTGACCAGAGGGTCATTTTTTCCGGCAAAGAGATATACCGGAAAATCTGTTTTGATGACGGGAATGGCAATCAGCTTTTCGGTTGAGGAGATAAACTTTTCGGTTAGCATAAACGGAATGTTACGACCGGCTAAGCAATGGTATATAAAACCATTTGTTTTTAACTCGTTATTTTCCTTTGCGGATAGCTTTTTGCGCCAGTTGATGTTTGCAGAACCAAGACAAATCAGTCCTTTGATACGGTTTGGCATTTGTGTGCCGGTGAATAAGCCGGTAATGCCGCCGATACACGAGCCGACGATGATGACTTTGCCTGAGATTTTGTTTTCTAACAAATAGGTTAGTTGGTTAATCCATGTGAAAGTGTCAGTTTGAGCATACTTTTTCAAATTGTCGGCATGACCGGCCAACTCATACCAATAAAAGCAACAGCCTAAGTCTTGAGCCATTTGGCAGATGGCGTTAGCTTTGCGGTGTTGGTTACGCGCGGCTTGTCCGTGAATATAGACAATTGAGGTGTCGCGCGTGATTTGCTCGGGTTCAACTTTTTTTAGAGAGAATTCAAATCCTTGAAAAATCTCCTGAGTTTCAGTTGTTTTCATAATTGTTTAGAGATTTTATATGTGAAAAAATAAATTAACGAGAAGAAGTGTAGCGTATTATCTTTATAAAATCAACTTTAAAAGTTTTTGGGTTTTAAAATAAAAAAACAGCGCGGATAATGCGGGGTATCAAGCGCTGTTTTTTTCATTAATTAAGATTCACCGCATTAAAGCGATCCCATAATGTTGATTATTTGCCGGGCTTATCAGAGGGCAAAAATCAAAACGCCGTTTACAAAAATTGTAATCATAGCTGTACATTTTTAAGTTAGACAATCAGTTAATACTCTCTCATATATAGGCCGTTTTTGTGGGTAGCTTTATTGAGGTGAGGGTAATAATATGACAGAAATTTATAAAAACGGCTTATTGATATAACATGAAAAAAACATTGTCAATGTCTAATCAGAATAAAAATTTAAAAAGAGGGGAACGTGTTAATTGAGGGCTGAATGTTTGGTTCGGTGGCTTCTTTGATGTATTTTATGGGGACAGACTGGATGATAATTAGCCGGTCGCCGGATTGATAAATCGTGTTTTCTATTTTGTCTTTATAATCAAGCGGATTCATATCTTTTGGGTTTACGGTTGCAAATTGGTCAGTTATGAGAGCCGGCTGAGGAGAGGCTTGCTCGGCAGGTGTGTTCGGTTGTGATGAGGCTATATATTGAGCCGGTGTTGCTATCGGTTCCGGAGCAATATATCCGAACGGGTTGGGGGCGTTTTGGGGCTGGGTAACGGTTATCTCATTGCGTCCGCCTGAGGGTGCAGCTGCAGAACCGGTGATTTCGGTCGGCATTGCGGGGGATGCGTTGATAATCAGCGAGCTTAACAATAACGTGAACATTTTATCTCCTTTTTGTTTCAGATATAATATGATAAGAGAAAATTTGTAGCAGATGAGGTGAAAAATATCGATTCGTCTTTAGAAATGCATTTTTTTTGTCAAAATGATTCAACCTGAATCGCAGCAAGGGATTTAAAAGATAAAAAAGTGAAATTTTTTTGATTTTTTGTGCATTTTTTTGTTGCAAAGTTAAAAATTATATGTTACAAAGGCAGCGCAACAAATGTTAAGGAAGTGTTAACTTTCTTGCGAAACAAATATAACCCATAATGTGAGCCAATTGTTGCAAAGGCTTGCAGAAATTTTTAGATGGCAGATTCCATTTTCGGAGTTTTTTGCCATTTAGTTATAGGAAAAGTGTTAAAATGATGGATACACAAAACATAAGAATCCGCCTCAAGGCTTTTGACCATCGTCTTCTTGACTTGTCAACCAAAGAGATTGTTCATACAGCTAAGAGAACCGGAGCAAATGTCAGAGGGCCGATCCCTCTTCCAACCAAAATCGAGAAGTTTACGGTAAACCGTTCTCCTCACGTTGATAAAAAATCTCGCGAGCAGTTTGAAATCCGTACACACAAAAGACTTCTTGATATCGTAGATCCTACACCGCAAACTGTTGATGCTCTGATGAAATTGGACTTGGCAGCCGGCGTTAATGTAGAAATTAAGTTATAATTTTAATGTTGGTTTTTGAAAGACAAAATCAACCTATTGAAAAGGAAAAAATAATAATGCGTACTGGTCTTATCGCAAAAAAACTTGGGATGACAAGAATTTTTGAGGCAGACGGCACCCATGTACCGGTTACGGTTTTGGCTGTTGAAGGACTTCAAGTTGTTAATGTCAGAACAAATGAAAAAGACGGATATAGCGCTGTTCAATTAGGAACAGGTGCTGTTAAGGCGAAGAATGTTTCTAAGCCGATGAAAGGATACTTCACCAAGGCTAAAGTTGCCCCGAAGAAGAAAATTGCTGAATTCAGAGTTTCTGAGGACTGCTTGTTGTCTGTTGGTGACGAATTGTCTGCCGAGCACTTTGTTGCCGGTCAATATGTTGATGTTTGCGCTACGTCTATCGGTAAAGGTTTTGCCGGTGTTATGAAGCGCCACAACTTCGCCGGATTAGAGGCTACGCACGGTGTGTCTATTTCTCACCGTTCACATGGTTCTACCGGTCAAAGACAGGATCCGGGTAAGGTATTTAAAGGCAAGAAAATGGCAGGACATATGGGTGATGAACGTGTTACCGTTCAGAATCTGAAAGTGGTTTCTGTTGATGCAAACCGTGGTTTGATTATGGTTAAAGGCGGCGTTCCGGGGGCTGAAAATGCTTGGGTTCGCGTTACCGATGCCATTAAAAAAACTGCAGATGTCAAATTGCCGATGCCTGCCGGTTTGAAAAAGGTTGATGAACCTGTTGCAGTTAAAGCTGAAGAAGCAGCTGATAATGCATAAAGAGATTAAGGAATTTTGAATATGAAACAGGACATCTTAAATTTAAATAATGAGAACGTCGGAAGCATTGAATTAAATGATGCTATTTTCGGACTCGAAGTTCGCGCCGATGTTTTGCACCGCGTTGTTAACTGGCAGCTTGCTATGCGCCAATGCGGTAATCATCAGACCAAAGGCCGTTCTGATGTTGCTTTGACACCCGCAAAACCGTTTAAGCAAAAAGGCAGCGGTAATGCTCGTCAAGGTAGCCGTAAGGGTACTCAATTCAGAAAAGGCGGTATCGTTTTTGGTCCGGTTGTCAGAGATCACTCTCATGACCTGACTAAGAAATTCAGAAAATTAGGTCTGAAAACAGCTCTTTCGGCGAAAGCGAAAGAGGGTAACCTCATCGTTATTGACGAGGCAAAGCTTTCAAGTACAAAAACAAAAGATTTGATTGCCAAATTGAATGTTTGCGGTTTGAATAACTGCCTGTTTATTGACGGTAAGGAAGTTGATGTTAATTTTGCATTAGCCAGCCGCAATATTGTTGGTGTTGATGTATTGCCGACAATCGGTGCTAATGTGTACGATATTTTGAAAAAAGAGAAGCTTGTATTAACAAAAGAAGCTGTTGCTTGTTTGGAGGATAGATTACAATGAAAAAATCAGAAAATACAAACAATGTAACTGCAGCTATGTATGATACATTACTTCGTCCGGTAATTACTGAAAAGTCTATGATGTCATCTGAGAACGGCAAGGTCGTCTTTATGGTACCGTTGTCTGCTACAAAAGATGAAGTTAAAGCCGCTGTTGAAGCTATCTTTAACGTTAAGGTAAATAAAGTAAATACCGTTAAACAAGCCGGTAAGGTAAAACGCTTCAGAGGTTATCAGGGTGTTCGCTCTGATTACAAAAAAGCTGTTATTACGCTTGCCGAAGGTCAAAATATTGATGTTACAGCAGGAATTTAGTCATGGCTTTGAAAACATTTAAGCCCGCTACTCCAGGTCTTCGTCAGCTGATTATTGTTGACAGAAGTGAGCTTTATAAAGGCAAACCTGAAAAGAGTCTGACCGTTGGTTTGACCAAAACCGGTGGGCGTGATAATTTCGGACACGTTACAAGCCGTAGAATCGGCGGTGGTCATAAGCGCAAATTGCGTGTAATTGACTTCAAACGTAATAAATTTGATTGTGAAGCAACCGTGGAGAGAATCGAATATGATCCTAACCGCACCTCTTTCATTGCTTTAATTAACTATGAAGACGGCGAAAAGGCTTATATTTTGGCTCCGCAAAGATTAAAAGCCGGCGATAAAGTCGTTTCTTCCGAGAAAGCAGACATTAAGCCGGGTAATGCAATGCCGTTAAAGAGCATGCCGGTTGGTACGATTGTTCACAACGTTGAGCTTAAGGCAGGCAAAGGCGGACAGCTTGTTCGTTCTGCCGGTTGTTATGCTCAGGTTGTCGGTAAAGATGCCGGCTATGCACAGTTAAAGCTTTCTTCCGGCGAACTCAGAATCGTTCGTGAAGAATGTTTGGCTACGGTTGGCGCGGTTTCTAATCCGGATAACCAAAACGTTTCTTTGGGTAAAGCTGGTCGTGCAAGATGGCTGGGCGCTCGTCCGGTTGCACGCGGTGTTGCAATGAACCCTGTTGATCACCCGCATGGTGGTGGTGAAGG
>JAGASU010000094.1 GCA_017621635.1 Alphaproteobacteria bacterium | reverse complement strand
GGGCAGGGCTTTCGGTATAAGCCAGACAAAGTTTTGTCAGCAGATAAAGCGCCCCCGGCATCAGGCTGAGACAAACCCCGAGCCAAAAAAGTTCAGCCGCCGCGTTTTGTGTTTTCAAAGGCGTTTCGCCAAAATCGGTTTTAGAAAAACAAGGAGTGACAACTGTCCTTAAAATTTCATCATCGTCAAAAGACGCCGTCACTGCAATCTCGTTTTCCTCTTGCTCTCCGGTAAAAGCTTCCGCGTCATAGTCAAACACAACCGAAATTTCATTCTCTTTAATCTGGTAACGCGGGTTAAGAAAACTTGTGTTTTTCCCGTCTTCGGCCATAGCCGCGGCATTGCTGAAAGGAGTCGTGGTGGCAAACGAAAGCTCAAGGGTTTTATTTGCTTTGTTGACTATGGCGCTTTTCAGTTTGGCGTGCGAACTCTGCTCCTTTGGCAGGGCGTTAAAACTTTTGGCAACAAAGTTATAATGAATGGAAACCTGTTCATCATCGGACGGGTGAAGCGTTAAGCTGTGCGTGCTTGAAACTCTTTTGCAGGTTGCATCAGATGCCCGACATAACAAAAAGGAAAAGGTCCCTTTAATTTTCATCGGCTTGTCATAATCAATTCGGGTAAACTCAATCGGATACATCACGTTTTCGGTTAACACCCGCGCCGCTTTTTGCCCGATAACCACGCCTGAAGGAACCGGCGCATAAAGTTTATAGTCCTTGATGTTCAGATTTTCCCTGCTGTCTTCAGATAAGAAAAAAACAGGCTTGGCCATGGGGTTCAGATAATCCCCGTTGATATAATATCCTTTGGGTGCCAAAACTTCAATTACTCCCCTGATCGTAGGTTTGTCCGCGGGATAAGCCGTATCAAGCAACAGTCTGGCCCGAACGCCGTCATCAAGCAAAACCGGTTTTTCGCGTGTGCCGTCATTATAGGCCGGAAGTTTTTTTAACGCGCGGTAAAACTTGCCAAGGTTAAACTCAAGCAAGGCCAGAGTAATTTCATCAAGAACACTTGGTAAAACTTCTTCAAAGTTTTTATCCCGCCGCCGTACCGGATTACCGAGTTCGCCCGTTGCATATTCCAAATATTTATAAGGTGTGTAACTGACCTCATATTGTCCGTCCGCCGTTTTTTTTCTTTTATCGCTGTATTTAGGCGCAAATTCGCCGTCTTTGGCCACTACGGGAGCCTCCTTAGGCAAAAGCGCGGCCGCTTTAATCTGTTGTCTGAGCCGCTCGGTCGTATAAACATAGCGGCGTTTAATGCTGACAAAGAAGCGGACAAACCCCTCAATCTGTTTTAATTTTTCTTTCTTAGCCGTCGGCCAGACCCACTGTAAATAACCGCTCAAATCTCCGTTTATTTTATCTCCTTTAAACAGCTTGTCGGCAAGGTTAAGCATAACATAAAATTTAACCAGTTCATTGTCGGCTTCAATCAGCGGTTTGCTTTTATCATAAACAATCTTCTCTCCGAATAACGGCAACGTTTCGGCAAACCCTGTATGCGGGTTGAAAAAAAGAACCGCCATTCCTATATATAAAATAAAATGATAAATAAATTTTCTCATACCGTTTTTACTGTTGCTTTTTTCAAATATTCTTATATTAGTATATACGATAAAAACATCAAAAGGCAACAGACTTTTTAGGAAAGACACAACTTAAGATGACAAAGAAAAATTCTTTAGACGCTGCAATGGAAAAATTTCGCACTGTTTCTAAGCAATTAGGCGAAAGCGGCCTGTTTGACGATGACGAAGATATAAAAAATAACGTGCAAAAATCCCGCGTGAAAAAACGTCAGGAAGCGGATTCTCTGGCCGGAAAATGTTTGGTGCGCCTTGCTGAAAACGCAACGGATATCTACAATCACGCGGTTGTCTATATCACCGAATGCACCGCCTCAAAAGTTCGCGGAATTATGATAAACAAACTTTTATTCGGTACCGCCGCCATAGAATGTAAAAGTAAGGAAAACGCTAACGACAGTACCTTAAAAAATGTTTATGAAGATCTTTATCAGGGAGGTCCCGAAAATCCGGCACACGGATTCGTCTTGTTTCCGCGTGAAGAATGTGTCGCAGATGATCCTTTTGCCGAAGTTTTGGGCGATGTTGCCATTTCAACCTCTTTCGGCGTTTTACAAGAAATTCTGGAAGGTGAGGGGCCTGAGAAAAAAATTATTGCCATGGGACACTGCTTGTGGAACAGGGGCGAACTGGAGTGGGAAATTTTTAATAACAAATGGCTTGTTGTTCCCACAAATCTGGAATTGATGTTTGATACGGATTTTTCCGAGCGCTGGGCTAAAGCCGCCGCGTCAAGCGGAGTTAATCTCAAAACCTATATACCGCAAATAGGACTTGCTTAAAATATTCAATATCAACAGGTTATCGCTTTGATTTCAACCAAAAGATGAGGCGTATGACATACACTTCAAGGTAGGCTTTATATAAAATATAAACGCTTAAAAATAAAATCGACCATCCTAAAGCTGCAAGCATAAAAGGAAGTAAGGTTAAAAACACAAACAAGACGACAAACAAAACCAAAAGGCTTGTCAAACACCCTAGGGTATCTTGTTTTTTCATTAACCTGATTTGTTCCTGCACCTCTTTATCATCGTCAGGATCGGGGTATATATATTCGATTTCCATATCAGCTCCTTTTTTATATAATTTAGGAAGCCGAAACCCTATAATCAAGTCAGGCTTAAAGATATTTCTTCAACTCGTCATAATAAGAAAGAGACGGAGCCGTTTTAAAACGCAAGCCTTCAAGCACAATAAACGGAATATGAAGATTATTATTGCGTCCCGTACCCAAAGCGTTTTCCGGATGTGCCGTTCCGCCATGAAAATCGGACCCGCCGGCAGTCACAAGCTTAAGCTCTTTAATAATCTCTAAATAAGCGCTTCTTTCTTTTAACGGATGTGAAGAATGAAAAACCTCAATGCCGTCAAGTCCAGCTTCTTTTAATTCTTTAACCAGCTCAAACAGTCTTTGTCCGGTGCGTTTGGTGTGAATAGGGTGGGCAAGAACAGCCTTGGCACCATTTTCTTTTATAAAAGAAATAACTTCTTTAACCGGACAGGGTCTTGTTTCCACAAAACAAGCGCCGCCTTTGGCAAAAATTCCCTTATAGGCTTCATCAATCGAAGAAATATATCCTTTTTTTAACAAAATATCGGCAAAATGCGGCCTGCGGATCTGGGTACGTTTGCGTCCTTGCTCATCAAAAGCAATTTCTTCATAAGAAATCCGAAACCCCTTTTTATTAAGCATTTCAATCCGCCTGTGCGCCAAAATCTCTCTTGTCGCCATCTCTTGGTTTTGATAGTCGGCAAAAGCGCTAAGGTTTGCATCGGGAATATCAAGTGCGATAATCTCCATATCCGTCCGCGGATAATATACTGAAAGTTCCGCACCGTTAACAATTTCAATCTTTTTATGAAGCGCCGCTGCATGAAGTTCTTTTAATCCCGAAACGGCGTCGTGGTCAGTTAAAGCCAAAGCCTCAAGCTCAAGGGTAAGAGCATTTTTCAAAATCTCGGACGGGGTTAAAAAGCCGTCAGAAGCCGTAGAGTGCGTGTGAAGGTCTATCATTTTTTTCTTTATCTTTTAAAAGTTAACCGAAAGAATATCTGCCGTAACATTAGCCCCGTGATTAGTCCCCGTTGCCTGACAGGAACAAAACAATATCACAAACAAAAAAACAGCTAACAAACGCATAAGAACATCCTTTTTTATTTTTCACTAACTGCAACAAAATCTAGGGAAAAAGTGTAAAAAAATATTTAATATTTTGTACTCAATTGCTAAAACATTGGGCGTAAAAAAATATTTTTTTAGGACGATGTGACGATGCGGCAATTTTTTTTTAGGATATTATGTGGCTGTACCCTCTTGACAGCAGTAACGCCGGCGCAAGCCTCTTTTTTAGATACGCTGAAAGAAGATATCACCAAAACTTATCATTCCGAACAAAAAAGCCTGATGATTCCGGTTTTAGCCTGGCATAACCGCTTAACCTATGACAACGCCCATATTGATAAATATAATGAAACCCCGTGGGGATTAGGTGCTGCTCTTTCTTATTATGAAGATGAAAATTGGCATGGCCTCTACGCCATGGCTTTCAAGGATTCGAATTCTTATATGGAAACCTTTTTCGGCTACGCTTACTTAAAAAACACCGCTTTGGATAATGAAAAAAATTGGCATTTGGGCTATGGTTACACTTTAGGTATAACCCAGCGCCATGAATATGCGTATATTCCGATTCCGCTGCCTTTGCCGATTGCTGCCGTAAGCTATAAGAAAGCCTCAATAAATGCGGCCTATGTCCCGGGGCTTAAAAATGACGGTAATGTGTTGTTTTGCTGGTTGCGTTACGATTTATAACCGGCCGGATTCTCACACCGTTTAAAGCATAAAAAAAACTCCCGGTGGCAGGAGTTTTATAAATGGTGCACTCGGCGGGGTTCGAACTCACAACCTTCTGATCCGTAGTCAGATGCTCTATCCAGTTGAGCTACGAGTGCGTGACTGGTATGTTTAATAAAACAGGATTTTATTTTTGTAAAGCATTTTTTTTAATTTTTTTTCTTTTTTAATCTAACGTGTTCTATTAACTCTAATATTTTTTTATTTGTTTCTAAAAATAATAACTTAAAACTAAAGTCTGATAACACAAAAAACACTCGGCTAAAACTTGTTTTAAAAATAAAAAAAGATATATTTTAAACGTCGCAGGATAACAAGAAAAAATACATTACAAATCGCCGTCGATTTTTGTTTATAAGTGGGCTTTTTGTTTGCTAATGTTTTTTTAGCTTCTATACTGGGCAACATAATATAGAATAAATTTTATGTATAGAGGATTTTTTATGACAACCGAGGAAATCAAAGATATTGATACCGCGCTCGGCAGGCTTGCAGATTTGTCGGGAATTGAATATAAATCAAACTGCGAAATTAAGGTCGATTTGCTCAAAGCTATGGGAATTTTAGATCAAAATTTTGACTATTATGCAACAGATGAAGCGCAAAGAAAAGAAAATTTTACCACGGTACTAACCTTGGTAAAAGAAAGAATGGATGCCAATTTTATCAATATCGTTCATCATATTCCCGTCTTGCGGCAAAATAAAGTGGACTGGGTGGAAATATCTTTACCCGAAAATGTTCAAAAGTTAAAATGGAATTTTTATGAGGATGAAAATCCGAAAAAATATTATAAAGGTGAAATTGTTATTGATGATTCCGAAAAGTTTTACAGCGGGGAAATCGCCGTCAAAGATCTTGAAATTATGCCCGAGAATGATAAAAATTCTCACACGATTAACGGTGTTGTTTATCATAAATACCGCTTTAAATTTCCGTTTGACGTTCGTTTCGGCTACCATACGGCGGATTTCTCATATATAGATAAAGACGGCTGTGAGGTAGAACAGAAAACACATCTGATTTCTGCTCCTGAAAAATGTTATGACCGCCTTTCTATTAATGAAGGCAAAAAAACATGGGGCGTGCCGGTGCAGCTTTATGAACAGGTAAGCGAAAATAATTTAGGTATCGGTAATTTCAGTGATTTAGCGCAACTGGGGTATATTTTGGGCAAAAATGGTGCAGGAATAATCGGGGTTAATCCGCTGCACTCGGCGCGTGATGATCAGCCCGAAAACGCTTCGCCCTACGGGCCGGACAGCCGAATGTTTTTTAACTATATTTATACGGACGTCACGGCCGTAGCTGAGTTTAAAAACAGTGCAAAAATACAAGAGTATTACAATAGTCCTGAATTTCAGGAAAAAGTCAGGCGAAACCGGCGCCGCAGTTTGGTTAATTATTCCGTTACCCAAAAACTGGTGGATGACATATTGCACAAGTGTTATGAAGAATTTAAATATTCCCCTCAAAGCAAAGAAGGACGTGATCGTTTTCGGGTTTTTTGCGATGACTCTGGCGACAATTTGGATAAATTTGCTCTCTTTCACGCTTTAAATAAGCATTTTTCATCGTTAGATCCCGCTCCGGCAGACTGGACGGAGTGGCCCGAAGAATATCAAGATCCCCGGTCTGCGGCTGTCCAAGCCTTTTATAAAACCCACAAAAATGAAATCAATTATTACAAATACACGCAGTGGGTAGCGGAAATACAGCTTCAGCAAGTCAAAGAAACCTGCCATAATGCCGGTATGAAAGTCGGCTTGTATACCGACATGGCGGTAGGCGTTTTGCCCAAAGGTTTTGAATCTTGGTATTATGCTGATTTATTTATCAAAGGTTCTGCCGGAGCAGAACCGGATATCCTCTCTCAGGTCGGACAAAAATGGAATCTTTTAGGATTCCATCCGCAAAAATTGCAGGAAAAAGGTTATGAACCGTATCGCAAAATGCT
>JAGASU010000093.1 GCA_017621635.1 Alphaproteobacteria bacterium | reverse complement strand
TCCCGCCTTATAAAAAACTTTGCTTTCATTGCCGCCGCTCTGCTGTGTTGGCAAAATATCAACATAAACCTTTCTTTTGCCAAAACGCATCTTTTCGGCTTCACGGCAGAAAACCGCCTCATAGAACGCTTAAGTTCCCGCATTCAAAACACATCTTCTTTTTCGCCTTATGTTTACTACACTGTTGTCCAAGCCGGAGAGCTACCGCTAAGACAAAAATATTACACCGCCTCCCCTCTTGAAAAATACGGCCTCTATACCCTAAAAACCCCTTATATCCGCCATTGGCTCCCCCACGAATATTATAACTTTTATCCGCCTTTCTCTTTCGTAAAAAGCGCCAATGCCATAACACCTGAAACAATCACAAGCGATATGACCCGTTTTTTAACCACACAGATAAAATCTTGGCCCTCTCCCGATTCGTTATATGTTGACGACACCTATGCCGTCATCGCCTTAACCCCTGAGGGCAAAGAAATGTTAACCGGCCAGTTTAACCGGCTGCAAAGAGGCTATCATGATTAAAATCTTAAAAAATCTTTCTCTTTTACCGGATAAAATTGACCTCAAGTCTTGGCTCATCTCTTTTCTTATGATCAATTTTTGCTTTTTATACCACAGCTTAAATTTTATGTGGGGCAACCATGATGTCAAATTCATCAAAGAAGAATTGCTTTTAACCTCCGGCTTGTTTGAAGGCCGTTTTACCCAGTTTATTCCCTACACGCTTTTAACCAACGGGCAAATTCTCCCTGTTTTAAACAATCTCATCGGCTTCTTCTTTTTAACCTTGGCTTTGTGGCTTTTGGCAAAATACTGGAAGATTAAAAAATCACTCTTAAACTACACCCTGTTTATCACTTTTTTTGCAACGCTGCCCTACACGCTCTCTTGGCTTTATTTTACATTCATCACTATCAGCTGCCTCTTATGGACATTTATCGCCATATTAGGGCTTTATCTCTCCGCTCAAATTTACCAAAGCCGCACCAAGCTTGCACTTTCAGTTGCAGCCATTCTCTGTTTTTATGTCACACTCGGCGGTTATCCCCCGATAATCAACACCTTTTTTGTCTGTCTTGCCGCAAAAATCGTCTTTTCTTATGTGTTTGAACACAAAACGCTCAAAGATTTAATTATAATCCATAAATACACGCTGCTCAATATCTTTACAGCCGCCGTTTTGTTTAAAATAACACTTCACTTCCTCCCGCATGCTGAAGTTTACAATCTTGAAACCACACCGCTCTCGACCCTCCCCGCCAAGTTCATCACAACCTTAAAAATCGCTTTCAGCCAATTTTACATCACCACGCCGTTTATGCCCCGCGGCTATAAGCTCCTTCTTTTAACCCTCTGCGTCTTAGCTTTCCTCGGCGCTTTAATAAAAACTGACGGTTATGCTCGCAAGTTCATCACTCTTATTCTTCTCGTCGGCACCATCTGGACAACATCTCTGACCACATTCCTCGTCGTCCCGCACACGGAGTTTGTTTCAAGAATAGATTTTTACGGCTTTGCCTTTCTCTATGCTTTTGCTTTAGGTTTGTTATTAAGGTTTAAACTTCCGCTGGCCCAAAGCATAGCCCTGATCCTCGCCCCCATACTCATTTTCCAAAACATCATCAATGACTATCGTGCCTTAAAAAGCTGGCAACAAGGCTTTGAAGCCGAATTTCAGATTTTAGACCGCATGATAGAACGTGTAGAAAAACACCCAAACTTTAACCCCTCCCGCCAATATCGCTTTTACCAGATCGGCGACCTCTCCCTGCGCCCCTCCTACCACCAAACACGCTATGATAAAGATGATGTCTTTCTGCTCTCCCTGCCTTATCTTGCTATGTGGCAAGGCGAAAACCTGATGGAGTTTTATTCTCCCTTTTCTTATATCAACCACCAAACCCCGCTTTTAGCCGCAGATATCACGCCCGAAGTTTATGACTTTTTTATCCGCAAAGCCGCCCCCTTCCCTCACAAAAACGCCGTTTTCATCAACAACGATATCATCATTATTGTCTATAACCAGACAGGCCTTGACGATTTCCGCCAAAAAATCAAACAACTCTACCCTTAAAGCCGAAAAATTAATAAAAAAATTACATTTTTGCGCTATAACAAACAAAACTAACTCTTAAAAGAGGTGTCCCATGAACCATATTGCTAAACTGGCCATCATAATTCCTTGTTTTAACGAAGAAGAGGTTTTTCCTCAAAGCTTAAAAACGCTCATCGCTCTTCGCCAAAAGCTCATCAAAAAAAATCTGATTGCGCCGGCAAGCGAACTCGTATTCGTCAATGACGGCTCAAAAGACGCCACTTGGCAATTAATCGAAAAAGCGCATAAAAAATCCGCTTTTGTAAACGGAATTTGCTTATCAAGAAATTTCGGCCATCAGGAAGCCCTGCTTGCCGGCCTCTATAACACCACAGCCGACATTTATGTCACCATAGACGCCGACCTCCAAGATGACCCCGATGTCATCGAACAAATGGTTGAAAGCTATTACCAAGGCTGTGAAGTGGTTTACGGCGTGCGTTCCCGCCGTAATACAGACAGCTTTTTTAAAAGAAATACCGCCCTTTTATTCTATAAACTGATGAAAATCTTAGGCGTGGAACTGGTTGCCAACCATGCGGATTTCCGCCTCCTCAGCCATCGCGCCGTTGCAGCAATGCAAAGTTTTACCGAAAAAAACCTCTTTTTACGTGCCATTGTCCCCCTAATCGGTTTTAAATCCTGCAACGTTTATTATGAGCGAAAAAAACGTGAGGCCGGCACCTCAAAATATCCCCTAAAAAAGATGATTCTGTTCGCCCTGAAAGGTATCTCGAGCTTTTCTGCCGTTCCGCTTCACCTCATCACCTTATCAGGTGTCATTATCTCTATCATCAGTTTCTTCCTTATGCTCTGGACAATCTATGCTTACACTCAAGGCTCAACTATTGTCGGCTGGGCGTCTTTAATGTCCGCCATCACCTTTTTCAGCGGTATCACCATTTTGTTTATGGGGATTATCGGCGAATATATCGCCAGTATTTTTATTGAAGTTAAAAACCGCCCCACCTACATCATAGAAAAAAAGACTTCCGAACAATGACACCGACCGGCAAACCATATTCTCTAAAATTAAATCCCGTTTTTTTCAAAAACTGGTTTGCTCTCTACCTTTGGACATTGCTCTTTTTTACCCCCTTTATCATAAATTTTTTATGGGGAAACCACGATTGGGGCTGGGTCAAAGACGAAACGCCGCTCTTAAGCGGTGTCT
>JAGASU010000092.1 GCA_017621635.1 Alphaproteobacteria bacterium | reverse complement strand
GAATTTGGCAAGGCAGTAACCGCCGCCTATCAACCAGACAAAGAGGATGAGGGCAAGCAGGAAGGGCTTGAAGCCTGCCTTCCTGCTGACCTCGGCGGTGTCTATTTCCATGATGGCCAAATCTTTCGGTATATACGCGGCTCATTTGTTTCACAACGGGGATAATGTTTTTATCATCAATATCTCGGCAGTTGTTTTGATTACGGCAATGGCTTTTCTTAATATGTTAGGAACTGAAGATTCCAGCAAAACCGAAACGTTTTTGGTAGCGTTAAAACTGTTTATTTTGGTGTTTTTATTTATTTTGAGTTTAGTGTTTTATGACAGAGCTTTTACGGCTGTTCTGCCCTTGCCCAAACTTAAAAGTTTTTGGGGCGGTATCGGGGTGACATTTTTTGCTTTTGCCGGATACGGGGTTATCACGAATGCGGCCGGTGATGTGCAAAACCCGCAAAAAACCATTCCGGCGGCCATTTACACTACTCTGATTGCTGTTATTGCTCTTTATTGCAGTCTGGCTTTTGTCGTACTCCATTTTACTGACATATCCGAGCTTTATGCCCATCCTAACGTAGCGGTTGCTATTGCCGCACAAAAACTTTTCGGAAAAGTGGGATTTGTTTTGGTATATCTGACGATTTTTATTGCTTATGCAACGGGAATTAACGCGACTTATTTCAGCATATTCCGTATTTCAAGAGCTTTATCGCTTGATAAGGAATTACCGGCATTTTACCATGAAAAATTTTGGCGGTTCGGCACGAAAGGCAATTTGTTTACAACGTTTGTCATTATTGTGGCAACAATTTTGTTTGATTTTAATGCTATTGTCAATTTATCCAGCGGCGCATTTTTAGTGTGCTATTTAGCAGTTTTTACTGCTGCCTGGCGCTTAAGGCGCGAAATTAACGCTAATCGGGTGCTTCTTATGACCGGATTTTTATTTATGGTGTTTATTTTTGCGGCATTTCTTTATAATATTTTCTTTTAAGAGCGCCCTTCTTTTGTATACATTAAAGTGCGAAGCTGCTCATTGTTCTGAACCGGTGTCTGCTGTTTTTTCTCTGTTTCCGCAACGGGTTTATCAGAAGTATAATCTCTTTGCTGGTTCTGTTGTTTGAGCGTTTCAAGTTTTTCTTTTTCTTCCAACAGTTTCTGCCGGCGTTGTCTAAGTTGTTCCCGTCTTTCCGATACGGCTTTCTGATTTAGTTTCAGTTCTTTTTCTTCTTTTAACACTCTCTGCCGGCGCAGTTCATTTTTATCTTTCTCTCTTAGTATTTTTTTCTGACGCGCTTTATTTTTCTTGATTTTAGCTTCGATTTTCTTTCGTTTTTTGGCATCTTTTTCTCTTTTGAGCTGTTCTGAGAGTTTTTTGTTTTCTGCTTCAAGCTTTTTATATTCAGATGAGAGTTTTCCTTGTTCAGATAAGATTTTTTCACGCTCTTTTCTTTTTTCTTCAAGCCTTTTTTCAAATCTTTTCCAATCTTCTTCAGCTTTTTTCTGCTCAGCCGCAATTCTTTTGGCCTGTTCTTCCGCGGCTTTTGCTTTTTGCTCTACGGCTATTTGCACCTGCTTTTCGGCATACTCTTTCAGATGCTGATTTCTTTCGAACTTGCCCATAGCATTTTCTATATAATCAGCAATTTTTGCAAACACCTGACTTAATTTTTCAATAGGGATACCGTAATTTATCGCCTTTTGCAAAAACTCTTTTGCCTGAGGTCCGTAATTTTGCTCCATAAGGGCAAGTGCCTGTTCGATATCGCCTTGTCTCAGGGCAAAACTTACGCGGTCAGCTGTTACTCCGGCATCTATGACATTTTGCTTTCCCATGGCTTTTCTCCTTATTTATTATGCGCGCCCTTTATTCTGCTGTTTGGCCTGAGCAAGAGCAGCTTCTCTTGCTTGTTTTTGCTTAATCAACTTCAAGGCTAAATCTTTAGAAATATAATTGTCTTTAGCTATTGAAATGTGCATATTTTTGCCATAACGGGAGAACTTAGGCCCGTCTTCCTGACGACCATCACTGCAAGAAGCTTTAGTGTTATCAAGCACCCAGGTATGGCCATGAATTTCACTTTCATTAAGCCCGGCCTTACCGCGGTAACCATCGGGAATATCATTATCCAGACAAACTGTTGTTCCGGCAGGAAGACTTTTATTAAACTCTTTCATTGCCTCAGCTTCTTTGGACGTTTCCTGCTTGTGATATGCTTTATTCGGATAGGTTAACGTAATATATTGCCCGCTTTTTTCCAACGGAATGTAGACATTACAAGCGGAGTTATAATTTCCGGCCTGAGGAATTTTTTTCGGCCAAGCGCCATCCTGTGCGCTGACTATATCAGCTTTTTCTTTACTTACGTTGGCATATATCGTCTGCACCCCGCCAAGACATCCGCCTTGACAGCTGCCGCTTACACGCGAGGCTGCCCGAGCCAAGGCCTGATTGGTTTTACCACCGCCCATTTCTCGAACAATCTCTGGGTTTTGTTTGAAAACTGCCTGAATATCGGCCTGTGTTACCCCTGTTTGTTTCATTAATTCATCTAATGAAACTTCACCTGAAATTCTGGCGCCAAACGCCTTATCGTATGCCTTTTTTGCTTTTTCCTCCGCCGAGGCAACCGGCATTATCGGTTTTTGCCATGCGCGAGAATTATTTTCTTCGACTTGTTTCCAAAGCGGTTTAGTGAAGGCATCAAAAGAGTTTTCAGCCGGTTTAGCTTTTGTTTTGGCTGATACCGCTGTTTTTTTCGCGGCAGGAGATGATTTTGTTTTGGTTTCTCTTTTCTCTTTTGTCCAGGGTGTTTCAAGGTAGGAAGTGTTGGGTTTGAAAGGAACAACTGCCGGCGCTTCCTGTGTGCTTTGTCTGTTTAATCCCCAAGAAGCTGTTTTGGACGGAGCGCGATTGCTTACCCTTTTATTAAATTTATCACGTTTAACTTCTGCTTTTGCTACAACTTTTTTGTTTGAATTTGAAGACGTGACTTTTTGAGAACTTTTTTTAGCGACTTCGGTTTTGCTTTTACCTATTGCCGAAGCCAATTGGTCTGCCGGCACCTGATGAGCGGCATAATATTCGATCACTTTTTTTGAATTGGCATATTTCTGGCCGGCGGCCGTCATCATTCGGGAGGGCTTTAACATTGCATTTAAGACAATGTCATAGGTGTTGGCGCCATATCTGGCAACTAATTGTTTTAAGGTTTTATCAGTCTCAATACCGGCGCGGGCAAGCAATGCCTTGGCCTTAGCCAACTTGATATCTTCCATCATAGCATTTTTAGTCTTTGTATCAGTCATCTTCGTTACTCCCTTATGCTTTTTTAGTTATTCTAGCAGATTTTCAGACATTTTGCAATACTTATTATTAAAAAGAAAAAATGAAGATTTGGTTACAATAAAAAAAATCCCCCGTTTTTGAAGCGGAGGATTTCAGGTTTTGCCTGATATCAGCAATAAAATGCCAAGCCGTCATCTTTTAGCTCTACTTTAATCTCCTGATTATCCGAGATTTCATTGGCGAGAAGAGCTAAAGCCAGCTTATTTTCCAGTTCCTTTTTTAAGAGGCGTTTTAGAGGGCGCGCGCCATAGACTTCATCATAGCCGTTGTTTGCCACCCAGTCTAAAGCCTCAGGCGTTAATTTCAGGGTTATGCCCCGCGATTTTAAGCGCTTTTCAATATTAGCAATGGTTAGAGCTGTTATTTGCTTAATATTGTCTTTTGACAGACGGTTGAACATTATGATGTCGTCTATCCGGTTTAAAAACTCGGGACGAAATGCCTGTTTTAAGGTTTCATAGGCTTTTTCTTCCCGTTTTTCTATGGGGAGATTAGTGTCTATCAGATATTCGGCGCCTAAATTTGAAGTCATAATGATAATGGTGTTTTTGAAGCTGACAGTGCGGCCTTTACTGTCTGTCAGACGACCGTCATCCAAGATTTGTAACAAGATATTAAAGACATCGGGATGAGCTTTTTCTATCTCGTCAAACAAAATAACCTGATACGGACGGCGACGGACGCTCTCGGTTAAAATGCCGCCCTCATCATAGCCGACATAGCCCGGAGGCGAACCGATCAGGCGTGAAACCGAATGCTTTTCCATATATTCGGACATATCGACCCTTAACATAGCGTTTTCATCATTAAACAAAAACTCGGCTAAACTTTTGCTTAACTCGGTTTTACCAACACCCGTTGGTCCTAAGAACAAAAACGAGCCTATCGGCTGGCCAGGGTTGGCGATACCGGCACGGGAACGACGGACGGCGTTTGACACTGCCTGAATAGCCGTATCCTGACCGATGACGCGCTTTTTCAGATAATCTTCGAGATGAAGCAGTTTTTCCCGCTCGGAGGAGAGCATTTTATCGGTCGGTATGCCGGTCCACTTGGAAACAACTTTGGCAATGTCTTCCGAACTTACGGTTTGCTCGGAGGTCCTTTTAGCCGTTTTTTCAAGTTCTGCGAGTTCGGCTGAGAGCTTGGGGATTATGCCATACTGCAGCTCCCCTGCCCGCTCGTATAAACCGTTTCTCTCGGCAATTTGAACCTCGCTTTTAGCTTTATCGAGTTTGTCTTTGATTTCGGTGATTTTTTGCAGACTCGCTTTTTCTTTGTTCCAAGAAGCGGTTAAGAGATTTGCCTGTTCTTCTAAATTCGCCAGTTCTTTTTCAAGCTCCTGCAAACGGTTTTGAGAGTGCTCATCGGTTTCTTTTTTTAAGGCTTCTTTTTCAATTTTGAGCTGGAGGATTTTACGGTCAAGCGTATCGAGTTCTTCGGGTTTTGAGTCTATGCTCATTCTTAAAGAAGACGCGGCTTCATCCATTAAATCGATAGCTTTATCAGGCATATAACGGTCGGCGATATAGCGGTTGGCAAGCTCGGCGGCTGCTACCAACGCCCCGTCTGAAATGCGCACACCATGGTGAAGCTCAAATTTGTCTTTAATCCCGCGCAAAATCGTGATTGTTTCTTCCACATCAGGCTCATCGACATAAACCGGTTGAAAACGCCTTGCCAGAGCGGCGTCCTTTTCAACATATTTTTTATATTCGTTTAAGGTGGTGGCACCGATACAATGCAGTTCACCGCGGGCTAACGCCGGTTTTAAGAGGTTCGAGGCGTCCATAGACCCCTCTGAAGCACCGGCGCCGACGATGGTGTGCATTTCATCTATAAAGAGGATAACCGTGCCTGCGGCTTCTTCAACCTCTTTTAAGACAGATTTTAAGCGTTCTTCGAACTCTCCTCTGAATTTAGCACCGGCGATTAACGCCCCCATATCCAGCGCAAGCAAGCGTTTGTTTCTTAGGCTTTCGGGTACGTCTTTATTGACAATACGCATCGCCAGCCCTTCGACAATCGCGGTTTTACCGACGCCAGGCTCCCCTATCAGCACAGGGTTGTTTTTGGTACGTCTTGACAGAACTTGGATTGTACGGCGGATTTCCGCGTCCCTGCCGACCACGGGATCAAGTTTACCCTCTTTGGCGCGGGCGGTTAAATCGGTGGTAAACTTTTTTAAGCTCTCAAACGTATCTTCGGCAGTTTCGCTGTCTGCCAAGCGGCCTTTACGATAAGCGCCGACGTCTTGGTTTAATTTGACCGGGTCGACGCCGGCTTTTTTTAAAAGCTCTGAGGCAATATTGCCCGAGCTTT
>JAGASU010000091.1 GCA_017621635.1 Alphaproteobacteria bacterium | reverse complement strand
ACTAATCCCCTTTGCGCAATAACCTTTCTGAACGGATAATCGGTAATACCCGCCATCGGTGCTAAAAAAACATTGCTTTTAAGTCCGATAATGCTCATTTCTTATTCCGCGTTGTTTAATGTTTTAATCAAAACAAAGTAAAGCTTGTCTAACGACATATTGACCGACAGGTTAATCAGTTCTTCTTTCCTTGTCGGTAACGGGTTATTCATCTCTTTAATCATAACATCCATTAAATACAAATATTTAATTACGTTGTTATGAAATTCTGTATTGTCATCAAAGGCTTTGCGAATGGCTTGCATTTGCTTAAATGTGATATGTTTGTTCAAAACTTCAATAAAAGCATTTTGTCTACCGTCCAGATAAGCGTCCCACAATTCAAATAAATCCGAATGTCCGAACATTTTTTCAATAACAATCCCCGTATTTTGTAGAAAACGATTAACGGCCTTAGCGGTAATAATTGTCTTTTCCTGATCAAACTCCGGTTCGGAAGTGTCATATGCCGCATAAGGTGTTTTAATGTTTTTAAACTGACGAATTTGTTTTTCATAAAGCGTAAAAGTTTTATCCGCTTCCGCAGAGGCTTTTTTTATATCAGCCTGAAGTCGCTGAAGCTTTTCTGCGAGTAAATCAATGTTTGTCAACGCGTTATTAATATAAAAATTCTGCTCTTCTAAAAGCTTAACATTCTCTTTTCCGTTATTAACTGCTAAATTAGACGAAACGTTCATTTTATCGGTTTGTTTGTTCACAAGTTCGCTGGCTTGGGTAAATTTCTCAATAACATCAACCGCTTTGTCTTTCAACGCGTCTGTTTTAAGGGCAAGTTTGTTGCTCATATCGCCGATTTTATCGACAATTGTCTCCGATATATGCTGTAAATCATAGTTTTTGGCTTGTGTCAGGTTGGTGAAAGATAACAATTTTTCTGTTTCTTTGTTAATGGCAATGATAACGTTTTGCATGCTGTTAACGGCATATTCTGAACGGCGTTCAATCTCCATACGTTTTTCATCAAAAACATCACCGATTCCCCGAATAGCTTTGCCTGTTTCTGCATTAATCGTTTTTAGCGCACTGACTTGCCGTTTGGTCATTTTTTCAAGCTCTATTGAATTTTTCACCAGTTTGCCGATTTCTTCTGAAACGGAGCTGCCGTATTTAGAAAGTTTATTGCCAAGCAAATCCGAGTTATGGTCAAGCACATTGGTTTGAGTGCAGATGAGCCGCTTTTGTTCCTCAATTCTTCCTTCAATACCTGAAACGCTTAAATCCAATCGCTTAGCCAAAACATCATATTCTTCAGCCGTTTTATAAAAAGTTTGTTCGATTCGTTTTGCATTTTTATCAGTTGTCGCTAACATCTCGTTAATATGCTTCTGACTTAAATCTGTACACGACACTAACTGATTCTTAAGGTTGATAAGATTTTCCTTATTAATGGTTATATTATTTTTTATACCGGATGAAAGGGTTGAAATTTCATCAAGTAAAGGGGTTAGTTTTTCTAAAAAAATATCCGAATTTTGTGAAATTTCAGAAGAACAGTTTTTTAGATAATCGGCAGAATCCTTTGTTTTATCTGTAATATAAGTACACCGATTCGCTAAATTTTTCACCCCGTCATTAAGCTCGGTCAATGTCTTGGCGGAATAAGTGTCTAACAGATGAAGAATGTTGGAAAGTTCTTCAGCTCGATTTTCTAAATCATTTTTTAGTTTTAAAGATTGCTCTAAAGCCGCTTTGTTTTCTTTTTGAAGCAAAGAAGTCTGCTCATGTAAGGCGGTGGAAATAGCCTTAGCTTCACGCGAGGCTTCTTCATCAGGATACATTAAGCCGTCAATATAAATTTGAAACAAGCGCGCATTGGCATCTAAACTGCTGCTACGCTCAATATAAGCTAAAATAAACCATACGAAAAACAACGGTACTGTGGCAGATAAAATAAAAAAGCCAAAATCAGCCGGCTTTATGGCCAAAATGCTGGACCAGCCGATAAAATGCTCAATATAATAACTGAGCCCGACAACCCAAATAACCGCAGATAATCCTAAACAATAAGCAAAATTACGTCTAAGCCATAAAAAACGTTCTAAAGGTTTGAAATCAATTTTACCCTTATGAGTATCGCGTTCTGCCATATTTGTCATTTTTATAAAAATCCCCAAGTAACATACACTCTTTACTTATCATTAACTTTTAATTTTTTCAAATAAATTATGCGCTTAAAATAACAGATTTATCATAAACAAGAAAAAAATATCTAAAAATGAAATTTTTTATTGATTTTATAAAAAGTTTGGTTATTCTAACTCTCGCTAACTGATGAAACGGTTGTGCAAACGTTGCAATATGTCATTGGTAGCACTTTATAGATATGCCGCTATAGCTCAGTGGTAGAGCACGTCATTGGTAATGACGGGGTCGTAAGTCCGATTCTTACTAGCGGCACCATTAAAAAATCCTCCCTTGCGGAGGTTTTTTTAATGGTTTTGCGATAGTTGAAAATGGACTTACGAGTAAGTCCGGAATCGTAGAAACGGATGAAATTCGTTTCAAGATGTCGGCGAATGTAATGAGCCGCCCCGCAGGGTGCGCAGTGGCAAGCCGCGCGCACTTTCGTCTAGCGGCACCATTTGTTAAAATGTACCTTCCGGGGTGCTTTTTTGTTATGAAAACCAAGCCTTTCAGCCTGTCCAATTTTTAAGATTTTTTAAATAGCATTTTTTGATAACTTATCGGACTTTAGAATAGAAATTATAAAAAAATCCATCCGAATGATAATCATTCAAGATGGATTTTTCTTCACTTACGACCAAATCTCAATAATTCTTTTCGATTCAATACAAACCATATGGCTGCAATTGCGGCGCCAATACCACAAGTGGTTGCTATAAAAGCATTTGAAATAGTAATTGCACCGTAAATAAATAGAGCAAACTCTATAACGAGCAATACAAAACCATAACTCATTTTCATAACCTTTGTATTTTTTAGTTAAACAAATCAAAAATAAAAAGCATATTATGAAACAATTTCTGATTACTCAATAACTGTACACAATAATACTTTTGATAAAAAGAATATAACATATTTTCAGAAACATTGCAAGCACAAAATTTGACAAAATTTTATGTTGATTATTTGTCTGAAATAATATATACTAAACCAAAATAAATTATTAATAAAAAATATAACGTATGAAAATTTTTATTTTATTAACCTCGCCGGACTGTTTGGCCGTAAAGGTATTAAAAGCGGATTTGCCACCATTGCAATATCCGTCAGAAGTTGCGCTGAACTTGACAAAAACTTACAAGACCTTC
Source organism: Alphaproteobacteria bacterium (assembly GCA_017621635.1). Taxonomy (GTDB): domain Bacteria; phylum Pseudomonadota; class Alphaproteobacteria; order RF32; family CAG-239; genus CAG-267. The sequence goes on along the minus strand of JAGASU010000091.1, from coordinate 2,929 downwards.
GGAGATTTGGTTTATCTAGGATGTGAGCAAGAGAACGAAACGACAAATTATGTGTTTCATTTGTTCTGCAAAGATTTGCGTGGACGCATAACTTCTGAAGCTAGAAGGTTGCTTTGTCTGTTTGCTGACAAAATACCTCAAATGGCTTCTTCGCAAAATGTGACGGATGCGCAGATCCATCTTCGGAATTTGGTTAAGGTTTTTCCGGCGGCATTGTCGGATTATCCGGACAAGGTTGCACTGCAAAACGGTCGGGGTTTCTTTAATAAAGATATACCTTATCCGAACGGAGTGCTGAATTTTCCGGAAAGGATTAACTTTTTGGGAATGAACATATACCAAAAAAACATTCCGCGGGGCAATCATTGGCATTATCATAAGGTGGAATATACTTATGTTTTGCAGGGCAAAATCAGGGTTGATCTCTATCTAATTAATCACCCTGAGGAAAAATGCTCTATCACATTAACTGCCGGAGATATGGCCTTATTTTTGCCGGGAAGTTTTCACAGCGTATGTGCATTGACCAAAACGGCATATGCCGTTGAAGCCTCTCCTCAATTATATGAGGCTGAGGATTATTACTATTCAAAAGAAGCCAACTCTTAAAGTTGGCTTCTTTGCTTTTTAAAGAGTTTTATTATATTTTTAAGCAACATAATCCGATTTTAATTTAGCAAAGACATTCCTGTCCCAAAAACATTGCCTTGTTTGGGAATAGGCATCTTCTTTCAAAATCCCCTCAAGCTGATAACCTAATGTTTGCGGAATTTTGGCAGATTTAACATTAAGGACGTCGGTTTGAATGATAACTTTGTTAAAATCATTGTCAAACAGCTCTTTTTCGATAAGCTTAACCGCTTCACTCATATAGCCGTTACCGGTGTAATCCGTATCCAGCCAATAACCTATTTCAGCCCGTTTATGTTGTTTTGCAATATTTAAAACAGTAATTAAGCCGATAAAAGTGTTCTCAAGATATATAGCATATACAAATTCTTTACCACCATTCCAATTTGTATCTGCGGTTTTTAAAAAGTCAAAAGCCATATCTTTCGTATATTCAATTGTCCAGTCAAGCCAAGGCGAAAAGTCTGCCATACATCTATCAACAACTTTGAACATATCCTCAGCCACTGCTAACTCACATTGAGGCCGACATAATTTGATTCGTTTGCCATATAATACTTCTTGCATTTTATCCTCCTATAATTCCTAAATATTGTAGTCAGGGAAAATAGTAAAAGCAAGGAGTTTATGCAAAAATAGCAAGTTATTCTAAAATAAGCAATTTTTCCTCTATATCAGATACCGAATGCGGCGGTGGGGTGGTGGCGATACCGCCAAAAGGCATTTGTGCAACAAGTTCCCAACTCTTGGGAAGATTATAGGTTGTTTTAACTGTTTCATCAATCAGCGGATTATAGTGTTGCAGGCTGGCGCCAATCTCTTTGTTTGCTAAAGCGCTCCAAATCATAAATTGTAGAATGGCATTGCATTGATAAGCCCAATTTTTAAAATTAGTTGCGTAAAGCGGCATTTGTTGCTCTTGTTTTTGGACAATATCCGTTTCAATAAAATACAAAAGCGTGCCGAAACCTTTGGCAAAGGAGGAAATACGGGTGTTTATTCCGTCATACTTTTCTTTAGGTGCTGATTTAAAGAGTTCTTGCTTGGTAAGCTCCCAAAAAGCTAGATGTTGTTTTCCTGAAAGTAAAACAATTCTGGCGCTTTGTGAATTAAACGGACTGGGATAAAGCTTCAAGGCGTCCTTAATAAGGGCAACAACCTCAAGCGATTGCACGGGAAGGTGATTGTTGATTTCATAAAAACTATGTCTTTTTGCAAAAAGCTCCATTATATCACAAGTCATTCTTTCCTCCTTAAAATAAAAAAGCCGGAACACAAGTCCCGGCCAAAGACAATATAAAAAATTATCTTCTATCGCCTAATAAGCGCAAGAGATAAATAAACATATTGATAAAGTCTAAATATAAAGACAAAGCTCCGGCAATAGCACCTCTTGAAGTCATATCATCATTAAGAGTGCTGTTCGCAAAATATAAAGACTTCATATTTTGTGTGTCATAAGCCGTCAAACCGGCAAAAATGAAAACGCCGATGTAAGATAAAGCATAGTACAATCCCGAGCTTTGCATAAAGACATTGACAATAGAAGCAATAATCAAACCGACAAGCCCCATAAATAAAAAGCTTCCCCAGCCGGTTAAATCTTTTTTAGTGGTGTAACCATACAAGCTCAAAGCTCCGAACGTTGCAGCGGTAATTAAGAAAACGCGGACAACGCTTGCTCCGGTATAAGCTAAAAAGACCGGTGCCAAAGAAAGCCCCATTAATGCTGAATATCCCCAAAAAGTAGCTTGCACCTGTTGTAATGTGCCTTTATTCAAAACCCAGCCGAATGCAAAAATAACAATCAGCGGTGCAAACAAAGCCAGCCAGCCGAATGCCGAATATCCGGTTTCGTTAAAATACAGCCGCAAAATAGACGGATTGCTGATAACCAAATAAGCAATCAATGCGGTAACACAAAGTCCGCCGGCCATATAGTTATAAATTTTAAGCATAAAGTTACGCAGGCCTTCATCAATAACCTGAGCGTTGCTATAAGAAACAGCTTCTCTGTTTTCAAACATAATTAAGTTTCCCCTTCTTCAAAAGTTATTCTGATTATTAATATAGAAATAAGAATGGCAAAAATCAATAAGAATTTCAGATAAAACTAAGAAAAAACCGAAAAGAAATACTAATCTGTATATTTACCATAACTGCTGAAAAAAAACGATCCTTTTTTTTCAGCAACTCACTCAATACAAGATATATAATATAATCAAAAGGTTAATATTTCGTTAATTTCCTGAAAAATTGATGAAAAAAAATGATCGTTTTTTATAGGCAAGCCTCTTTT
>JAGASU010000090.1 GCA_017621635.1 Alphaproteobacteria bacterium | reverse complement strand
GTTGTCGGAAGCAACAGGTTTCGGAAGAAGTGCGGTGTGTGTCATTACATCATAGGTGTGAACGGCGAGAATTTCACCTCTCACCTCCGGCGTGTTTAAGCAAAGCATAAACGCGCACAAAGCCAATAAACTTGAATATCTCATCGTTTTCGTCCTTTGACAGTTAAAAATCCGGAACCTGTTGTTCCTGATTTTATTATAACAAAAAACAAAATGAGAGTAAATAGTTATTTGTGCGGCGTGGACGGAAAAATTGGGATAGAAATAAATTTTAATGCGATTAATTAATACAATGCTGATATGATGTCTGAACAGGGAGGAAACGCATATGAAAAAATATCTTATTTTAGGGTTTGTGGTCGTGTTAATCGGCGTCAGCGGCGCGCTTGTCTGGCAAGCCAAGTCGTCAAGACTCACGCTAAAAGGAATCAGCGGGGAAGCCATCAGTGCCGAAGATTTGAACAAATGGGATAAAAGCAGCGACAATATGCAGACTGAAGTTCAGGGCAACCAGCTTTACATTCAGGAATCAATCGGGTCTGAGGGGGTTGCGTTGGTTTATCCGCAGAAAATCAGCGGCGACTTTATTTTCAAGTTTAAGTTAATGAGTCTTACTCAGACCGGAAAAATAAAAATCATCAGCCGCAACGATGACGGCGACTATGAATATATTGTCGAACTGCAACAACTCCGCAGCAAACAAACGGCTAAAATATGGAGAGACGGCGCTTTAGTCGGACAAGCAGACGCTTTTACGCTGAAACCGGACGTTTTTTATCAAATTATATTTGAACGTTCAGGAAGACAGCTGAATTTGGAAATTGACGGCAAAACCGTCATATCTTCAACGGAAAACAAACCGGCACAAAACGCAACGCTCGGCATCAGGATAGAAGGCCGCCCCGATCATCCGGCAGCTATAGAAATCAAGGACGTCGAACTTTATTATAACCGATAAAAAACACCCTGTGAATGAACGCAGGGTGTTTTTATCATCAGATTATTGTTGTTTAACAGGTCCGAGTTCCTTAAATGCAATTTCTTGTCCGTTGTTGGTTACTAGTACTAAATTGGAATCAACAAAATGGAAGCTGACTATGCGAGGCAAAATCTGTAAATAATTGTGTTCTGCCTCCATTTCTTTCTCCGGTCCCATCATCATCGTTGCACCGGCCGGACCGAATTTAATCTGATCACCTTTGACTTCATAAGAGCCAAAGTAATTATTTACGACCTTGCCGAAATAACGCGGTTCGTCGGCAGAGAAGCCCAGAGTAATAACGGCATTGTTTTGAGCCTGTAACATTTGGTACTCTTTGCCCTTAAAAGATTGTTCCGGTTTGGAAGTACAACCGGCTACAACCAATATTGCCAGCAAGGCAAGCGCTAATTTTTTCATTTTTTTCTCCTTATCATGTCATAATGGACGATAATATCTTATTTTTCCGGTTCAGACAACATTTATTTAAGACAACTGGGAACAGGCCTGCTGCTGAACCTTACAAAGGATTTCGGCGCTGTCCCGCAGTTTTTTCAGTTCATCAGCGGACAAAGAAGGCTGCAACGTGTTTCCGACGCCTCCGGCGCCGACGACCGACGGCAGAGACAGGCATACATTTTGCAGCCCTTCAATATTTTTATGCAAAGAACTGACTGTCAAAACCCGTCTCTCGTTTTTGGCAACAGCCTTGCAAATTGTACTCAACGCTCCGGCAATGCCGTAATAAGTGGCTTTTTTGCCATGGTAAATGCGGTACGCTATCTGTACAACGTCCTCGGCAATATGCGCCTTTATTTCCGACGTCAACGGACGTCCTATTCCGGCGGCAAACTCCTCTATGCAGGTAGCGCCGACACAGGCCGAAGACCATGACACTACCGCAGAATCGCCATGTTCGCCTAAAACCAGGGCATGCAGCGACTGCGGCGAAATATCCAGATATTTGGCCAGAAGCGAGCGAAAACGCGCCGTATCCAATACCGTGCCGGAACCGATAACCCTCGATTTTGGAAACCCGGACAGCTGCAAAGCAACCATTGTCATCACGTCTACCGGATTGGTCGTTACGACAATAATCGAATCGGGAGCATATTTTACCAAACCGGGAATAATGGATTTAAACATTCTTGTATTACCATCCACAAGCTCTAAACGGGAGGCGGTAAAATTGGGCGCTCCGTCCGCGGTAATAATGACGACATCAGCCCCTTTCAGGTCTGAATAATCACCTTCATAAATGGTACAGTCCTGTTTGAAGGCCGTTGCATGAATGATATCATCAGCCTCGGCTTCAGCCCGGACCTTATTGATATCCACGAGGACAATTTCCCGTGCGGTTCCCTCTATGGCCAAAGTATATGCCGTTGTGCTGCCAACCAAACCGGCTCCGATAATCCCGACTTTCATGATTCACCCTCCTTATCAAAACATTTATCGATAATGTAGTATCTTCTTTGACAGATTTAAAACAAAAACTGCATAAAATTATCGGCACCGGTTTCAGAAATCTAATAATTTATTTGTATTGTATTTCTTTTTTTAAAACTTATTTTGAGAAGATTTGACCACCTAAATCGAGATGCTGGATAATAAAGAATATATTTGAAAATCGACGTTTATTTTTGTAGTATACTAAAAAAGAGAGGTTACTATGAAAAATTTTATATTAGCTACAGTTTTTATGCTATTAAGTTGTTCTCAAATATCTACGATGAATGTTTTGCCTAATCTAGAATCTACAAGAGAACATAATCCTGATTGTATGGATATGCGTAGATTTAAAGTTTTTCAAGTTTTTGAAGATAGTTATGCTTTAGCGAGTGCCTGCACAGCAGAATATGATGAAAATTTTTGTATTGGTGCGACCGTTTTATTAACCCCACAACGTAATATTGAGTATTATGATGAAATGTATATATCCGCTCCTGATAATAAGTGTGCCATTCAAGATGGTGTTTTCAAATATGAAACAAAAAATAAAAACCATAAAACCGTTCCTGTAATACGTTTTGACTATGAATTCAGTTCATCATCAGAAGAGGAAGATTTAGAGCGCTTTCATGATAAAATGGAAGATGTTCGCTATGAATGTAAATTGTCTGTAATCAACAATAAAAAACAAAACACAAAAGCTAATATAACCAAATGTGATTGTATTGTTGATTTTATTACAAATGAATTTATAGCATTAAAAAGCAAAACGGATGCTGATAAAGAAAAATTTGAAAAAGAATTTTCTAAAAGACTAGAAAAGAAATGTGGTAAAATTCCTGATGTTATGAAAGAGGTTTAATTATGAATGATAGGCCTCTTTGGGCACCAGATAAAAGAAAATTACCTAATGAATTCTATGAAGAATTAAGAGATTATACAGAAGAAGAAAATAAAGAAGAGGATAGAATAAGAAAAGAAGGAGATTTTTTAGTTATTGATAACGAATGGTATATCCCCTCGTTAAAAAATTCTCAAGCTCTTCTCGTTTGTGATAAGGGACACCATGAAATTTTAGAATTTCCATTATGCCCATCAAATAAAAGTAGCAATTCGTTGGAAGAGTATGCAAATAATCTAAAAATAGGAGCTAACCTTATAAAAGGATATGCTGTACCTTACCTAATAGTTGATTGGGCAATCGATTCTGAAAACAATGAATTATGGGTAAGATGTAAACAAAATCTAAATATAAATGTTTGTGAGCATATACGCATAACATCCCAAGATGGATATTATATTCATTTTATTGACACGTTTTATCCTTATTATGAAATGGACGATGAGGGAGATCAAGATTTTTATTGGCCTTGGGAAAAGAAATATCGGACAGGGATTTGATTGAACAAAAAACTTGATTTTCTTATCTCTTTTCCCAAAAAGTCCGATAAGTTACTAAAATTTGCTCTTTTCAAAATCTCAAAAATAGGACTGTTTGAAAAGCTTGGAATACATACAAAAGAAGCACCTCAATCGGTGCTTTTTGATAAATGGTGCCGCTAGTAAGAATGGGTACTCCCGCTGCTGCGGGTCCTCCTCGCATCGTAAGGCTTAAACTTCGTACAAAACTAAGCTATCCACTAAAGTTTTGCACTCGTTTTCGCCAACTATCTGCTCCGGACATTACTTCGTAAGTCCAAGTTCAACTGCTGACAAAACCATTAAAAAACCCACCATAACGGTGGGCTTTTTAATGGTGCCGCTAGTAAGAATCGGACTTACGACCCCACCCTTACCAAGGGTGTGCTCTACCACTGAGCTATAGCGGCATAATAATCTTAAATTTGCGTAGAGCCACCCTGCGGGTGTGCCTTCGGCATCTAAGCTCAATGCGGTCAATTAATTTTCCTTTTTCGCTAAGATGTTCCGAAGAACTTACAGACAAAATTGATACGTCGGTATCAATTTTACTTAGCGTTACCACTGAGCTATAGCGGCATAATAATTCAAGAGATATTCTCAACTCGTGAAATGTAACATACAGAACCATTTTATAAAAATCAAGTATGTTTTACAATTTTCTTATGATTTTTTTAAACTTATGGGGATAAAAGAGAAGTAGAGTAAGATTTGTCACTAAGAAAAAGGTGTAAAATGGCGTCTGAAAACCATAAAAAAACCCAAAGTCGCGAAGAAATGCGTTTCGAACGCGAGGCAAAGGCCTTACAAAAAAATTTGGAGAAACGCAAGCTTCAACAGAAAAAACGCGAGGAACTCAAAAAATCGCGAAAGAATAAACAAACGGAAAATCAGGACTAACTTGTAAGGAGAAGCATCATGGATAAGATTAAAATCATCGGCGGCAAACGCCTTGAAGGTAAAATCTATATCAGCGGAGCGAAAAACGCCGCCTTACCCTTAATCTGCGCCAGTTTGTTAACGGATGAGACCGTAACGCTGACCAATATGCCGATGTTATCAGACATTAAGGCAATGAATGTCTTATTGGAGCAATTGGGAACCAAGATTGATGCTTTTGACGACTTTGTAGACGGACATCCGACCAAGACCTATTCATACAGAACCAAAGAGGCAACCAGTTTGGTAGCGCCCTATGATTACGTTCGCAAGATGCGCGCTTCTTACTATGTTTTGGGTCCGTTGCTGGCCCGTTACGGAAAATGCGAGCTTTCACTGCCCGGCGGCTGTGCCATCGGTGCCCGACCGATGGATATTCATCTGTCATCGCTGGAACAAATGGGCGCGCATATTGAAATTAAAAACGGATATATTCACGCCACGGTGGACAAACGCCTTAAGGGGGCGCATATCATCTTTCCGATGGTTTCCGTTGGCGCTACCTGCAATGTCTTGATGGCGGCAACCCTGGCTGAAGGACGCACGGTATTGGAAAATGCAGCCAAAGAGCCGGAAATCAGCGATCTTGCCAATATGCTTAACGCCATGGGAGCAAAAATTGAGGGAATCGGCACCGCAGTGTTGACGATTGACGGCGTTGACAAGCTGCACGGGGCAAATCACAAAGTTATCGCAGACAGAATCGAAGCCGGCTCTTATGCCGTTGCGGCGGCGATTACCCGCGGCAGAATTGAGCTTATCAACGCTCTGCCCTATACCCTGAAACGTCCGATGCAAGTGTTGAAAGACATGGGCTGCCGGGTTATCGAGAATGAAAACAGCATTATTGTTGACGCTAAAGATTGCGTTTTAACGGGAAAAGACATTATGACAGAACCGTTCCCCGGCTTTCCGACCGACTTACAGGCTCAGTTTCTGGCATTAATGCTGACGGCAGAAGGCGCTTCAATGGTTACCGAAACCATTTTTGAAAACCGTTTTATGCACGTGCCCGAACTTTTGCGTATGGGGGCTAACATTAATGTTCATGGACATGCTTCCGCTATTGTGAGAGGCGTGAAAAAGCTTTCCGGCGCTCAAGTGATGGCAACCGACCTGCGCGCATCGTTTGCGTTGGTTCTGGCCGGATTGGTCGCAGAGGGAGAAACTATTGTCAACCGTGTTTATCACTTAGACCGCGGTTATGAAAAACTGGAAGAAAAACTCAAAAGCGTCGGCGCCAACATCGAGCGCATAAAAGACGACGGAGAAGAATAAAAAAAAGGCTCCTTGCTAAACAATTCTCCCTGTAAAAATACTCTAAAACACATCATTACGGGGAATAGGCCAAAAGACATTAGGGGGACTAATATCATTATACTAAAAAAGGCTCTGAAATTTCAGAGCCTTTTTTGTGGTATAAGAATAAAACCTGTTTTTATAATATCAATCAGCAAATAGATTTATTATGAGAATGCTTAGGAATAAGAACAAGGGTTAAGGTTGCAAGTTCTTTGGCATTCGTCTAAGCGCTTTCCTGATCTAACACATAAATCCTGACACCTTGTTATACCGCAAGAGCTGACACAGCTATTACCTGACGTTGATATATAGGTTCCGTTGTGACAGGAGACAAGGCTGTATCTGGTTCCGCCACTGGCGACCGAGCAGTCAGAACCTATTATCTGGCAGCTCTTACAATAACCGTTGGCTGGACAAGAACGTAAAGTATAAAAACATGTATTGGTACAGGTTTTAGCCTTGCACTTGTAGCAGGTGCCGGAAGTAGCGCCGCAAGAGCAAACCTTAGAAGTTGTCCCGGTCTGAGTTTGAGATGACGAACAGCTGGATGCCTGGTACCCGCTGGGACAACTGTAGCTGTGGGTAT
>JAGASU010000089.1 GCA_017621635.1 Alphaproteobacteria bacterium | reverse complement strand
TTTTTGTTTATCTTATGGTAAAGCTTAAAAGCTCTCCCAATGAATTTTAGCCATATTAAGCCGGTCTTCGGGTGTTTTGGGTGTTTCTTCAGGATAACCGATAGGAATAATGGCAATCGGTAACATTGTTTCCGGCATATTAAATTTTGCTCTCAGGTTATCAACAACCATCGGCATCGGTGCCGCACCGCAAAAACAAGCGCCAAGTCCTTTGGCATGGCAGGCAAGCAATAAGTTTTGCGCCGCTAACGCACCGTCGATTTGCGCATAATTCCAGCCCTCTTTTTCGCGGTGGAAAGTTTCTTCCGTATCCGCGCAAACAATAATCGCCAAAGCCGCGTCTTTGGCAAAAGATGTCCACGGCTGAACCGAACGCAAACTTCTCAAAACTTCTTTATCTTCAATCACTAAAAAATGCCACGGCTGTTTATTATGCGCCGAAGGAGCAAAGCTTGCCGCCCTGATAAGGTCTAAAATCTCATCTTTGGTTAATGTTTTTTCCGGATTATACTTGCGAATAGAGCGTCTGCTCAAAAGTCCGTCATAAAGTTCCATAATACCTCCTTAATTTAAAACACGCTGTAATTTTTCAATGTGCGGCAAAACAAAATGTTCAATCAAAAAGCCCAAAGTCTTTTCAACCGTCTTATCGGTGTTTTGCATAACCTGATATACATCTTTCGGGTTTTCCTGGCGTTCAAGCCGTTGGGAAAGCCGCGTATAAACGCCGGCCAGATCGGAAAGAGAAGAGATGAGTTCCGCCGCAAATTTGGGGATATTCAAACTTTCTAAACCGCCCCAAAATCCCTCAACAAAACCAAGTTCAATGGCGTTTGCACGAGCGTTACAAAAAGCACTCAACGCCTCTTTGCTGTTTTTATCTCCTAAAAAAGCCGGGAGTTTTAATGTGTTAGTGCGAACCATAACAAACATTTCATCCCAAAGCCCCATAAAAAATTTGAAAAATAATTCAGCTTCATTCTTGGTCACAAGCCGCGGTTGGTTATTTTCATAAAACAACGAAGCAATCACGTCAGTCGGCCGCAAATCAGGGTTCGGGCTTGAAATCGCACCGGCAAACTTAAGCTTAACCGTTAAAAGCGGGGTAGGGCAATTATAATGATCCAAAAACTTTTGGAATTTATCATCCCCAATATATACATTTTCGCTTTGCATTTTATTTCATCTTCTTCTATAATACCAAACATACATCAATTTAATGGGAGATTTGCAAATTGTCTACTCTAAAATTATCAATATTGCTTTTTTTGTGCGCGTTGGTTTCGGCTTGTGCCGAATTTGCACCGTTTGAAGACCGTAGGCGTGAACCCGGAACGGAATACGTCTATGTCGGGGCTTCCAAACCGGGGCAACCCGCGATCTGCTATAACCCGTTGTTTTATAGTAAAGAAGATATAAAAGAACGCGCTGACGCCCTCTGCCAAAACTATCAAAAAAATACGCACGCCGAATTTGTCGATGTTGATTATGTTACCTGCAGGCTGTTTGTCCCTTCCAAGGCCTATTACAAATGTGTTGTTGATAAATAGCTGTTTGTCATCAAAAAAAGGAGGACTGTTATGAATATATATGTTTTTGATATGGACGGAACGCTTACCCCCGCGCGCCAGCCGATGAAACCGGATTTTGCCCGCCGTTTTATTCCGTGGTTGAAAGCTCATATGGCTTATCTTGCGGCCGGTTCAAACTATGAAAAAATCACCGAGCAGCTTCCGGCAGACGCCGTCACCGGTTTTAGCGGCATTTATAGCTCAATGGGCAATGTTTTTCATCAAAAAAATAAAGAAGTTTATCGTCAGGAGATTAAATTAAAAAAGGAACTCCTGCAAATGCTGGAAGCCTATCGTAAAAATACGCTCTATCAGGGTAAGCTCTATGGCAATTATCTTGAACTTCGCCCCGGAATGTTAAATTTCAGCGTCTTAGGACGTAACTGTCCGTTTGAGGCGCGTGCGGATTATAACGCATGGGATAATCAAAACCACGAGCGTGAAATGATGTCAGGCGAGCTTAACCGCAAATTTCCCGAATATGAAATAAGCCTTGGCGGCAAAATCTCGCTTGATATCGTCACCAAAGGTTTCGGTAAGGAGCAAATTGCCGCTAAAATAAGGCAAGCCCATCCGAACGATAAAATTATCTTTTTTGGTGACCGCACCGCTGCAGGCGGAAATGATTACGCCTTGGCGCAAGCTCTCTTAAAAATGGAAAATACCGAGGTCGTTGCCGTCAATACCCCCGAGGACGTGCTGGCGTTTTTAGAGATATAAATATTGACAACAGGTATTTTTTCTGCTATTTATAGAGTTAATAAAGCAAATCGCTAAAAAAGGGGGAAAAATGTCAAAAAGTAAAAAGGTTTTCTTAGAATATATAGAAGAGTTTAAAGCGTTTGCAATTGCTCAAAGTGAATTGGCCACTCTAAAGGAAAGCGGCACTACGGCAGAAATCAGACTGCCGCAAAGTGTGTCCGGTAAAACTGACCCCATGGCGCCCACATTAGGTGTACTCTTAGGGCAGGACACCGCAAAAAATGGAGAAAAATATTACTCTATCGGTCTGAATTATGTTCAAGCTCTGAAAAATACCGGAGCAAATCTCCGTTTTATTGACTTTGACAATGCTTACGCTGAAGCTAAGCCCTGTGACGGGGCAGTCCTGATCGGCGGCGCATTTGATAATCCTGAAAGTTTTTTTATTGACGGTAAAGATATGGGAGCCAAAGAGGGCAAACGCTTTTTTGCCTATAAATCTATTATTAATGAAGCGTATGCCGCAAAAAAGCCGATGTTGGGAATCTGTGCCGGCGCTCAGATGATAGGGGCGTTGTTAGGCGCAATGAAAATGTATCGAAGTATTAAAGATGAAGTGCCTGAGCACGCCGTGCATAAACCCAAAAAAGAAACCGATGTGAAAATGCACGCCATCAAACTCTTAAAAGATACGCCGATTTTTGCCATTATGGACATAAAAGAAAATGAAAACCGTGTAATGATAAATTCGCGCCATACACAAGCCATGGTTCATGGCGCTTTGCAAGACTATGTCAAAGAAAAACCGCTCGTTAAAATGGATTTATACGCTATCTCGGAAGCCGACGGCGTTCCTGAAATATGGGGTAATGAAAAAGCTGGTATCCTTTGTATTCAAGGACATCCTGAAGATTTAGCCGCCCGCGGGGATGAAAAAATGCAAAAGCTTTATAACCACATAGCGCAATTGGCCGAAAAATATCATAAAACCAAAAGAAACGCTAAAATTCCGCTTAAAAATAAAGAAAATACCCGCTAAATAAAAAAAACTCCCCAAAGGGGAGTTTTTTAACAGCATCCTAAAAGATATTGCTTATAAGCTTCTTTTAGAGAAAACTCTATGCCGGAAAGACATTTTGTCAGCAAAACCAGATACTCAAACATCTGGCGGGAAATATCTTCCTCAACGCAGCCAAATTCATAAACCAGACTGGACAGAGCGCCGAAAATTTCACCTGTTGCCATATTCACGTCAAAAACCAAAAACTTGCCGTCAAAATCAATAGTCAGATAATGCTCAGCCATAATAGAAACAAAAGCGCCTGTTGGCCATTCGACAAATATTTGCCCGTTTTTCGTGTAACAACGATGACAGGAGAAGCACGTAGTTTCAGTTTTGCTCGCATCGTTTTCACTTTTTTGGGGTGTAGCCTCGTCAGGCAGAGCAACAAGCTTTTTTTGCTCAACATCTACCTTAAAGCGTTGATAACGCTTGTCTAAAGCTGATATACTGCCGTCTTTTTCAAAACAAAACACTTCAAAAGCGCGATCAAAGCCGATAACCTGACCTTTTTTATCCAGCAATTCCGAAAAATCCGTATAACGAAGCGCTGTAAATCCGTCTTTGTTGTCTGTCAGTCCGCAGATTTGTACAGCTTTTTTTAAGATAAACGGAGCAGAAATCCCCCGATTGACCTGATAAAGCTCATAACAATCTTTGTTTTTACACAAAAAAGAGTTATGTTTTGCGATAAAACAAACATTTTTAACGGTTTTCAAAACCTTGCGCTTCACCGGTCCGAAAACTTCTCCGGTTTTATCCGGATACACCACAAGCTTGTAGCCGTTATCAAACACATAAAAACCGGAAATCCCTTCATAAACCAACTTTCCGGTTGTGTCATAAACATCCAGTCTGTTCGTCTTAAGGTTGACAAGAGAGATAAAACCGTTGTTATAAATAGTCACACCGCCGGCAAGTTTCTCTTTAGGCATATTGCCAAAAAAACGCCAGTAAAACTTCAATCGGGCAAATTCTAACGAAAAAGCCCCTGAATTAGCAGAACCTAAACTTTCCATAAATATATTTTTTTAATTAATAATAAAATAAGCAGGCTCAAAATATCAAAAAATAAAATTTTGTCAATAAAAAACTCTCCTTAAAGGAGAGTTTTAAATTAAAGACCGAGAGCATGTTCAATCCGAAAGGCATAACGTTTATCACAAACAATATTAATCGGGGATGAGGTATAGCGCCACATCGGAACTAAGTGAAACCAGCCATTCTGCCAAAAACAGAAATAATCTGAATCTGATAGCTGAAAGCGGCCGCCCGGCCAAAGGCCTTTTTGGTGTTCAGGGCCGAAATCAATCGTATAAGCATAGATTTTATAACCATTTCTGGAAATAGCTAATTCGTTTCTATACTCATCAATAAAGCTGCCGTTCTCGTTAACAAGAAGCGCATTTTGATAAACGCAATGCCTTTCGTCTTGCAAGGGCCGAATGCCAAACTCTTCAACCGAGGATAACAAAGCTGTTCCCGTAGAATCATAAAGAGTACAACCAAAGTTGTCTGACCGTGAAGATGACCAAAAATTTACAATAAAATTACCGTTTTTCAATAATGTTATCTTATTGATTTCTTGCGGGAGATGAACAATGCTGAAATCATTTTTGTTCTTGGCAGGAGGGGTAAAAACCAAATAAACCGGTTGAGCATCTTTTTGAATTTTTATATAAATGTTTCCGAAATCGCTTTTTGAGGCATCAAGAAGATCAAAGCCGTCTTTTATGCCGAGATAAGTCGAAACAAGCTCTCTTGCCGTTTTGTCAGGTGATCCCATAAATGAAATCTCCTTTTTACCCGATTTATCAGTATACATAACAGCATTGTTAAGAAAACAGAGCTTACAGTCACTCTTATACTCAAAAGAATCGCAGAGCTTGTCAAGATTATATACCGAAGCCTTACCTCCGGCCGCAGTCAGAATATATCCGTTTTCAAAAACGTAAATATAATCAAACTGACTCTTAAAAAAGACCACCAATTCTTCCATAGCGTTTTTGTTGTTAAGAAGAAATACCCGAACCGATTTATCCTTATCAATGGCAAAATGCTTGTCATCAAAAAGATACACTTTAGTACCAAGAGGAAAACAGCGGCTGCTGAAATAGCGATAATAATTGTCTAAATTCATAATTTTTAGTTTTTAGTTAATAATAAAGTTATCAGCAGCAAAATATCAAAAATTAAAATTTTGTCAAGAAAAATTTAGCCTTGAAGTGCCGCAAACCATAGCTTGCGACGTTTCTCTAAAGGAATAGAAGCATTTGCCGGACTGGTTGATGGCAAAACTAAATAAGTTTTGTTATTTAACAGCGGCGCATGAAATCGCTTAAATAATTCAAACGCTTTTTTGCCGTTAAATAACAGCCGCTCAATCTTGGGATAAGCCAGAAATAAACTATAAAAATCATTAGGGACCACATCTTTAATATTCGAATCAAGGCTCCCTTCACGCACGCAAGTTCCGGCCGCGTCCCACAACCCGATTGAATGTTGAAGTAAAAGTGTGGTTTTGTGCTGGTAATCAGGCGCATTAAAATCTTCTCCAAACGCCTCAAAAACAAACCGCCAAAACAAATTCTGCGGGTGCGCATAATATTCGCCCGCCTCCAAAGAGGCCACCCCCGGCATAGAGCCGATAATAAGGCTCGTCGTCTTCTCATTAACGATATACTCAAAACTCTGCGGCATTTTTTATCTCCTGACCAAGCCTACCGCAAAAAAGGAAAAAACAATATAAGAAACGATGTTACGCACAAAAAAGGAACCCGCCGGCGTAGCCGGCGGTTCTTCATAAACGGGTGTAACCCTTTACCCCTGGCAGCCCCTTAACGGGGCTTATTAGCGTCCGACAGACGCAATTTGTTACTATTTACCCGTAAACGGGTCATTTAAAT
>JAGASU010000088.1 GCA_017621635.1 Alphaproteobacteria bacterium | reverse complement strand
GTTTAGAGGTTTGGAGGCTGGTAAAGATTCAAGCTATGTGAAAAGGCTTAATGATCCGAGTTTGAAGTATGATGATCCGTGGTAAGGCGGGATAAATTGTGAAGTAGATAAGGAATGCTTGCGCATAAGTTATGGATTGCTTCGGTTGCGTATGGCTAACGCCATGCCCCTCGCAATGACTCGGGGAGAGGGGGCGTACCTTCCTTGCAAGGACTTAAGAGAAGTTTGCAGCCGGAATTGGGAGCGGGGCTTGAAGTTTAGAGGGAGGCTTGCTTTTTTTGAGTCATTGCGAGGTGCGCCGTAAGGCAGCAACCGCGGCAATCCACGACTGGACGCGGAGCGTTGCTTTATTAAAATTTGCGTGACTGAAGTCACAAGTTATGGATTGCTTCGCATATGTGGGCTTACGCCCGCTCGCAATGACTCGCGGGGGAGAGGACTTAAGAGAAGTTTGCCGCGGAGCGTTGCTTTTTTTGTGGAAAAAAGAGCAAAACGGCGGTTTGTTTGTTGACAGCGGGGGCGGAGCGGGGTAGCTTCTCTTTATAAATTAACTATTAGGAGATGATAAAATGGCAGTATCTGCTGGTGTTGAGCGGTTAATGAACGAATATAACCGGTTTAAGAATGTGACATTAAACGACCTTTTTGACAAGGATGAAAACAGAGCCCTGAAGTATGCAATTGAGTTTGACGGGCTTTATTATGACTATTCCAAAAACAGATTTGACGATAACGTGCTTCAGGCGTTGTTTGAGCTGGCAAAAGAACATCATTTAAAAGAGCGGATTGAGGCGATGTTTTCGGGCGAAAAAATCAACATTACCGAGAACAGGGCGGTGTTGCACACGGCGTTGCGCAATTTTTCGGGGAAGCCGGTTATGGTGGACGGTGTGGACGTTATGCCGGAAATCAGACGCGTTCTTGCTAAAATGAAAACGTTTTCCGATGACGTCCGGGACGGGACTTTCAGAGGTGCGACGGGAAAGAAGCTTAAAAACATTGTTAATATCGGTATCGGCGGGTCTGACTTGGGGCCGTTTATGGCAGTTCAGGCGCTGCAGAAATATGCGGATAAAGAGATTAACAGCTATTTTATCTCAAATATTGACGGGACGGCGTGCGCTGAGGTTTTAAATAAAATTAAGCCCGAGGAAACGCTCTTTATTGTGGCTTCTAAGACTTTTACAACGATTGAAACGCTGACCAACGCTAAGACCTGCCGCGCCTGGCTGGTTGAAGCTTTAGGGGAATCTGCGGTTAAGAATCATTTTGTTGCCCTTTCAACCAACGCCAAGGCGGTGGCTGAGTTTGGCATTGATGTTAACAATATGTTTGAGTTCTGGGATTTTGTCGGCGGACGGTATTCAATGTGGTCAGCCATCGGGCTTTCAATTGCTCTGGCGGTCGGTTTTGAAAACTTTGAAGATATGCTCAAAGGCGCTGAGGCTATGGACAAGCATTTCAGAGAAACAGAGCTTGAAAAGAATATTCCGGTGATTATGGCTTTAATCGGCATTTGGTACAATGATTATTACAATATTCATCGTTACGGCGTTATCCCGTATGATCAGTATTTGAAGTTTTTGCCGAGCTATTTGCAACAGCTTGATATGGAGAGCAACGGCAAGTCTGTTCGTCTGGATAATAAGAAAATTACCGATTATGCGACGGGGCCGGCCTTGTTCGGCGGGGCGGGAACCGATGTTCAGCACTCGTTTTTCCAGCTTTTGCACCAAGGAACCGAGCCAGTGCCGGTAGACTTTATTATTCCGGCGATTTCTTTGAACGAATCGGGTGTTCATCATGAAATTTTGCTGGCGAATGTTTTGGCACAAGCCGAGGCTTTGATGAAAGGCAAGACGGTTGAAGAAGCGGCAGCGGAGCTTAGAGCCGCGGGCAAGAGCGAAGTTGAGATTGAAAAGTTGAAACTTAACAAGAGTTTTGACGGCAACCGCCCCTCTAATATGTTTGTGATTGACAAATTGACGCCGTATACGTTAGGAATGTTAGTTGCGATGTATGAACATAAAGTTTTTGTTCAGGGCGTGATTTGGGAGATTGATTCGTTTGACCAATGGGGGGTTGAGCTTGGCAAGCAGTTGGCGCTCAAGATTTTGCCTGAGTTGCAGGGAAAGGCGGAAGCGAAGCATGATTCTTCTACTTCAAGCTTGATTGCACGGATTAAAAAGGTAAGGGAATAATTTTGTGAATTAGCTCGCGGATGGAAGCCCCTCTTCGGAACGTCACGTACGTTTATGTACGCTCGTGCTCACTTAAGTTCGGTCAAGCCAGTTGTAGCGGTTGTTTTGGTTGCCTTTCGGCAAGTCACAACCCAACAACTGCTATAGCTCTCGGTAAAAAGAGCCCACAGGGCTTTTTTTACTCTGCGAGCCCTTGGGGGACATCCGCGGCTACTTCGCAAAATTATCCGCCTTTCTCGGGAGCGCGGTTTCAGCTTAAAGGTGGCTTATATACACTGTTTGAACTCATTGCAACATCGCTCCTTAAGAGGAGCGGTTTTTTGGTTTTAAATATGGGGGTATAAAGAAAAAACCGACGCGTGAAAGCGCCGGTCCGGTTAGTAGAGTTAGTAGTTAGTAGTGAGGTTTAGTCCTCGACCGGCAGGAGCGCCGGTTTTTTTCTTTTGCGGGCGTTCAGGCAAGTGCTTGATGAAACCTGTTTGCCGACGATAACGCCGGTGTCGCTTTCGGCAACGAATTTGCGCTGACGGTCTGCCCAGTTTATCACCCATCCTTTAGTACCGTCTTTAAGCACTGCTTTGACTGCGCCTAAGGTTTTCTTGGTTTCCCCTTTGCGTACTTCATAAAAGCCGTAGGTTTTGGGTTTTAATCTTATTTGACGCGGCTCTGCGTAGAGCTGAAATTTTTCAAAACCTGCAGACATTGCTGCGTTGTTGTTCACTGCGTCAATACTTTTCTTAGCCATAATTATAATTTTTTTAAAGTTTAACATAATATCCAGAGAAGCCTTCTCCAGAAAAACCTAATAATCACTTTTACTAAGAGGAACATTAACATAATTTTCAGGGGTTGTCAATACAAAAAATGACAAAATTTTAAAAAATGTCAAAAAGTTTTTTTAGGGATGGAAAAGTGCTGAGGGATAGGTGTGCATAGATTGTGCTTTGGGGTTGCATTTTTGAGAGTTTTTTTTATTTTTTAAGGATATTTGATTGGTTATGAGGGAAAAATGCAAAACGTTGAGGAAGATAAGAAACAAGAGTCTTTGGGCGAAACTTTGATGACGGTTTTCTACGCTATTTTAATTGCGGTAACGATTCGGACATTTTTATTTGAGCCTTATAAGATTCCGTCCGGCTCAATGTATCCGACGCTTGAAGTGGGGGACTTTTTGTTTGTTTCCAAATATACTTACGGTTATTCGAGACATTCGTTTCCGTTCAGCTTTCCCAAGTTTTCGGGGCGGATTTGGTCTGATTTGCCCAAGCGCGGCGATATTGTTGTTTTTAAATTTCCCAAAGATAACAAAACCGACTATATTAAAAGAATCATCGGATTGCCGGGGGAAACCGTACAGATGAAAGAGGGGCGGCTTTATATCAATGACAAGTTGATTGAGAGAAAGCCGGTTGGACGCTATGTGATTAGTGAATATACGCCGTTTGTGCAGGATTTTGCCGAATATACCGAGACTTTGCCCGAAGGACAGACCCATCGTATTATTGAGCATAGCGACAGTGTTGACACGGTTGACAATACACCGAAATTTGTTATTCCCGAAGGGCATTATTTTATGATGGGTGATAACCGCGATAACTCCAATGATTCAAGAAAAGATGTCGGTATGGTTCCGTTTGAAAACATTGAGGGCAAGGCGCGGTTTTTATTTTATTCGCATGATGACACGGCGGTTTGGTATAATCCTATCAGCTGGATAGGGGCGATTAGGTGGGAGAGGTTGTTTAATAAAATCAAATAAAGGGAAAATTTTGTGAACTAGCTCGCGGGAGGGGCTACTCTGCAGGACAGTCACGTACCTGTTTGTACGCTCCTGTCCTTTGGTAGGCTCCCGCGGCTATTTCGCAAAATTTTCTCCTTTATTTGAGAGAGGCTTGATAGAGAGTTCATGTACCTTTATGTACACTAGGATTTTTAAGAAATATCAAGCCCATCTCTATAAGACTCAAATCTCGACCTCCTTGGTTGGAGTATGTGGCGGATGGTGCTCTTGGCTCTCGCGGCTACTAAAGCAAAATTTTCTCCTTTATTTGAGAGAGAGGGGCTTGATAGAGAGTTCATGTACCTCGTATACTAGGATTTTTAAGAAATATCAAGCTCATCTCTATAAGACTCAAATCTCGATCTCCTTGGTTGGAGTATGTGGCGTTCCTTGGGACGAGATGTTTAAGTTTATTTTTGGTAGGCTCCCGCGGTGATTGAAGCAAAATTTTTCTACCGCTACGAAAGGCGTTGCCTTTCTACTTGTAGCAACAACTAACCTTTGCTTCGGTCGTTCCTCCCTTGCAAAGGCTTAAGCGAAGTTTTTCCTTTACTGGATTAAGGCAGAGGAGAGAGTGAATGGCGTTTTTTTGTTAAG
This sequence comes from Alphaproteobacteria bacterium, assembly GCA_017621635.1. GTDB lineage: Bacteria > Pseudomonadota > Alphaproteobacteria > RF32 > CAG-239 > CAG-267. The sequence continues at coordinate 6,535 of JAGASU010000088.1, read as the reverse complement.
TGAAAACTGCGTTTTACAAAAAAATGCACATGGGGTGAAAAAAATGCTTGATTATTTAAAAAAGATGGTTTAGGTATTTCTTGTTTTACGCGATTGTGCGGCCATGGCGGAATTGGTAGACGCGTAACGTTGAGGTCGTTATGGGCTAAGCCCGTGGAAGTTCAAGTCTTCTTGGCCGCACCACTTTTCTCTTATTGTTTGTTTTTTGATGGTTTTGCCATCGGGGAGGGGCCGTGCTTAGGATTTATAAAACAGAAGATAACGGCAAACTCGCTAAATTAAAGAAAAACAAAATTGTTCCCATGACTTGGTGTTCTCTCGTTAATCCGAACGAAGAAGAATTATTGCAGGTGTCATCCGTCCTTAAAGTCGATTATGATATTTTAAACAATGCGCTTGATGCCGACGAACGTTCACGAATCGAGCAGGAACGCAATTCTCTGGCGATTATCATTAACTTACCGTTGCTTGATGACGAAGGCAATTTTGATACATTGCCGTGCGGTTTGGTTTTGACTGCGAAAAACTTTATTACGATTTGTGCCAGAGATAACCGCGTTCTTAATTCTTTTAACCGCTCAACCGCGCATACGTTTGATACGCGCGAGCGGGCGCATTTTTTATTAAAAATCCTTTATCGCTGCACCGAGTTTTATTTGAAATACTTAAACATCATCAACAAACGCACCGAAGACATTGAATACGCGCTGCGTAAGACGACCTCTAACAAAGAACTTTTTTTGTTGATGGAAATTCAGAAATCCTTAGTTTATTTTACGACGGCGCTTAAAGATAACCATTTGGTTTTATTAAAGCTTTTGCGAATGATTAAGTCGCCTTTAGTGACAAAACTCGTGGCGTTTAACAGCGATGACGTCGAGCTTTTGGAAGATGTGATTATTGAAAACAAACAGGCCATAGAAATGGTTGATATGCACCGCTCCATTTTAGAAGGGATGATGGACGGTTTTGCCAGCATTATCAACAACAACGTTAATCAGATTATGAAATTTTTGGCAGCAATTACGATTATTTTATCCATTCCGACCATGCTTGCCTCTTTTTGGGGAATGAACGTTCCGGTGGCTTTTGCGCATAATCCGGACGGATTTTGGTGGGTGATCGGGATGTCTGCCGCGGCGACGGTTGGGGTTATTATATATTTTCGTCGCAAACGTATGTTTTAATTCAGGGGTAAATTTTGTGAACTAGCTCGCAGATGGAAGCCTTATTTCAAAAATTCGTGTACTATTATGTACTACTTAAGATTTTTGAAAAAGGACATCTGCGGCTATTTCGCAAAATTTCCCGCCTGAATTGGAGCTGAACTTGAAAATTGAGTTTTCTGCGGTCGGGTCACGTACTTATTTGTACGCTCCTGTTTTTTTGTAGGCTCCCGCGGTCACTTCGCAAAATTTCCCTCCTTTCTCTTGGAGCGGGGCTTGGGTTTGAGTTTGCCTTATTTCAAAAATTCGTGTGACTGTTTGTACACTAAAATTTTTGGCTGTTTGGAAGCCCATCTCTATCTGCTCAAAATTTACCGCCTGAATTGGAGCGGGGGAGAAGCGGAATAAAAAAAAGCAGCCGGTGAGGGCTGCTTTTTTTTATTCTTGGATAGGAGGTTCATCAAAGACGGGAGTGTATTCGCACTCACCGTCCGGATAAATCAATTTTTGTACTTTGTCGCCTTTTTGGACGATAAACCATGCTCTGTCCTTTCGGCCAGCTCCGTGTCCGGGAATGATGGCAGTTTGTGTGTAACCGTCTGAGAAGCGCAGATATATTATATGATCATGCTCTGTGCGGTTGGTAACGGTTAAGGTTACTTTTTTTGCTTCTTCTTTTTCGTTATTATCGATGAAAAAACAAGCAGGCAAGCAACAGGCAAATGTAACTATGAGGCTTATTCCTATTACGGGTACCGGGTTATTCTCCAGTTCTTTTGGGAAGCGAAAGAATATTTTTCCGCCCGCCCAAAGTGCAAATGCGATAATAAAATAAATCATAATTGATGAGTTTTTTTAGTTTATTTACCGATTTTCATAATTGGAAGGAGAGGAAAACCACCGTTTTCGTTAGCGCCTTTCATAATTGTCAGCGTTTGCGGCAGCGTGATTTCACCGTTCCACTTTTGCAGAGCTTTAGCCGCTTCATATTGTGCTATGAACGGATTGTTTTGTACCGCGGCCGCTTTGATTTGGATTTCCAAACCGTTGGCTTTGGCCACAGCCGCCATTTTTTCATAAACCTGACGGGCTTCTTCCAGCACGCGCTCGGTTGCCTTTTTAGCCATTTCAACCTTGTAGGTTTCAAGTGTTATACCTTGTTTGGTTTGCACGGTCTGTTCGACCAGTTTTTCAAACTCTTTGGAGGCTTTATAGTCTAAGAGGCTGAAATTTTTGGCACTCATCAGATTTTCGTTTTTTAACTGGTCGGCAATGATATATTGCACGGCTTCGGTTAACGGGGTTTCTTTTGAGCCCATAAAAGACCATACGTCGACAAACGAGGAGAGCGTGAACATGGTGCGGTTGACCAAATCTTTAATAATCTTTTGTTCATAAGCGTCATAACTTTGGTATTTGTCATAGAGCTTGTGAACCGTTTTGTCATTCATTTCGCATAAGACGGCGCATTTAATATTTAACTGCTGGAGGTCTTTGGTGCGAACCGTGAAGGTGTATTCATAGCGCTGAGGTTTGATGTCTACAAGAACAACATTGTTGCCTAAGTTTTTTGAATACGGAATGTTGAAAACAAGACCCGGCGCGTAAGTCGAGTCAACTATGGCGCCCCACTTGGTTTTTACCGCGCGTTGTCCGGGGGATACTTTCACAAAAAAGTCTTGTGTCACCGAGATTACGCCTAAAAAGATAAAGACAAGAATTGCCAGTATCCACAAACGTTTTAATTTTTTCATAATAGTTTTTATTTAATTAGTTTAAAATAATGTTTTATCGGAGGGCAGTATAGTCGGGAAAAATTAATTTTGTCAATATTTTTTTGTTCAGACTAAAGAAAAGAGGGCAAAAAATTGAAAAAAAGTGATATTTTGCTTGCCAAGTTAAAAAAAGGGAAATATAAGAGGGGGGATGTCTGCTTATTTCTGTAAATAAAAAAGCAACGGCGTTTACGTTAAGTTTAATTTCATATCAGCGCTTTGTCTTTTTTTGAGATGTTAAGTGATGGCAGGTATCAGCGCAGAATTTGCGGTATGTAAGCAATAAACAATAAACCCCGCTTTTTTGCGTATCAGATTAAACAGAATTAAACCATATCGTCCGAGAAGAACGGGACGATCATTATTAGTTGAGGTATTTAGGCTATGAAAAAAATGTTGATTGATGACACGCAGCCGGAAGAAACCCGCGTTGTCATTTTAGACGGGAACAAAATTGAAGACGTCGCGTTTGAATCAAGCGCAAAAAAACAAATTAAAGGCAATATTTTTAATGCCAAAGTGGTGAGAATTGAACCCTCGCTGCAGGCGGCGTTTGTTGATTACGGCGGGAATCGTCACGGCTTTTTGGCTTTTGGGGAAATTCATCCGGATTATTACAATGTTTCTGACGAGGTGAAGGCCGAAGTTGAAGCGGAAGTAGATGAGATTATCGAGCGCAAGCGTCGTTTTCACGCAGAGCGCAAAGCCGAACAAGAACGCCGCAAGCTGGAACGTGAGCAGAAGCGGGCCGAGTATGAGGCCAGACAGCAGGCGTTACAGGCAAGCGAAGCGGCCGAAGCAGAAGACGGTTTAGAAGATGAACAAACAGAAGAACCGTCGGTTCAGGCTGAAGCGCAGGCGCCCGAGGCTGAAGTAAGCACCGCGGTTGATTTTGATGAAGCAACGGCTGGTGAGAATGCAGAAGCGGCTGATTGCGGCTGTGATGAAGATTGCGCTTGCAGGCAAGAGGACGGGCAGTGCCATTGCGCTGAAAACGGGCATTGCAGCTGCGGTGAGAAAGGCAGCGATGTTGCAGATGATGTTGAAGAAATTGCGGCTGATGAGGTTGAGCCTGCCGAAGAAGCGGTTGAAGCAGAAGGCGAGGCTGAAGCTGAAGATAAACCGCGGCGGAACGTTCGTCGGCGCGGCGCACGCTTTTTAGGTCGGCGCGGTAACAAAAAGTTTAAGGTTTCGGCCGAGGCGGCGGGGACTGCCGGCGCTGTGGTTTCAGAAGAAGTTGATGAAAAAGACGCTCAAGATGACGGCGATGAGTTTGATGAGGATAATGATGACTCTTTTGATGAGGACGGCGATGATGCTGATTTTGAGCGTTATCTTGAAATTCAGCGCAAGCTGATTTATTCAAGAAAGCTTTATTATCGTTCTGCCATTCAAGACGTGATTAAAGAAGGCCAGACGCTTTTAATCCAGATTGTTAAAGAAGAACGCGGCAATAAGGGCGCTGCCTGCACGACGTATTTATCTTTGGCCGGCAGATATTGTGTGTTAATGCCTAACCGCATTAAGTCGGGCGGCGTTTCGCGCAAAATTACCTCGGCTAATGATCGCAAACGCTTAAAAGACATTATTAAAGAACTGCCGCTTGCCGACACGATGTCTTTGATTGTCAGAACGGCGGGCGAAGACAAGCCGAAAGAGGATATTGTTAAAGATTATAACTATCTTATCCGCACCTGGAACCATATTCGTCATACGGCGCTCAGCGTTCAGCCGCCGGTGATGATTTATGAAGAAGGGGATTTGATTAAGCGCGCGCTTCGCGATATGTACAGCAAAGATATCAGCGAAGTGATTATTGACGGTGATGAAGCTTATAAAACGGCAAAAGACTTTTGCAAGATTTTATCACCGAATATGGGGCGCAAAATTAAGTGCCGCAAGCCTGATGAGCTGCCGGTGTTCCAGCATTATCAAGTAGAAAAAGAGCTTGATAAGCTGCATAACCCGATTGTTCAGCTTGCGAGCGGCGGCTATCTGGTGATTAACCCGACAGAGGCGCTGGTGTCTATTGACGTTAACTCGGGACGGGCAACGCATGAGATGGATATTGAAGAAACCGCGCTCAAGACGAACTTGGAAGCGGCCGATGAAATTGCCAAACAGCTCAGAATGCGCAACCTTGCCGGACTTGTTGTGGTCGATTTTATTGATATGGACGAACCGGCTAATAACCATGCGGTTGAAAAACGGATGAAAGAAGCGATGAAGTCTGACCGCTCGAAAGTTCAGATTGCCAAGATGAGCATTTTCGGTTTGCTTGAAATTTCGCGCCAGCGGATGCACTCGTCTTTTGTTGAGAGCAATTATGTGCCTTGTCCGTATTGCAAAGGGCAGGGCGTGACCAGAACGGCTGAAAGCGGGGCAACGCTGGTTTTGCGGGCGATTGAAGAAGAAGGCTTTAAGGGAATGTACGGTAAGCTTATTGTGACGCTTCCGGCAGATACCGCGGTTTATCTCTTAAACCACAAGCGGCGTATTTTGGCTGATTTGGAAGAAAAATACGGCTTAGAAATTATCATTTCCGCAGATTCTGCGATTAAAAACATTGCCGATTACCGGATTGAAAAAATTAAAACCGCTAAGCCTAAGGCTGAACCGGTGAGTGCGCCTGCGGCGGCATACGCTAAATTAGACGAAGATGAAACTGATTTTGCCAATGATGATGAAGAAGTTGCAGAAGATGAAGATAATTCATCAGAGGAGCAAAACAGCTCTAATGGGCGGCGGTCTTATTTTGACAGACGGCGCGGCAGAGGACGGCGGAACTTCAGACGTTCTTATAACAAAAATGCCGATAATGGTAAAGAAGTTGAAGAACGTGTGGCGCCGGTTGCGGTTCAAGAAGAGCCGGAAGAAGGGAAGAAGAAGGCGTGGTGGAAGAAGCTTCTAGGGTAAAATAAATATACTTGGCGGAGCGTGCTAAAGCACGGTCAAATCGCCAAATGGAAGCCTCCCTCAAATCCTCACGTACGCCTAAGTACGCTCCGGTTTGAGGGAGGACATTTGGCGATAGCACCATACTTTATCCCACTCCTTGGTTGGAGTGTGTTGCTCACTACCAAAATTTCCCGCCTGAATTGGGAGCGGGGCTTAATGCTGGAGTTTGCGGCTCATTTGCAAAATTTACTTCCTTTCTCGGGAGCGGGGCAGGGCAAAGCTGTTTTAGTCCTTGTCTAAATCGACAAGTCGTATTTCTATTTGTTTATGGTAAAAATGCAACAGGCGGTCGAGGATGTACCAGTTTAAGAGTTTGTTTTGCGTTGCCATTTCTTCCAGTCGCTCTGCGGGAATTCCGATAACTCGGCCGACCTTTTGCCAAGGTATTCCTTGCCGATAATATTCACGAACAATTAACCGGTATAATTTGTTTTTTAATTTCATTTTCATTGTATATCCCGGTCTGCAACGGATTGCGCCGGTTTCTTCTGTTTGTGTCATGATTTTACTCCTTGTTTAATTAAGTTAAAACAAAACTGGCGCCTATAAAAGCGCCAGGGAGGTAGAAAATCACTTTAGTATGACTCTTATGGTCTTCAATATATAACCATAAGCTCCCTGACATTCATCAAGGAT